>NZ_JBRKIT010000028.1:0-337290 GCF_052983395.1 Sinomicrobium halophytocola
CCTCGTCTCCCGCTCTTTTTTTAGATTACCCTTCCCCCCATAACCATTTTTGATTCAAGGTCTTTTCGAGGTGAGAAGTTTATCCTGAGCCCAGCGAAGGGAACCTCGTCTCCCGCTCTTTTTTTAGATTACCCTTCCCTCCATAACCATTTTTGATTCAAGGTCTTTTCGAGGTGAGAAGTTTATCCTGAGCCCAACCGAAGGGAACCTCGTCTCCCGCTCTTTTTTTAGATTACCCTTCCCCCCATAACCATTTTTGATTCAAGGTCTTTTCGAGGTGAGAAGTTTATCCTGAGCCCAGCCGAAGGGAACCTCGTCTCCCGCTCTTTTCTTTTCCTCATTATATCCATTTTTTGATTGTAGCTTTAAGTTTTCTTATGTATATTCAGTATGGGAAAGTTAATTCATGTTGTCCCCTAATCACTTTTCATAGCTAATCCGTGAATCAGTGGCTAACAAACTCCCAAACTAAGGAATTCCCTACGCCTGAATATTATGGAAGACAAGAGTACATATACGATCCCGGAAACGCTCCGCCCTTATGTAAAATCGGTGTTGTCTTTCCATAAATCTGTTCCGGAACACCTGGATAACGACATGCCTTTTTTTGCGGATGGCTGCCCTGGGATCATGTATATCGATTCCAGTGAGGATATCATGTTGAACGATAAAAAAATATCTTCCCTCTTCCTTTACGGTCAGACTGTAAAACCCATACATATTTTCACGCATGGGGAAGTCCGTGCATTTGTTTTCATCTTGTACCCGCATATCATACGTTCCCTGTTTGGTATTCATGCCAGTGAACTCACAGACAGTTGTATCGATTTTGAACTCCTGCCGTTTGCAAACGTAAAATACGTCCGGGAACAACTTTCCACTTCCGCATCTACTGAAAAACGCCTGGAAATTATGACCGGTTTTCTTCTTGGTCTGGCCGGACAACAACCGATAATAACGGACAACAGGCTTTCTCATGCTACCTCCCGCCTGTTACAGAATAACGGGGAATTATCTTTAAAAGCACTGCAAAACGATATGCAGATATCCGAACGGACCTTTGAACGGAAATTCCGGGAACATGTAGGAGTTTCTCCCCGATTGTACGCCAGGATATGCCGGTTCCGGTCGGCGATGGTACAGTTACAGTCCAAAGATTATATGAAACTTACCGATATCGCCTACGACAACGGTTATGCCGATCAATCACACTTTATCCGTACCTTCCAGGAATTCACTGGCTATACTCCCTCCGATTTTCTCACTGTTTTTACCGGGGAATGATTTTATTCCATGTCGGGTTCATTCTATTAACGGTCGACCTAGTACTGTAGTTTTGAACAAAAAACAAGAAATTATGAAAATCGTTATTTTCGGATCTACAGGCAACATCGGTAAGCCCCTGGTACTGGAGGCTCTTACCCTGGGTTACATCGTCACCGCGTTTACCCGCGACAAAAAGAACCTGGAGGACATTCGACACCGTAACCTGAGTGTTTTTGAAGGGGATATCCTGGATAAGGAAGCCGTAAGAAAGGCTGTAAAAGATCATGATGCCGTACTATGTGTTATCGGCTCGGGCAGAAAAGGTACCGTGCGGTCGCAGGGCACACGGAATATTATAGAAGGGATGCGGAACGAAGGAATAAAACGGCTGATATGCCAGAGTACACTCGGTGCCGGTGACAGCAGGGACAATCTCAACTTTTTCTGGAAACATATTATGTTCGGCTGGTATCTTAAAGGTGCATATAAAGACCATGAACTACAGGAAAAATATGTTATGGAAAGTAATCTGGACTGGACCCTGGTAAGGCCCGGCGCTTTTATCAACGGGCAAGCTACGGGCGACTTCAGGCACGGATTTGCTCCTAACGACAGAACGGTTACCCTCAAAATATCCAAAGCGGATGTAGCCATGTTTTTACTCATGCAGCTCAATACGGATCAATACCTGAAAAAAACACCGGGATTGTCTTACTAAGGCAAGTATCTTTAACACATTTCCGGAGGGACTTATGCCTGCAAAGCCGTAAATTTGTATGGTAAACTTCCCTCCTATGGAAACACTCGACGCAGCCCGTCTGCAAATGGCCGTTTCAATGATCTTCCACATCGTTTTTGCCTGTATTGGTATGGTCATGCCCTTTTTTATGGTAGTCTCTCATTACAAATGGTTGAAGACAAAAGACAAGGCTTATCTGTCCCTGACCAAAGCATGGCAAAAAGGGGTAGCCATCTTTTTTGTAACGGGGGCAGTATCGGGGACGATCCTGTCTTTTGAACTCGGTTTACTCTGGCCAAAATTCATGTTGCACGCAGGCCCCATCATAGGCATGCCGTTTTCCCTGGAGGGCGCGGCTTTTTTTGTAGAAGCCATTGCCCTGGGATTTTATCTCTACGGATGGAAAAAAATAAAAAACCAATGGTTTCACTGGTTTACCGGGCTTATCATCGGCATATCGGGCGTGGCTTCGGGTATACTGGTAGTCTCCGCTAACGGCTGGATGAACTCGCCTTCTGGCTTCGAATATGTCAACGGGGAATTCCTGAATATCGATCCGGTTAAAGCCTTGTTTAACGAAGCCTGGTTTTCACAGGCACTCCACATGGTCCTCGCCGCCTTTACCGCCACCGGATTTGCCGTAGCGGGAATACACGCCTGGCAGATATATCTCAAAAGAAATATTGCCATACATCGCAAGGCATTTACCATTGCCATATCTTTTGGTGCCATTGCCGCCATATTACAACCACTGAGCGGGGATATTTCCGCTAAAGACATAGCAGTAAGGCAACCGGTAAAACTCGCAGCCCTGGAAGCCCATTACGAAACGGGAAAAGGGGTGCCGCTGTATATAGGGGGAATAGTCAATGAAGAGAAAAAAGAGGTTACCCATAAAATAGAACTCCCGAAAATGCTCTCTTTCCTGGCTTTTGGCGATTTTGATGCGGAAGTTAAGGGATTGAATGACTTTCCGGAAGAAAACCTGCCCCCGGTGGCTATTACGCATTACGCTTTTCAGCTTATGGTAGGTCTTGGCACATTACTGGCATTGCTGGCTGTTGTGTTTTTTGTCAGCAGAAAAAAGAAGTCCCTGCTCCGGAAAAGATGGTTCTGGCTGATGTTTGCCCTTGCCGCTCCCCTGGGTTTTATTGCCGTAGAGGCCGGGTGGATAGTTACTGAAGTGGGCAGGCAACCCTGGGTGATTTACAACATTATGCGGACAAAGGATTCCGTAACCCCGATAGACGGTATCGAATACAGTCTCTTCATATTCATCCTCATGTATGTTCTGCTCGCCCTGGCTGTCGGCTGGCTGATGGGCAGACAGATCACTGTGTTTAACCGCCAAAATAATTCGTAATGACTGCAGTAGTATTTTTGTTCTTGTTTGTTTCGGTATATTTCTATCTTATATTCGGCGGAGCGGATTTCGGCGTGGGTATACTGGAATTACTGTCTTCCGGGGAAAACAAGAAAGTGACCAAGAAAATAGCATACCAGATCATAGGTCCTGTCTGGGAAGCGAATCACGTATGGCTTATCATCGTCATCGTTATCATGTGGATTGCTTTTCCAAACTACTACTATATTATTACCACGCAATTGCACATTCCGCTTACCCTGTTGCTTTTTGGTATTGTGGTGCGAGGAACAGCTTTTGTTTTCCGTCATTACGATGCGGTAGTCGATAGTTCACAAAACGTTTACAACAAGCTCTTCCAGTATTCCAGTATCATAACCCCTTTTTTACTTGGTGTGAGTGCCGGGGCTCTTATTTCCGGAAAACTTATCCCGGTAGAGGAAATAGAGAACCACAATTTTGTCGAAGCCTATATTTCTCCCTGGTTTAATATTACCTCCCTTTTAATGGGTGTCTTTGTCACCTCACTCGTCGCTTTTTTATCTGCTGTATTCCTGGTTGGTGAAACTTCCGGTGAAGAGCAAAGGTTATTCATTAAAAAGGCCAGGAAGGCCAATATATCGGTTGCGTTGAGTTCCTTGCTTATTTTTGGTTACGGTTTTTATGCGGAAGAGGTTTTTATAGATCACTTCTTTGACAATGCATTCAGTGTTGTACTGGTTATCATTGCGGCTTCACTCCTCATACCCATATGGATTTATCTCGCCAAAGGTAAAAAAGTGGTTATAAGGATCATTGTAGCATTACAGGTATTCCTGATGTTGGGTGCCTGGGTACAGTCCAATTTTCCTTCCCTGATCATCACCACGGAAGGTCCGGTAAGCATTTACGAAAATATAGCGGGGAAAACTGTAATTAATTCCATAGCTTATACTCTCCTCGCAGGTTCCGTGCTTATCCTGCCAGGATTATTCCACCTTTTCAAGTCTTTCGGGTTGTTCAAGGTATTACAGGCTCCGGAGAAAAAGTAAAACGTAATGGTTATACGATCTCCGCACTCAGTCCGGCATCCAGCAACATGGAACACCGTGGTCTCAGGTCTTCGTAAGCCCCTGTTTTTACTGTACATCTCCCTTTATAATGTACAATAATGGAGCATTGTTCAGCCTGTTCGGGGGTATGATCGCACACATCGATCAGGGTTTCTATCACATGATCGAAAGTGTTGACATCATCGTTGTAGAGGACTATCTCGTTTTGCTTCAGCACATCCTCTTCCACCAATACCTCTTCTAAAGTCTCTTCCCGGGTAGAGGCATAAAATACCCCTTTTTTATCTCCGGGCATACAGGTGTCTTCTCTCAAATATATGTTTTCTTCCGTATGCATTGTCATAAAGATAAGATGTAAACGACTTTTATACAAAATTACACAAAATTTATTTTAGAAATTTGTCTTCGTCAGCCCTATCCGGCAAACGCATTAAAAAACCATAATTGCAACATTTAATGGTTCCAGGTTTAAAATTCCGGGGTAGGTTTCACAAAACGAGGTGGCTGAGTGTCCCGAACTACGTTCGGGATGTACCGAAGCTACCGGGTTACAGCTCCGCATCGCCGTACTTCACCGCAACCCAATGGTTTTTCTCCAGAACATCCATAATGTTTAATGAAAATTTCACACAAAGTTCATTTATAACAGGGATATCGTCTTTGTAGAACCCACTGAGCAGAAGTATTCCTCCTGGTTCCAGACAAGCTACATAAGCGGGGATATCGTTCAACAGGATATTCCGGTTTATATTGGCTATAATCACCTCGTAACGCCGCCCTTCCAGCAAGCTGACATCTCCCTCATAGACGGAAATGGCGTTACATTGATTTCGCTCTACATTCTCCAGTGAATTCAGATAGCACCAATTGTCTATATCTATGGCATCGACCGCAGAAGCTCCGAGTTTTTCCGCCAGTATACCCAACACTCCCGTTCCGCACCCCATATCCAGCACTTTTTTCCCTTTCAGGTTTAGTCGCAACAGGTGCTGTATCATCATATGGGTGGTTTCATGGTGACCCGTTCCGAAACTCATTTTGGGCTCTATGATAATATCGAATTCGGTTGCGGGTACCGGGTGAAACGGGGCCCTTACCGTACATGTCCCGTCTACTTCTATAGGCTGGAAGTTCTTTTCCCACTCCTCATTCCAGTTTACCTGGGCGATTTCATCTACCTCATAAGTTATATCGAATTCCCCGCTTTTGAGAATGTAGATATCTTCCAGGCTAGAGGGTTTCCATTCACTTTTCTGAATATAGGCTATAACTCCCTCTTCATTTTCGACAAAACTCTCAAATCCAGCTTCCCCTAACTCAGCAATAAGAATTTCCGTTCCCGGTTGTACCGGTTTAACCTTAAAATCGCAGGCAATATACAATGTGTCCATTTTCTTATTCGTTGTAAGTTTCAGGTTGCATGTTTAGGGTTAACCTCAAACTTGCAACCTGAAACCTGTAACTCTAAATCGCATCTACGATAGCGATAAAATCTTTGGCTTTCAGGGAAGCGCCGCCTATAAGGCCACCATCCACATCGGGTTGTGAGAATATTTCTTTGGCGTTATCGGGTTTTACACTGCCCCCGTAAAGAATAGATACACCGTCGGCCACTTTTTCGCTGTAGTTGGAAGCAATGGTCTCGCGGATGAATTTGTGCATTTCCTGTGCTTGTTCGGGCGAAGCTGTTTCCCCGGTACCGATAGCCCAAACGGGCTCGTATGCCAGGATAATATCCTTCCAGGCAGAGGCTTTGAGATGGAAAAGGGCTTTTTTAAGCTGACTTTCAACTACTTCGAAATGTTTTCCTCCCTTGCGGTCTTCCAGTTCTTCTCCGAAACAGAATACGATAGTCATATCGTGATTCAGGGCAGTGTCTACTTTTTTGGCAAGTGTTTCATCGGTTTCGTTAAAATAGGCACGTCTTTCCGAGTGACCGAGTATTACGGTCCGTACCCCTACACTTTTCAGCATTTCTGCCGATACTTCACCGGTATATGCCCCGTTTTCGGCAAAATGCATATTTTGCGCAATAACCTCCACGGCACTCTGGCTCAGCGTGTCAAAAGCAACCCGAAGGTTGGTAAAAGCAGGGGCCACCATGACCTCCGCTTCGGTATCGGGCATTTTTTTGAGAAGTTTGGACAACAATTCCTCTGTTTGTCCCAAATCGTTATTCATTTTCCAGTTTCCGGCAACAATCTTTTTTCTCATTTTATGGTATGGTTTAAGGTATTTATTAATTGCGTATCATCAGTTTCTATAGCTTTAAATAATTCTATTTTGCCTTCCGGGTTTACCACGAGGTATCTGGGTATCCAGTCCAGCTTAATAGATTGGCAAAAAGGGCTTCCCTTCCAGCCGGCTTTGATAAAATAATGCTGTCCGTAATCGAGGTGATATTTCTCCCTTCCTTTCTCCCAACCTTCCACACTGCGATCGAGCGACAGAAAAACAAAAGTAACATCGTCGTATTTGGTGTTGATCTCCTTCAGCTTTGGGACGCTTTCAATACAGTCCTTGCACCAGGACGCCCAGACATCGATAAACAATGTTTTTCCCTGATTAGCTTCCAGTATTTCGGAAAAAGTGATATCTTTTCCTTCCACGGTGAGAAATACGTCTTCCAGGGCTTCTTCAGAAAACTCCTGCGATTGAGCGGAGAGCACCAGCGTAAAGGCCGTAAAAAATACGACCATAAAGTTCTTTTTCATAGCAGTTTTATTTTTATGAACCCGTTTAAACGAGTTTTATCGATCAGGGCCCTTAAACTTCTACCGGCCCGAGAAAGTAGTTGTCATTTTTGCCCGAAAAAGAAAGTAGCTTTCTTCTGAAAAAGACAACCTTACAAATTTAATATAATATTTGAGAGCCCGGCTATATTTTACTTCGTTTCCAACGCCTCCGCATCGTTAAAATGCAGTTTTTGTACTATGGTGCCCCGGTGGAGTTTCAATATTCCCGGATTAGAGCGAACTATAGTCTTCAAAGTTGTGGCATCCGTAAAGTAAAACTCAAAATTGAGTCCGTATTTCTTTTGTGCCGGCCGGGTAAGTTTCTCATCCGAAGCGGACATGCCGATAACCTTATATCCATCTGCAATAGCCCTGTCGGTCACTGCTTTTATTTTTTCCAGACCCTCGGGACTGGTTTTACGAAGGTCGTAAGCGATAACCATAATAAGTTTATCTTCAGCAAGCATTTCCTCCGCATAATCTTCTCCTTCCTGTTCTATGGTAAAATCGTGTACGGGGGGTTCGTAACCTTTTTGTATTTCCTCCGTTTCCACATCTATAAATTCTCCGTCTACCGTAGGATAATCGCCATTGGTCTTTATAATCTTCTCCTCCCCGTCCACCCGGAATTTCCAGGAATACTCATAGATCGGTTTGGGAGCGCCTTCGGGAACTATCATACCTTCTTCTATATTGGCCCCTATTTTATAAGGTCTGAAATCCACCACAGGCAGGTGATTGAGCACGTGATTGGCATACAAAACACAGATCACCAAAGCTATAACCGTACCTACAGCCCCGGTTTTCACCGATATAAAAGGACGGATATACTTTTGCCCGAAGAACAATACCAGTATGAACAGTAGCAACACAATATCCTTACTGAAAGATTCCCAGGGTGTCAGCTTTATGGCGTCCCCGAAACAACCGCAGTCGGTAACCACATTGAAATAAGCGGAATAGAATGTCAGGAATGTAAAGAATACGATCATAAGCAACAGGGTCCATACCGTAAATTTCGGTTTATAGCCCAGGAGCAACATGACGCCAAGCAACACTTCCAGTACCACAAGGAAAAGGGCTATGCCCAGTGCGTATGGCGTGAGGAATGGAAGGTTAAGGACATCCGCACCGAAATATTCTTCAAGTTTAAAAGAAAATCCTACCGGATCATTCAGTTTTATAGCTCCGCTGATGATAAATAAAAAACCGACGACTATTCTGGAGAAGTTTATGATATATTTCATGTGTTCACTTTTATTGCGTTTTCAACGGTCGCATGTAACCCCTTGACTAAAATAATCATTGTGCCGCGGTCTAAGGATTATTTTAGTCATGCCGGTTTCATTGCGTTATGTAAATTATTTTAGTACATGACAAAAATTGAATTTCGATAATCCCTCTCCCGAAAGTCCCGATAATTATCGGGAGGGGTTAAACTGATTTTCCGATAAATTGTGCAAAACCGATTTTTGTCATGTACTAAGGTAAATTATAGATTTGGTTTCCTGTGAACCCCGGTATTTATTCCTGTAATAATATCAATGCAAAGACGGCATAGTTGATCATGTCCTGGTAATTGGCCCCGATACCTTCGCTCACCAGGGTTTTGCCTTCATTGTCTTCAATCTGTTTAACGCGCAGTAATTTTTGCAGGATAAGGTCGGTAAGAGAACTGACTCTCAGGTCGCGCCACGCTTCACCGTAATCATGGTTTTTGGCCTCCATGAGGTTCTTGGTTTCTCCTATTTTTTCATCATACAACGCAGCAGCCTCATCTACAAGGAGATCGGGCTGATCGGCTATGCCTCTATCGATCTGGATAAGTGCCATCACGGAATAGTTGATGATCCCTATAAATTCCGAAGCCTCTCCTTCATCTACCTTCCGGGTTTTCTTCTCCTGCAAACTACGTATCCTCTGGGCCTTGATGAATATTTGGTCGGTAAGGGAAGGCAGCCGCAATATCCGCCAAGCGCTCCCGTAATCCTTCATTTTATTAACGAACAATTCCCGACAAGTGGCAATCACTTCGTCGTATTGTTTTGAAGTATCCTGCATGCTGTTGATTGTATTTTGCGTAAATTTCGCTTAATTTTTTGAATTGCTCAACTCCTGAAAGGAAATTTCATTCCGCAGTAGAGAAAGTATCTTTGATGTTTTTTAATTATTTGTTCTCTATTTTGCCACGGATACACGGATGTTTTTGTTGTTTTCTGTCTGGTGACAGACTAAATCACCGGCGTAAAATCCATAGATTTGCAGTAGACTGAAAGTGGGTTTTACCACGAATACACGAATAATTTTTATGTTGTCATGACAACATTCAAAACCGGAAAACAATGACCATAAACTGTAAAGGAACATTAATCGATCTCTCCACTCCCGCAATCATGGGAATACTCAACATTACTCCCGACTCTTTCTACGACGGCGGAAAATACAAGGACGAAAGCGATATTCTTAGCCGCACGGAAAAGATGTTAAACGAAGGGGCCACTTTTATTGATGTCGGTGCCTACAGTTCCCGCCCGGGAGCGCAGCATGTGGATGAAACGGAAGAACTTCACCGCATTGTTCCGGTCGTTTCTCTACTGGTAAAAGAATTTCCGGATATTCGTATATCGGTCGATACTTTCCGTGCCGCCGTTGCCAGGGCATGTGTGGAAGAAGGGGCAGCCATTATAAATGATATCGCTTCGGGTAACCTGGATAGCGAAATGATCCCTACCGTAGCCAAATTACGTGTACCTTATATTATGATGCATATGAAAGAGACACCCCAGAACATGCAGCAAAATCCGCAGTATGATGACATTACCAAAGAAATCCTCTATTATTTTTCAGAAAAAGTAGCTGAAGCCCGAAAAGCAGGCATCAGCGATATTATAATCGATCCCGGTTTCGGTTTTGCCAAGACCATTGCCCACAACTACGAACTGATGGACAAACTTGAACTACTGCACAACCTCGGATTGCCTGTCCTCGCGGGTATTAGCCGGAAGTCGATGATATACAAACTCCTGGGGAACACTCCGCAGGAAGCCCTGAACGGTACTACCACGCTAAACACCATTGCATTACTCAAAGGGGCACATATATTACGGGTCCATGATGTAAAGGAAGCTGTGGAATGTATGAAAATAATAGAACGATTGCAAACAAACAATTAGGAGGACAAACCTAGTACCTCTGTACCAATTCCCCTAAAACTTTATTCCCCCTGCCGCGTATCTGCATGGTTACCTGTTTTTTATCAAAATCAAACTGTAAAAGTCCGAAACTGATATCCGAAACCACTTCCCCAACCCGGTACGGATTGTACTCGGAGGTAAATTGTGTATAAGAGTGTGTTAACCCGCTGCTGGTAAAATCCACCAACGGATAAGAAAGACCCGCTATTTCCGCCCTGGAAAACTCGGATATGTGACGGTCCCCCGAGAGAACGATCACCCCCTTGGCCCCGGAATCGGATATTTGTTGCTGTAACCTGTCTATTTCATGCGGAAAATTGGCCCAGGCTTCAAAGCCGTGCTCCCCGGATAAAAACTGGATACTGCTTACGATCAGGTTAAAATCGGCATCCGAACCGGCAAGCTCCTTTTCCAGCCACTGCCATTGCCGCTCTCCGAGCATCGTACCTTCCCCGTAAATGCCGGGCATATATCGCTTTCCTTTTTCCCGAGATTCCGTAAGTCCGGAACGGAAATACCGGGTATCCAGTACGATGATCTTTATTGTTCCTTTCGGCGTTTTCAATATTTCCGAATGATATACCCCTTCCCTGTTTCTCCGGGGATCGTTTTCGGCCACTCCCATAAAGTCCAGAAAGAGTTGTTGGGTTCCCTGTTTGGCATGAAATTCTTCTCCCCCGTCATTCAGTCCGTAATCGTGGTCGTCCCAGGTGCCCAGTATTTTCGTTTTGTTCCTCACCTTCCTGTAATCTTCCTGTGCCAACTGGTTCTTATAATGCTCTTGCATTATCTCCATACTATCCGTATCCGAATAGATGTTATCCCCGCCCCATATCCATACTGCCGGATCGTTTTTCAACACTTCTTTCCAAAGTACATTTTCCAGCCTTTGGTTATTACACGAACCGAATGCAATAACATAGTCCGGTCCGGAAATTGTAGACACCGTTTCTTTTGCAGATTGACATGCTATAAAGAAAAGGGGGAACAGGAGTAAAAATAATCGTCTCATTTATTCGTTATTTTCAAGAAAAAACAAATGTACGATATGTCGTATTAACCGAATGTTATGGTTTTTACGGCAAACGGTCTTCCGCTACGGATAACTTCAGGTTATTTTTGACAAAAAATCGGGATAAATCGTATCTTAGCCCCTTATGAATACAAACATACAAGAGCTCGGGGATGTACTTGCCTCGTCAAAGAACATTGTTATTGTTCCACATAAAAATCCGGATGGAGACGCTATAGGTGCTTCCCTGGCCGTATATCATTACCTGAATCTTCTGGGGCACAATGTCGTGGTTATATCTCCCAACGAATACCCGGATTTCCTGAAATGGATGCCGGGGAGCGAGAGTGTTTTGAAATTCGACACCAAAAGAAAAACGGCAAAGGCACTTATAGAAAATGCCGACCTTATTTTTACACTGGACTTCAATTCACTGGACCGTGTTGAAGATATGAAACCATCCCTGGCAAACAGTAAGGCTGCCTTTGTAATGATAGACCATCACGAACAACCTGACGATTACGCCACATATATCTATTCCGATCCGAAAATGGGATCTACCTGTGAAATGATCTATCATTTTATGGACACCCTGGGCCATCGTGACAAAATAAACAAAGATATAGCCACCTGCCTTTACACCGGAATTATGACGGATTCAGGATCGTTCCGTTTTCCTTCCACTACAAGCATCACCCACCGGGTGGTTGCAGATCTTATGGACAGGGGAGCGGAAAATTCGGATATACACAGTGCCGTTTATGATACCAACGGACTAAGCAGGCTACACCTGCTGGGATGCGCACTAAAAAATCTCGTGCTCCTGGAAAAATACAACACGGTATATATTACCCTGAGCAGGAAAGAACTGGAGCAATTCGGCTTTAAAAAAGGGGACACGGAAGGTTTTGTAAATTACGGGCTATCGCTCAAAAACGTTCGGTTTTCGGTCATATTTCTTGAGGATACCCAGGAAGATTTTATCAAGATCTCCCTGCGTTCCGTCGGGGATTTCTCTGTCAACGATGTGGCCAGAAAACACTTTAACGGCGGTGGACATATCAATGCCTCCGGGGGAAGAAGCGATCTTTCTATGGAGGATACCATTCAGAAGTTCACGAAACTGCTGGAGGAGTATAAAAAGGAATTGACAAAATGAGGTGTGGTAAAAAAAACATAGCGAGTTTCCGGATACCGGATGAATTAAACAAGCATTCCTTTACCCGGCCTCTCTGTACCCTGCTGTTATCCCTTTTCATGTTCACCGGGTGCAAAGAACCCGAAGCCCGAAGACCCGTAGCTGTAAAAACCGGGGAATTTTTCCGGAAATCCGTGGAGCGGAATAAGGAACTGCTGGAAAAAGAACAGGTACTAATTAAGGAACTTATACGAAAGGACAGTGTACACGTCTATAGGTCCTCACCAAACGGCTATTGGTATTATTATCAGCAAAAAGACAGTATGGGCGCCTATATGCCACAACCAGATGATCTTATACTCATTAACTACGATATCCGCTACCTGAATGACAGCATTATTTACAGTAAAGAAGAAATCGGACAGGTTCGTTTTAAAGTAGACAAAGAAGATTTGTTCCCGGGGCTCAGGACTGCAGTCAAACTATTGAAAAAAGGAGAAACCGCTACTTTCATGTTCCCTTCTTCCCTGGCTTTTGGCTATCATGGTGACGAAAACAGGATAGGGGTCAACATTCCCGTAAAAAGTACAATAACCCTGCTGGACATCCTGGAAACTGCCCGGGACAGTGTGACTACGGGGAATACTTCCGGGGATATACAATAAGTTTATTCAAGTATCAAAAGTTTAAATGAATTCATAAAATTTACAACGCAAAACCAAATTCACAAACATTAATATCCATGAAAAAAATCAATGCAGCTTTTTTGCTTCTTGTCCTGGTTGCCCTGGGGTGTAAAAGTACCAGGCATTCTGATCTCGGAGACGGTATTTTTGCCGATATAGAGACCAATAAGGGAGAAATGATCCTCCAATTACACTACAAACAAACCCCGGTAACGGCAGCTAACTTTATCTCTCTGGCCGAAGGGACCAGTCCCTTTGTGTCAGACAGCCTTAAAAATAAGAAATTTTATAATGGTGTCACCTTTCACCGGGTCATAAAAGATTTTATGATACAGGGCGGAGACCCGTCCGGTACCGGCCAATCTGGTCCCGGGTATAAATTCGAGGATGAAATCGTGGACACGCTCAGGCACGACAGCAAAGGAACACTGTCTATGGCCAATGCCGGACCGGGTACCAACGGCAGCCAGTTTTTTATTACCCATGTGCCAACGCCTCACCTGGACGGAAGGCATACGGTGTTCGGTAAAGTTGTGGAAGGCCTGGAAGTCGTAGATACCATAGCCAATGTAAAAACCTCTCCCGATGGTAACAAACCCCTGGAAGATGTGGTTATGAATAAGGTAACCATCATCCGGAACGGTAAAGAAGCCAAAAAATTTGATGCCGTTAAGGTAATGACCGAATATTTCGACAAGATCAACAAACGGGAAGAAGAAGCTAAAAAAGCAGCCGAAGCCCTGGTTCGGGAGTTCGAGAGCCAGATAGGTAAGGCGGAAGAACTTCCCAGCGGATTGAAAATATTGTACCTGAACAAAGCTGAAAACGGAGAAAAACCACAGGAAGGCACATATGTAAAAGTTAATTATGCCGGGTTCCTGGATACCGGGAAACTGTTCGATTCCAATGAACTTAGTATCGTGGAGAAATTCGGTACGGTAAACGAGGTTCGTAAAGAAAAAGGCGGATATGCTCCCATACCCATGCTCTACGGCCCGGACTCTCCCCTTATCCCAGGCTTCAGGGAAGGACTTTTACAGATGAACGCAGGAGACAAAGTAAGGCTCTTTATCCCTTCTCACCTCGCGTATGGTGAAGCGGGAGCCGGAGGAGTTATCCCACCGAATGCCGATCTTGTTTTTGACGTAGAGATCACGGAACTCGCAGAATAATTCCGTAAACCCTATATAAAATTCTAAAGGTTGCCTCTGAATTATCAGGCAACCTTTTTTATTTTCCCGCATCCATACTACAATCAAAAAAATGTATGGTGGTATTTTTTCCGGAAAAACCATTTATTACTGACATTCTGTTGGCAGACAGTGCCCTTATCTTTGAACCAGATAATAAACAAACAAAACCTTTATAATAAATTATGAAAACTACCATCTCTTTACTTACACAGAACTATGTCAACTACAATCTCTGGGCTAATACAAAGCTCGTGGAGTGGCTGAGAACAAAAGACGAAGACCTTGTGAAACAACATGTTCCTTCCAGCTTTCCCGGGATCGGACCTACTTTGGAACACATCAGGCAAACCGAAAGATACTGGCTTTCTGTTTTAAAAAAGGAGCCTCCAAAAACATTTGAAGAAGTTAAGGAAACACTGGAAGATACCTTTACGGGAGTTCTCAAACAATCTTCAGAATTAGCCAGTTATATCCATACATTGGTAGAAGAAAACATAGAAGAAAAAATCCTTATTGAAAGCCCGTGGTTCCGTTCTGACTTTCCGGGCTTCGAATATGTAATGCATTGTGTTAACCACAGCACTTATCACCGGGGACAGGTTATTACCATAGGCCGTAACCTGGGTTTTACGGATGCACCTATGACTGATTATAACTTTTACAATGTTGAAAAACAATAAAAAGACCGTAACCAAAAAGAGGCCCAAAAAGCCTCTTTTATTTTTATATAGTATCAGCTGGACAACAATCTGTAATGCATATCTTCCGGGGTCCGTATTTCTATGTAAACCTTACCATTATTTTGGAGTCTGCCTACCGTAAAGTCATACCCTGAGAAATCGCCCTCTGGTGATTCCCACCGGTATCCTTCCCAAGGGCTTCCGAAGATATTGTCTGATGACCGAACATCCACTTTTTCCCTTTTCATCATGACCTTACGATCGTTCGAAATAAATTCACCCGTAGCACAGTCTACGGCGAAGGAGACCGAATCACGCTCCGGAACAAAGGTTATGATGTCATCTTTACATATTACCGTGTATTTCTCTTTCCCGGTATATATAACCATTTCGTTTGCCCCCTCCGTATCTCTGCCGTTAAATATTTTTTCCGCCTGTTCTCCCGACAGTGTGACTTTTGTTGTATTTCTATGTCCCGCATAAGGCGGGTTTTGTCGGATTTCGACAGTACCTTGCTGTTCCTTTTTACTGAAGTGGACGACGGTAAAAGCATGTTCTCCTTCGGGAAGGATCTGTTTAATGTCATCCTTGATTTTCTGACCGTATCCGGACAAAAAGACCGCCATGCTCAACGGAATGAATATCTTCTTTAACATCGGGTTGATTGTTTTTTGTTAGATTATAAATATAACCTTTGCAAAGCAACAATCACCTGTCTACGGTGTTAAAAATCAGTTAACGGGCTCTTTACGGACTACTTCTCCTCCACTGATTTCCAGGATGTGACTTACACAATCGGGAATTTCCCCGCTGTAGTGCGATACGAAGATCATGGTAGTGCCTAGCGTATCACATATTTGATCGAGCAGGGCCTTAAAATACATTATTTGCTGCTCATCGAGCCCTTGCAAGGGTTCATCCAGGATAAGCAGGGAAGGGAATTTAACCAGCGCCCGGGCCAGCAGTATACATCGTTGTTCTCCTAGTGACGCATGGGCAAAAAGACTTTTTTCCAATCGTTCCAGTCCCAGTATCTCAAGCCATTGCATGGCTATGTGCAACTGGTATTCCGAGGGCTGTGTTACGAGCCCTACCTCATCGTTGAACCCGGATACAATAACATCCAGGCAGCTCAGGGTACTGTATACCTCCCGTCCGCCATCGTCTATCCCCGGGATCGTATTGAAAATACCCCTGCCCCGTAAGAAATAAAGGTGAAGTTCAGAGGATACGAAACCTATTTCCCTTTTAATGTCCCATATACTCTCTCCCGTTCCTCTTCTGCGGTCAAACAGGGTAAGTTTGTTGCTATATCCCTGCGGATTATCGGCTGTGATCAGACTCAGAAGCGTTGTTTTTCCGGCTCCGTTGTGCCCTACCAGTGCCCATTGCTCTCCGCGCTTTACCTGCCAGTTGATCTCTTTGAGTATATGCTTTCCTCCCAATCTTACATTAACATCTTCCATATCCACAATAATATCGAAGGCTTTCTTTTCTCCGGGTACCTGTAACGTGTCAAGCAGAAAACCGTTGGGGGCGGATATTGCTTCTACCGGAGAAAAGGTATATGCTGTTCGTTCCGTAAATTTCTTTACGTTCCCTTTTTCCAGTTCCAGCACCTTATCTGCCAAAGCAGGGACCTGGTTTGCCCCGCATATCCATACCAGGGTGGTCGTTTGCGACAGATCGAGTAAAAGATCGTCCAGTCGCTTCCTGGAATGTATATCCAGTCCCACATAGGGCTGATCGAGTATTAAAATCTGTGGTTTCCGGAGCAGAACGGCCGCCAGTTGGGTACGCTTTCGCTCCCCGTTACTTAGCTGTAAAAGTTTCCTGTCCGCAATATGAGTTATCTCCGTGCGCTCCATAGCCCGGTTCACTTCCTCTTCCGTAGCCCCGGCATCTTTCCGGACACGGTACAAATATTCACGGACATCGGGCATACCGGAGGTGTCCTGTGCCTCGTAACGCTGGCTGTAATGTGTATTCCCCCTGCCGGAAACGGAGAGGAACTGGTCCTGCTGCTCCACCATTTGCACGGCGGACACTTTTATCTTACACGTTCCGGAAGTCGGTTTAATTTTTCCCGCAAGCAACCTGGCCAAGGTAGTCTTACCGGCCCCGGAAACTCCCGTAATAGCCAGGTTCTCTCCTTTTTTTAATTGAAAACTGATGGTGTCCAGTACAGAAAATCCCTTTCGTACCAAAGAGATTTCTTTACAATCCATTACCGTGTCATATGTATCTCCGGCCATAATACCTTTCTTCTTTTTTAAGATCAATCTTTTTCCCGGTTCAATGTATCACTTTTCCCAAATAAGGCATCGTTTTGTTTATGGGTTTACCGATACTTAACCATAAGCACAGAAACACAACCATCTCAATTACAAAAATATAAACCTCTTCGCGCTACAATAACAATAGTATGAAAAAATTATTTTCCTGTTGACATAGGGCTGTCACTACCTGTCATTTACTTTGTGGTATAGAAATTAAAAGCTAAAAATCATGGAAAACAACAATGCTCAAAGCACCACACTTACCGCTCCTGTAATTCATTCGGAAAACTTCCTCGAACACTGGCAAGGGCATCGCAGATTAACCCGCCGGGTTATAGAAGCATTTCCGGAAAAAGAACTCTATTCATTCTCCATAGGAGGCATGAGACCCTTTTCCGAACTCGCCATGGAATTGATAAAAATAGCCAGACCGGGAATAGAAGGTGTCGTTTCCGGAAAATGGGAAAACCTGGATGATATGCCTACACCTAAGACTAAAAAAGAGATCCTGGAACTCTGGGACCAGGTCACCGAACAGATAAACACTTTATGGCCGCAAATACCCCCCGGACGCTTCCAGGAAAAGGACCTCGCTTTCGGGATGTATGAAAACAACATCTACGGTACCCTGCTTTACTTTACGGACAATGAAATCCATCATCGCGGACAAGGTTATGTATATCTCCGGGCGTTAGGGATCACCCCTCCTCCTTTCTGGGAAAGGGAATAAATACCTGCAAAATTGAAAATATTAGGTTTGAAAAACAACCTGTTCCTTATTAGATGTCAGCACGGGTGAAGTCAGGAAGCCTCAGTACCATGTCGGTATATTTCCGGACTCCACCCGAAATGACAGTTTTGACCGGTGTTCAGATATCTTTATGACCTGTTCAGTATAAATCATCTCTTTAAATATTCATTCCCGGCAAGGTCATGTATATCATTCACTTCTATTTTCTTGCCTTCTTTCAGAAGAAAATTCCTGTTGCTTACCTGGAGAACATCCTTATAGTAATGATCTGTTAAAATTATTCCCTTGGTCTGTTTTAATGCTACCAGCATCTCCTTAATAGCATCCTTGTATATCGGTTCTATCATGGAAAATGGTTCATCAAGCATCACAAAAGGGTGCTTGAGATTTGCAATAAGCAGTACTTCAAGATAACGCAGCTGCCCCAGCGATAATTTTCCAACCCGGAGGTTTTCAAATCTTACAACCAAAGGAGAGTAGAATAACCTGTCCTGTTGCTCTCCCTCAGGAAAAAAGAACGGAATAATATCCCGTACTTTCAATTCCTTCGGCAAAAAAGTGTTTTGAGGCAAATAGGCTATTTTCTTAGAGGGTATGATATTGCGGGCTTTCACACTATTCGAATTAACCTTAATACAAATACGATCCGCTTTTAAAGTTCCGTAAATAATTTTCAGTAATGTGGACTTTCCCGCGCCATTTCTCCCGAAAACACCTATAATTTCTCCTGTCGAACATGTAAAACCGATATCGGAAAGGATTTGTTTCTTCCCGAAAGATTTGGACAACATATCTATTTGCAATGTGTTTACCTCCATTATAAATCACCTTACCAGAAAAAATAAGACAAGCGATATAACTACATTTATTCCCAAAACTCTCCTTATCAAAGCTGCTTTTGTAAACCCTAAATTGTAGTAGGCATAATATTCCCCGTGCTTAAAGTATTGAAAACACAGAAAACCGATCAGCGTACCAAAAGAACAAAAAACGAGTATGCCGGAAACTACTCCAAAGGCAAATACAAAAAATATAGAAAATGCCAGGTTAAACATATTAACGTCCAAAAAATACTTCCAAACTGCCCGGTAATACATCCTTTTCGAAATTCTTAGATCATCAAATATACACCTCTTTTTTCAACCTGTTCATCTCCCCTGGTATCTGCGATGCATGAGACAAACGTTCAAACAGGCCTTATTACTATTTGTCATAAAATAATGTTTGCGAAACAATACGATGATGAAAATACATATACATTACTTTGAGAATTATTTCCAAAATGTTTTAAAATATGGTTTTGTGAATTCCCAAAGTTTATTTACTTTTGCCTACCCTTTTTGAGAAAAGGAGTTCTTTCATAAAATGCGCTCGTGGTGAAATTGGTAGACACGCTGTCTTCAGGCGGCAGTGCCGTAAGGTGTGGAGGTTCGAATCCTCTCGAGCGCACGAATTTTGTAAAATACTGGGAGCTTTGCTCCCTTTATTGTTTTAAAATCCAACCAATTACGTCGTAATCAGTAATATCTACATAAAATATGTATCCCGATATTCTCTCGATATTTTGCACAAATATCTCTTATTAAAATTGATTTTAATCAATTTACTTCCCCTCTGAAGGTCGCTATAAAACCTAAAATTGCTTTAACACAGACCATATCTGCCACGAATGCCATTGCTTTTTTACCGAAAGGTAAATACGCCCTGAGAGGATACAGCCCTGTGAGTTTTTTAAAAGATGCCAAACACCTTCTTAAAAGTTCAAAATACTTAAATGGGCTTACGATGCCATACAAAATTTCCTTATGATGAATGTCAAGCTGGGTGATATGGCCGGTGTGATGGGTATGGTCCCGGTATATACCGGATGGAAAGCAAAATTCCTGGCTGAAGGGCTTACAGAAAGTGAAGCTGAACTCAAAGCTATGGAAAAATTTGAAGTCGCTATAGACCGGTCTCAACAAACACAAAGTAATTTTGGGAGAAGCGCCCTGTAGAGGCACCCCATTGGCCGGTATTTTTCCATGTTTGCCACTGCTCCCATACAAAACTACCGGAATGCCCAAAACTCCTACATAGAGCTAATGCGTTGGATTAAAGGACAACGCAAAAAAGGTAGTGTCCCAAGGCACATTATGAGCATTCTGAACTTTACATTGGCCCAGCCCATGCTATATACCTATTTAAGTACACGCTTAAAGGGCGGATTAATGTGGCTTATTGATGACGACGATGACGAACCGACCGAAGCCGATAAAACGATGAAAAGCGCCTTAATTCTCCGGAATAATAGTTCCTTACCTGTTATGGGGCCAGCCATTGGGTAAGGCTACACCTGGAAGTAGCCAAAGCTAAAGGGTATAAACAAATAGGGGGTATTAGTCAGGAGGCAAAAAGAAAAAACCGTTTGGTTGCAACTGGCCACAGTAACGTTACCAGTCGAAACGAACGCAAAATCATTGAAAACAAACAGGTGTGAAGTTGAAACGATATCGTGGCCACCCCAAACGGATGCACCGTCATTAGCAACAGACACGTTCCCAGCCGAAACCATACCCTAACCAATGTGGACGATACGCAAGCCGGCCGAAACAGATACGTGACCATAAGAAACGATACCGTGGCCAGTCAAAACCATATCGTGACTAACGGAGACGATACCGTAGCCGGGCAAAATGAATGCACGATCATTGACAACAAATAGGTTTGCAGCCGAAACCATATGGTTTCGGCCAACAATGAAACCCAGGGCACATGGCCGGGGTTTACCTATGAGCCGGAACGATACTATTCCTGCTAAGGATGATACCGTACCGGCATAAAACATTATCGTGCTTACGGCACCTCCCGGTTGATTGGGTTATTTGAGAGGGCGCTCCCCTGTGTCTCCCCTCAAAGGGGGAGAGCTGTAACGCTTTTAGAAAGAAACTGGCCCCTGGAGTAATTGAAATGGGCATGGGGTGGCTGAGTACTTCCGTCCAAAAACGAAAGTGTACCGAAGCCACCCGATTACAGGTTTATCCCCACCGGTACTCGTCCGAGCATCGCGGAAACGAGGGGCCTGTCTTAGCTTCAACCATCCCCAGCTACCGAAAGGGTTTGTTATGCGCCATAAAAAGCATCGCAAATGCCGGATAAAATGGATTCCTGTTACAAACGAACACCAGAATCCAAACAGTCTTCCACCTTATCTCATTGATATTTGGTCAACTAAGCAAAAAACTCTACTTTTAAAAGGCCTGTAGTAATTTCAGGACGTTTCTCAAAAATATTTACCCATTGATATCGTATTCCCCAGACATATCATCCCCGCTAAAATTTCCAGCATTCATTTTATTGATGGCAGGTTTTGTATGCTGTTCTCCTAAAATGAAGGTTGTCGAGGCGCCTATAGAAAAACCGGAAAGTTTTTCATCGACAGGACACACGGTAATGCCCGATAAATGGTGGACAGCATTCCGGGACAAACAACTAAATATATTAATGGACAGTGCTTTCTCCAATAATATGAACCTGACAAGCATCTGGTATCAATTAAAAGAAGCCGAGGCCATCCGCAAAACACAATCCACTTTTTTACTCCCGGATATTGATGCCAGCGCACAAACGGCAATCAGTCGGCCCAAACCCGATTTTGCCGGTGGGGAAAATACACAGTTAGGGCTTTCAGCCGGTTATGAAGTAGATTTATGGGGAAGGATACGGACCAATCTGGAAGCTGAAGATTTCAGGCTGCGGGCATCGTATTACGATTATCAGGCTGCAGCCATGACCCTGTCTGCCGAGATCGCAATAGTCTGGTTTCAACTCCTTACCACTCAAAAACAATTGAAACTGGCTTCGGAACAAATTGAGACCAATCAGAAAATCATTAAATTAATCCGGGCCCGTTTCGGAGGGGGACAAATAAAAGGAGTGGATATCCTGCGTCAGCGTCAGCTACTGGAAGAAGCCAAAGATCAACATATTATTTATGAGACCAATTTAAGTGTTTTCAAAAACCAACTCGCCGTTCTTTCGGGAACTTCTCCCCAGGGGTTTATTACAGAATTACGGGATTCATTACCCGAACTTCCCGACCTTCCTGTCACCGGACTCCCCCTGGAACTTGTCAGAAGACGGCCGGACATACAGCGGGAACACAATTTATTACTCGCCGCCGATCGTGACATGGCCGCGGCTGTCAGGAACAAATTCCCCCGGCTGTCATTAAACCTCTCCATGCAGGCGCGATCTAATGAATACAGCGAGTTATTTTCAAACTGGGCCTATACACTCGGAGCAAACCTGTTGGCTCCTATTTTATACTGGGGAAGGCTGCGAGCGGAAGTAGACAGGACAGAAGCCGTAAAAATGCAGCAACTTTATCAATACGGACAAACCGTACTTACCGCTTTTCAGGAAGTTGAAAATGCATTGATCCGGGAAGAAAACCAGTTTAAACGCCTGGATGTATTGGATAACCGATTGACCATGGCAGCAAAAGTAAACAAGCAATTACATATCGAATTCCTGAACGGCTTTACAGCATACCTTGATGTTTTGCTTGCCCTGGAACAACAACAACAGTTACAGCGCGACTGGCTGGAAGCACAACAGGAATTATACGAAATACGAATTAATTTATACCGGGCCCTGGCGGGTGGTTTTGATACCGGCCGGGAAAACGAAGCTAACACAAACACTCCGAATTAGTCCAAAAGATTATGAGTAAAAAGAGAATCCTGATTATTTGTACATTAATTCTGCTGGTTACCGTAACCATAATCTTCCTGGTTTTTACTACGGAACCCACGGCAAAGAGTGAAGCGGCCACAAAAAAAACGGCCATGCTGGTCAGTGTGGAAACGGTTAAAGAAGGATCGTTTATCCCGGAGTTTGTGGCAACCGGAACGGTACAACCTGTAGAAGACATACAACTGGGTCCTTTGGTTAGCGGACAGGTCATTCAACGTGCCGCGGCATTTGTTCCCGGCGGTTTGGTTAAAAAAGGGCACTTGCTGTTAAAAATAGATCCTTCGGATTATGAAAATCAACTGGAACTACGCAAAAGCGAATTACTTCAGGCCGAAACCAATCTAACCATAGAAATGGGCCGGCAGCACATTGCCGAACAGGATTTCGCGTTGGTCGGCACCGACTCGTTATCCGATAAGCAAAAATCGCTCGTATTGCGGCAGCCCCAGTTAAGTGCTGTAAAAGCCCAGTTACAAGCTGCCAGGGCTGCTGTTAACCAGGCAGAATTAAACGTACGGCGAACCCGTATAAACGCACCGTTCGATGCCCAGGTAATTTCACAGAATGTTACTACCGGCTCCCTGGTTGCCCCGGGAGATAATTTAGGAAGACTCGTAGGAGTGGACTATTATTGGGTACAAGTAGGCCTGCCTATCAATAAACTAAAATGGCTGTCCTTCCCTTCAGCGGATAAAGAACAGGGAGCTATCGTGAAAATCAGCAACAAAACATCCTGGGAAAAAAATGAAACCAGAACGGGCTACCTTCACAAAAAAATAGGGGCACTGGATCAACAAACCCGTCTGGCCCGTTTGCTGGTCAAAGTTCCCGATCCGTTAGGCATTGAAGCCCCGGACCAAAACATCCCCACACTCATTATCGGCGAATTTGTGGAAGCCTATATCCAGGGGGATAAAATAGAAAAAGTAGTAAAACTGGATCGCAATCACCTGCGGAGCAACCAGACCGTTTGGGTCATGCATGACGGAAAACTGGAAATCCGAAAGGTAAATATCAGGTTGATCGATGCCCACCATGTATATATTTCCGACGGCATACAAGACGGAGAAAAGATCGTGACCACGAATATCAGCACCGTAAGTGACGGAGTTCTCCTGCGAACCGAAAAAGATTCGATCGCCGATTAAAAAACAGCGTAAAAAGAGTACTTGTGGAAGAGCAACACCTTCATAAACAAAAAAGCAATGGCATCATCGCCTATATGGCGCACCATCCCATTGCCGCAAATTTGCTGATGTTTTTATTGGTAGGAGGTGGCATTTACACCATGTTTTCCATACAAAAAGAGGTCTTCCCACAGTTTCAGCTGGATTTTGTTGAAGTCAGTGTAGTTTATCCCGGGGCCGCACCCGAAGAGGTGGAACAAGGCATCCTGTTGCCGGTTGAAGAATCCATCAGGGGGGTACAGGGCATCAAAGAAATCGTGTCCACGGCAGGGGAAGGTTCGGGAACCGTAACTATCGAACTGATAGCCGGGACAGACCGGATGAAAGCATTCCAGGACATCGACCAGGCCGTGAACCGGATACGGACATTTCCGGATGATATCGAAGAGCCCGAAGTGGTCTTACAGGACCGCCAGCGCGATGTCATGCAGGTTTCCTTATACGGAGATACCGATATCTGGACCCTGCGGAAACTGGCCGAACATCTGAGAAACCGCTTTTTAAGTCAGCCCGAAATCACCCAGGTCACTTTAAACAATGTTCCGGATTACGAGACCCGTATAGAAATTCCGCGTTACAATCTACGCCAGTATCAGCTGACACTGGGGCAGGTTGCCAATATCATCGAGCAATCCAGCAGGGATGTTCCGGCGGGGGCAGTAGAAACCAGCTCGGGGGAGATCCTGCTCAGGTTGAAGGAACGCAAACAATGGGCGGAAGAGTTCGGCAATATAACCATTGCCTCTTCCCCGGCAGGAGCACATGTTAAATTAAGGGACATAGCTATTATTACCGACGGATTTGAAGAAACCGGATTTCACGGCCAGTTCAATCAAAAAGCAGCTGTAGATATGGAGATCTTCAGAGTTGGAAATCAATCGCCGCTTGATATTGAAAAGCTGGTAAAAAACATATTGAACGACTTGCAGTTACCCCCCGGTGTCCAGTACCGCATTGACAGCAACCGGGCCGAAGATTATCGCGAACGGCTTTCCTTACTTACCGAAAACGGTTTAATGGCAATCGTCATTGTCATGGTCATTTTAACCCTGTTCCTGGAATACCGGCTTGCTTTCTGGGTAATGATCGGTATGGTGGTCTCTTTTATCGGCGGAATAACGTTACTGCCCGTGATAGGCGTTAGTATCAATATGATATCTATGTTCGGATTTCTGGTAGTTTTGGGGATCGTGGTGGACGATGCTATTGTAGTAGGGGAAAATGTATATGAATACCGCCAGAAAGGCATGGGTATTATGCAGGCTGCCATACAAGGCACGAAAGATGTGTCGAGACCGGTATTGTTCAGTATACTTACTACCGTTATCGCCTTTATACCGCTATTGCTCATCCCCGGGGAAACCGGTAAGTTCTGGTGGCCCCTTCCTGCCGTGGTCATCGTTATTCTATTGATCTCGCTGATCGAAGCCCTCTTTATTTTACCTTCCCATCTGGGGCATATCGGGAAGAAAAAGAAAAAAGGCATTCTCCTTAAACTTGAAAATGCGCAGGACAGGTTCGCCAGGAGATTCGACCGTATCATCCAGAAATATTATCGCCCTTTTCTGGATAAGTGCCTTCGGTTCCGTTACATCACGTTGACAGCCGCGGTGGCCTTGTTACTCATTGTGGGAAGCTTTGGTTACAGCGATCATATGGGAATGATCTTAATGCCCGAAATCGCAGCCGACGAAATCGAAGCGGGAATCCGGCTTCCGGTAGGCACCACGCCCGACCAGGCCGCAGAGGTAGCCGAGGAAGTCACCGAAGCCACCCGCAAAATGTTTTCGGAAAACGATTTGTATAAAGTGGCAAAAGGCGTAAAAACCAATGTCCGCGGACAGAATTTTATCGATGTCGAGATCGTGATGCGTCCGCCTGATGAACGCGATATGACCGCAGCAGAACTTATTGCTATCTGGCGAGATAATATCGGGGACATACGCGGCGTGGACCAGATTACCTTTGAAGCCGAACGCGGACCCGGTGGTGCACGCCAGGATATCAGTGTAGATTTGAGCCATACGGATATTTCAGTCCTGGAAAAAGCAAGCCAGGATTTCGTGGAACGCATGGAAACTTTTGAAAATACCCGTGATGTGAGTGACAATTTCGACAAGGGCAAGGTTCAATACGATTTTAAGCTCTTGCCACAAGGAAGAAACCTGGGGTTAACCTCATCGCAGGTGGGCAGGCAGGTACGGGACGCCTTTTTCGGTGCACTTGCCATGCGGCAGCTACGGGGTAATAACGAAGTGGAAATACGGGTAAAGTTACCGCTGGAAGAACGTAAGGATATACAAAACCTGGAAAATTTCATCATCCGGACAACGGATAGTGTGGAAGTCCCCCTGCTGGATGTGGTGGAAATAGAAGAAAAAGAAGCATTTACCTCCATTAACAGGCGGGACGGAAGAAGGGTGGTAAATGTAGGAATGGACGCCGAACCGGCCAATGCCGTCAGCCGGGTCCTGGCCGCCATACAGGGCGAAGTACTTCCTCAGTTACGGGCCGATTATCCGGGGCTTACATGGACCTTTGAAGGGAGCCAGGCCGATATGCGGGAATCGACAAATTCGCTGTGGGGAACCTTCTCCATGGCACTTATGCTTATTTATGCGTTGCTGGCATTGGCGTTCAACAATTACGTTCAACCCTTTATTGTGCTTTCGGCAGTTCCGTTTGGAATAGTCGGCGCTGTGATTGGCCATATTATTCTCGGTTACGACCTCTCACTGGTCAGTTTAATGGGAATGATAGCCCTGGCCGGTGTTGTAGTCAATGATTCTCTTATCATGATCGATTACGCCAATGGTATACGAAAAGACCAATCAGCCTATGAAGCCATTCACGAGGCCGGGATACGGCGTTTCCGCCCTATTATGTTAACTACTTTAACCACTTTCGGAGGGCTTACCCCGATTATCCTGGAAACCTCCTCACAAGCATTTTATCTTATTCCGATGGCCATTTCGTTAGGTTTCGGGATTGTATTTGCCACCTCAATTATCCTTATTATTGTCCCCTGTCTTTATTTGGCACAGGAAGATCTTCGTTTGATTATAAAAAAAAGGAAGCCTACCTGAAATTCAACGGGATATTATGCTTCTCTGCATAGGGAATGGCCAGTTCATCCAGGTGCCTGAGTTTCTTTTCCATCTCCCGGTCATAGGTCCGAAACAACTTATGAATGGCCGAATCTATTTCTGCCTGTGATCTGTTCGTATCAAGCATCTCTGCAATATTCCTGTACTCGTTTTCAAAAACTTCTTTACTGTATTGCAATACATCCAGGGAAGCGGCGATCAGATCATGAGTATCGTCTTTCACCTCTAACTCTTTGACTTTCTTTATGGATACGTCAACAGGAGCTATTGCATTTTGCATAACGTATTCCTCAGCAGTGCCTTTTTTCATTTCACCATCTTTAAACACGGCAATACGGCCCTGCTTTTCCAGTTCCCGGAGTTCCTCAAAAAACGAAGGAGTATACCTGCTTGTCACCAGATTGGTATTTAAAACTGTGACTTCCACATATTTTCGGGGTGATGTCTGATCACAAGACAAAAAGGTTAATCCTATGAAGAGTAACAGCGATATTTTAGCGGTTGATTTCATATGTATTTACAATTATTCTGAGTAAATCAGTTTCATTAACCCTTATTTTCTTCTTATTAAAAATACTCATTACCAAAAGAATACGACAACACAATGCCATGACTGTTCCCTAATAAAGTGTTTTTCAGTCCAACGTTATAGTGATAAATAAGCCTGAAATGCCGAAACAGGTAGACCCCTGCCAGAAAATTCGCGGAAGAACTGCTGCGGTACCCGGCCCCGATCTCAAATTTGTTCCCGAAGCTCGTGGCAAGATTAACATCTATTTGCATGGGGGCTCCATCTTCGTACTTCAATAACATATTGGGTTTTATTACGATCTCGTCAAACCGGTTTGCAAAAAAACGGTAGCCGAAATATCCGTAAACGGGATTCGACAGGTTCAGGTCATCCCTCGAAGCCAGTTTATCACCTAAAATATTTGGGGCTGAAACCCCGGCATAAAAATCGGCACAGTTGTATAAAAAGCCAACACCGATCATAGGTATGGTTGCATTGATATTTTCGGAAAATTCAGGATCATCCACAATTCCCAGTTCCAGCAGGTTATCGTTGAGCTGGCGCACCCCGGCGGTTAATCCGAACGAAAGCACATTCTGATTGTAGATCTGCCAGTCGGGCCGGTCACTTTTATAATCGAAAAATATTTTATAAGAATAAGCTGCAAAGGCGTGAGTGTTTGTGGTAACCCCTATCTTATCCCGGGAGATTGCGGCGCCCAGTCCCATTTTTCCCTGGGATACGGGCGAATGAAAACTCAGGGAAAAACTTTTCGGGCTTCCTTCGACACTATTGATATATCCGTAATGGCTGAGCGTTGCCTCCGCACCCGAGGCCATCCCCGTATAAGCAGAGTTAATAATAAAAGGATTGTAGTTATATTCGGGAAATAAAGCCGTTTGCTGGGCAAAAACAAAATACTGGCCCCATATCACCAGGAACAACGTAAACTTATATCTCTTTCTACTCTTCATCTTAGCGTCTTAAAACCAAAAATCCTTTTACTTTTTTCAGATCATTCCCGTCCCGGAGCAGCATATCAAAGAAATAGGTCCCCGAAGGTAACCTGCCGCCACCTAATCCGGTGAGTTTATTGGCAACTCCTGTAAACACATTGGAATGGTTGTCATAATCCTCCATGCGGAACACCATATCCCCCCACCTGTTGTATACGGAAACCGTATTGTCAGGATAGTTTTCTATGCCTTCTATTTCCCAGAAGTCGTTGATCCCGTCGCCATTGGGAGAAAAACCGTACTTTGTTTTATCAATATCAAAATCCGTTTTGGTCGTAAAACGGATTCCCGGACATCCGAAAGCACTTCCTTGTGTATTGTATGGAGTGATTGTCATATAGTAGGTAATGTTCTCATCCAATTCGGAAGTCAGGTTATAGGTATTCCCGGATACCTGCTGATGGTCGATAATATCTGCCCCCCCGGCAGTGGTACCCATTGAAATGTAGTACCCATCGGCATCAGCAATGGTGTTCCAGGATATATCAGTGTCTGTAGCTACATCGAACGCGCCATCAGCCGGACTCGTTATAACGGTACAGTCAGGGGCTGTCGCCAAAATTTCCGTTGTAAAACTGGTTTCGGTACAGCCGGTAGCGCTTCCCTGAGCGTTGTAGGGAACTACTGTGATGTAGTACGTTGTGTTTTCATCAAAATCCGTAGCCGGATCAAAGGTGGTGCCGGTTACCTGGTGATTGTTCAGCACATCCGTGCCGCCGGAAACAGTTCCGATGGAAACATAGTATCCCGCTGCTTCGGCAACAGCATTCCAGGTGATACCGGCATCCAGGGCCACATTGTCGGTCCCGTTATCCGGACTGGTTATTGTGGTGCAATCCGGAGGTGTCGAAAGAGCTTCCGTGGTAAAACTGGTCCCGGTACAGCCCGTAGCATTTCCCTGGGTGTTGTATGGAACTATGGTGACGTAATAGGTAGTACTCACATCAAAATCAGCAACCGGATTAAATGTCGTACCTGTTACCTGTTGACCGTTCACCATATCCGTGCCACCGGGAGCCGTTCCGATTGAAATATAGTATCCCTCGGCGCCAGTAACAACATCCCAGGTTATATCCGTGTCGACAGCAATATCAGCGGCTCCGTCGGTTGGGCTTATGATGGTGATACAATCCGGGACGGTTGGCAGCGTTTCGGTGGTAAAACTGATCCCGGCACACCCCGAAGCACTTCCCTCGCCATTGTAGGGAACTACACGGACGTGATAAATCGTATTTTCTTCCAATTCGGAAGTCAGGTTATAGGTATTCCCGGACACCTGCTGATTGTCGATAATATCTGTCCCCCCGGCAGTGGTACCTATTGAAATATGGTACCCATCGGCATCAGCAATGGTGTTCCAGGATATATCGGTATCTGTGGCCACATCGGGAGCACCGTCTGTAGGGGTGATGATTGTTGTACAACCCGGTGGTGTCGGTAATGTTTTCGTAGTAAAACTTTCCTCCTGACAGTTTTCGGCCTCTCCTTCGGTGTTGTACGGAACTACACTTACATAAACCCGAGTGCCCCCGGGCAGGTCGTTGTGCAGATCGTAAACCGTGGTGTTGCCCACATCTTCATTGTTTACGATGTCTGTGCCACCTGGTGCTGTTCCCACGGAAAGATAATACCCCCCGGCTTCGGTTACTGCGTTCCACTCCATATTGGCAGAAACAGAAACATCGGTTGCACCGTCAATCGGGTTGGATAAGGTGGTACATTTGGGGGCAAGGGCCCCCGTGGTAAAACTTTCTTCCTGGCAGCCAGTGGCGCTTCCTGCGGAGTTGTACGGGGTTACGGTTACGTAAATGGTTGTATTTGCCGGCCAGTCACCAATAAAAAGGTCAACCGTGAAACTGCCTACGTCTTTGTTGTCAACAAGGTCCGTACCGCCGGGCGAAGTCCCCACGGTGAGGTAATAGCCATCGGCTTCGGGGACAGCATGCCATTTTATATTGGTGTCAACAGGAACGTTCACAGCACCGTCGACGGGATCGGACATCGCGGTACAGCCCGGCGGTTTCGGTAAAGTTTCCGTAGTAAAACTGATTTCGCCACAACCAGTTGCTTCTCCGTTATCGTTAAAAGGTACTACACTGACGTGGTAGGTTGTGTTCTCTTTAAAATCGGTTGCCGGGTTATAACTGGTTCCGGTTACCGGCTCTTCATTTATCACAATATCGCCGGCATCGGTTCTTATAGAAATGTGATAACCGGAAGCGCTTCCAACCGCATCCCAGGTAATTTCCGTATCAAGCGGAACATCCGTGTCGCCATCTGCCGGAGAAGTCATTGTGGTACAGCCGGGGGGAAGAGGCGTCGGTTCCACTATCGAAAAACTAATCTCTTCGCAACCCATGGCCTCGCCTGCCTCGTTATAAGGAATTACCTTAAGATAATAGGTGCCCGACTCAGGGTCTTCAAAATCCTCCCACGGTTCCAGTCCATTCACCACATCCGTACCGCCCGGAGTAGTGCCCATATAAATCCGGTAGCTCTCGGCTCCTTCCACTTCTTCCCAGCCCATACCCTCATAAGCGGGATAGGTAGTTCCATCTACAGGCGTGGTGATCACAGCACAATCAGGAGGTGTCAGCGTTTCTGTGGTAAAACTGATTTCGGTGCAATCTTCAGCACTTCCTTCATTGTTGTACGGGGTGACAGTTACGAAATAGGTGGTATTTTCTTCCAGGTCAATCTCCGGAATGTAGGTTGTTCCGGTTACAGATTCCTTATTCACGACATCCGTACCGCCAGAAGTAGTTCCTATGGAAATATAATAGCCGTCGGCTTCAGAGACTGACTCCCAAATGATATCTGTATTCAGGGGGACATCTTCCTGATCATCCTCCGGGGTTACAATCGTCGCACAGCCCGGGATAGGCCTCAAGGTTTCTGTAGCAAAACTGATTTCGGTACAATCCTCAGCACTTCCCTCGTTGTTATACGGGGTTACAGTTACGAAATAGGTGGTGTTCTCTTCCAGGTCCACTTCCGGAGTGTAGGTTGTTCCGGTTACAGATTCCTTATTCACGACATCCGTACCGCCGGAAGTAGTTCCTATGGAAATGTAGTACTCGTCGGCATTGGCAACTTCTTCCCAGGTAATATTTGTATCCAAAGGCACATTTTCGGCTCCGTTAACCGGGTTGGTTATCGATGTACAATTAACTACACTGGACGTTTTTTCTGTTTTAAACCTTATTTCACTACAGCCGATAGCTTCACCGGCACTGTTATAGGGTATAACCGAAACAAAATAGGTGGTATTTACTTCCAGGTGAACGGGAAGTTCAAAGGTGGTTCCCGTGACCTGTTGCCCGTCTATGACATCAGTTCCGCCGGAAGTGGTTCCGATTGAAATAGTATATCCCGTAGTTTTGGGCACCGCCTCCCATGAGATGTCAGTATTCACTGCAACATCAACCGCTCCGTTCGCGGGAATTGTAATTGTGGTGCAGCCCGGCAGTTGTAATTCGTGCACGCCCATATCGATTTTATTGCCAATAAGGCGTTCGTTTTCGTAAAGATCATTTGAAGAACCGGCAGGGGTTACGGATACCCTGTTGAATAATGCGGTATTCCCGGCGTTTGCAGCCGGACTGTTACGCCGGATACGGTAGTTCCCGTTGCTGCTATTAACAAAGAGCGGGTCTACACCTACCAGGTTATTCGTACCACCGGAATATTTCTGTAAAATACTTCTCCTGACATCAAGACCGGAGAAATCCGAGTTGGAGTATGCAGGGGCAATATCCGGAGCAAATTTCCCGGCCGCTTTGTTGTTGTAAAGGATGCTGTTATAAATATGGGTATATTCCTCATCAGAAGAAAAAGAGTGAAAAACTACAGCAGTATTGTTATTATCTACAAAAGTGGTGTTGGCTATATCAATTCCTTCCGAATTATATATGGCTCCCCCTACATCCGAAGCAGTGTTTTTGTCAAATAAGGTGTTAACTACTTTAACTGTCCCGAAATTATTATATATCGCACCTCCCCTCAACTTCGAGTTATTACTGCGGAAAACAGTATTGGATACATACAGGTCATCAAAATTCACATAGATAGCTCCACCTATATCATCGCTGTGATTATTTTCAAAATAACAGTCGATAACCGTGGCATTTTCTCCCCAGGCATAGATTGCTCCACCGGGATAGTACGATGAATTATTAATGAATTTGCAATGCTTAATCTGATTATTCTTTCCGAACCGTATATGCATTGCCCCACCTCCAATATTACCGCCTTCATTGTTGTCATTCCGGATTACACGATTGTTTTCAAATACCGAATTTTCAATAACAATATTATCCGTGCTCCAAAGGTAAATGGCCCCGGAGCCTATTCTGTTTGCTGAAGTATTATTCCGGAAAATACAATTATTGATCCTCGTCCCATTCCCGCTTAAGTATAATGCTCCTCCTCCCGTAACATCATTTACGTGGGTTCCGGTTCTGGCAAAACCATCTTCAAAAGTAAGGCCGTCAAAAACCATATCACTTGTAAAATAGTCTGTCTTAATGATACTGTTTTTTTTATCACCGCTAAGAATACTTGGGTAAACAGCCGGATTTCTTTGGTTTCCCGTTCCGGAGTATCCGCCGTATATCTCCAAAGTTTCATTAATCTGCAAAGTTGACTTTATTTTATATGTACCTTGCCTGACCCATATTTTATCATTACGGGATGCGTTGGTTATGGCATCCTCAATGCTACTCGCCTGACCCCAGGAAGAACCATCCCCCTTACCATTCGGGGCCACCCGGATAATAGTTTGCGCCTGTACAAAAACGCACCATAAACAGGCTATAAAAAAGATGACATGAACTTTACACTGCATATACTGTTATTTATCTAAAGGAGTTTCCTTACAAATACCTGAAAATCATTATATTTTTCAATACGCCGTGAATATATTCCCGGGCTTCCTGATCGGTTTGGGGATATTCAAAATTCAGCTCCAGGTATTGGTCCTGTCCAAAATAGGTTTTGGCAACCCCTTTTATCCGCCCTTTAACCTGTTCTTCTTTATAATAGACCACTTGACCCTGTCGCTTATAGGAATTCAGCTGTTGATGTTCTTCATCAAAACCAATCCGGTCCTGATCGGTGCCTTTCAAAACTGTAAACAGTGTTACCCGGCCTTTTGGTGTATCATAACTAAAGTAATAGCCGCCTTTTACGATCTTTTGTGCCTGTTGGAAAGGTGTATCCCTCATTTTGAGATGAACCTTGTTCAATGTTGAACTTTTATCCATATAAATCCCCACAAAAGGGTCTTTCCAAAACGTTTCTTTGGTATTTGCCGGTTTCAGTTGCTGTACTGTTGCATCCTTCCACTCCGCGATATGTAGTCCCAACTTTTCATTTACCGCATTCAGCTTGGACAGTGTGGCCAATGTATCGGTTGCCCGGAGCGGGATAACCGTTTCAAAGATGAGCCTGTCCTTTTGATAGAAACCCAAAAGATAGTCCTTGTCTGATATCCGGGCCCAGTAAACACCCGTTTTATAGTCGCTAGTCCGGGCAAAAACAGCTGTTTCCGACAAGGTAGCGTGGTGGATATCCATCGCAGCATCCGCTCCGCCTAAAATCACATTTCCGGATGTACTGTAAGAACGATCCAGGAAAACCTCCTGGTCATCGTACAGCAACGTGGCATTTACAAACAAGTCGCCCCACTGCGGGTCTTGGTATAAGACAGTCTTCTTTTGGTAAATGGGATTGTCAGGGTCGTTATAAGTCTTATGCAATTCTCCTACAGCATTTTTATAGCGCGCCATAAACGGAAAAACCTGCTCTGCGTTGGTAAATACCAGCTTGTTTGCGTCAGTTTGAACAAGTTCATTGGAGAACGGCGCCTGGCGAAGCCATTTATCCAGGTTTTTACCGGTGAGCTGTGCTATCTCTTTTTCCCATACAAACTCTTTAGTTTTTTCAGAATTACATCCCATCAGGGCAAATAGTAATATAAAACTACACAAACTGTTTATCCATGTCCTCATCGTATATTTTTAAAAAGCTATTCCATTGTAAATCTTACGACCACACAATAATCCTCCTCTTTTACCCAAACAGCTTATTCCGTATCAATTAAAAGTTGAACTTCCCTTCAAAAAATTTCCCGATCAGCGGAACCGGTTTCAGCGCTTCGTTAGCCGCGGCAATGATTCCGAAAATGAGCAAAATAAGCGGCACAAAACCCACCAATGAAAGGATGCTTCCTAATGAAGGAACTACCCGGATAATTATACTAAGGATGATGTTCAGAATAACGGCAAAAATAAATACCCCAAGTCCCTGTCCGAGATGGTAAGAAGCAAGCGCGCTTTTTTGTTCGCTTCCCTTATGTTGTAAATAAGCGACGATCCATCCGATGATAGTAATGTACGATACGATTGAAATGGTCCTGGCATTCATGATCATTATGATTTTATGATTAATAATTCCGGTTAAAAACTTCAGGGACAAATTTAGAAAGCCAGACCCCGCGAAACAATTTTCAGCTGCATACACGGCGACTACAGCTTATCGGAAGAACGTCTACAAAGCGTCTACGAAATTTGTATCTTTGGCAAAAGGACCTGTAATTGTTTATACCTTTATTGAATGGATAAATCGTTGTTTATTTGCTTTATAACCTCCTTTATCACTTTATTCCACCCATCTGGGATACAGGCGCAATCCGTAATTATTGACTCCCTGAAAACCATTGTAGACAAACCGGCGACTCCAAACGGGGAACGTATAGAAGCAATGGAACAGCTATCCAGGATAACAGCCTCTCAGAACAAGCTTTATGAAGCCTTGAAAATAGCCCGGGAAGCACAACAACTTAGCCAACGGGAAGAAGACGGACGATACGGTGCACTGGTACAGGCAAGATTGGGGGCCCTGTATGTACAACAAGACAGCCTGAACCTTGCCTTTCAGGCCATAGACAGTGCTGAATGGTATGCCTCCCGTACTCCGGACAAGATCGTTCAGGGGCTTGTGCGTTTTCGCAAGGGATGGCTGGAACATATCGTGGAAAACACCGACAAGGCCTATCAATATATGCTGGAAGCACTTCGTATTCTTGAAGAAGAGAATGCCCCTCTTTACAAAAGCAACATCTACCATTACCTTGCCGCCATACATGCCTATTGGGGAAATCCCGAGAAGCAGTTGCATTACACCAGGCTTTGCCGCGATGCCGCCCTGAAGAGTGGTGATCCCGACGCTATAACCAACGCATACCTCAGTATGGGGGTCAATTATCTTTACCGCTTCCGCAAAGCCCCGGACCGGCAACAATTGCTGGATTCTTCAAAATATTACAATACATTGGTACTGAAACTGACAGATTCCCTCCAACAACGGATCACCATGCGGAGCACCGGGGGAATAGCCGCTCTGAATATGGCTAATCTTTATTTTGAATTTTATCCGCCTTCATATAAAGACAGCGCCGAAGTATACCTCAACAAGGCATTGACCCTGGGAAGAGAAGCCAATCATTCTGAAATCATTGCCAACAGTTACGGGATATTAAGTGAATTTGCCCTGACAGAAGGTGATTACAGCCGGGCCGAGAACCTGTTGCTTATGGCATTAAGCGAAGTTTCCGATAGTACCAGTGGGGTCCTGGTCAAATCGCGTATCACCAACGCTCTTTCCCGGGTGGCCGAAAAAAATGGCGATGACACCAAAGCCCTGGATTATTACAAACAGTACATGCGGTTTGACAAGGAGTTGTTTGACAAGGAAAAGCTCTCCATTGCCCAGCAACTGGAGGCACAATACCAATCCGAAAAGAAAGAACTCGCCCTCGTAGCTGCCCAACAAGAAAACGCTTTTACCAAAAAACTGAACCGGTATTATTTAATCCTGATCGTTGCCGGGGTGATGGCCCTGTTTTTTCTGTTCCGTTCATATCATTTCAGACTCAAGGCATCCCAGCAACGACAATTGCTACTGACCGGTGAAAAGCATGAAGCGGAACTCCAGGCCAGCCTAAAAGCCGAAGAAACCGCCCGCCTGGAGGCTGAACGCGAACTTATGCAGGAACGCCTGGACCGGCTGGAAAAAGAGCTTTTGGCCGGAACCTTACAGGTAGAGGAAAAAAATACCCTTCTTCAAAACTTCAAAGAGAAACTCAACGCACTGGACAGCGGTGATCCTCTACGCAGGCAAATCAACCGCCTGATCTCCAAAAATTATGAGGTGGACAAAGGTTATGATGATATTAAAGCCGAATTTTCCGAAATACATCCCGAATTCATTGCCGGCCTTCAGCAAAAAGCGGAAAACAAACTGACCCGCCTCGATCTTAAATACTGTTCCTATATCCTCATGGGGCTTACCAACAAGGAAATTGCCATAAAGCTGAATGTCGACCCGAAAAGTATCCGGATGGCCCGCTACCGGCTCAAACAGAAACTGAACCTTCAGAAAGACGAAAGCCTCGACGGATTTATCAACGACCTGGGGACAAAACCGAACACAACGGAGTAACTGGTAACTTTTTAACTGTGGAATTACAAATACGTGGAGGCCACAAGCCCTTCATAAAGTTTACAAAAGCGACCTCCCGCCCTGCCTTTGTCTTCTTTCTATTTCTTTTTCTTCTTCCTTCTTTCCCACCATATCAGGAAGCCTGTTACAGGAAGTGTCGTGGCAATAATTCCGGCAAAGAAAGTGGAAAGTTGAAACCGGCACTGTCATATTGTTGGATTTATCTTTTATAAAAAATATAATCCGTTGCCAGGGGTTCCAACCCGGAATCCCGGAAATTCATAGCTATCTGTCCGCGGTGATACGTAGAGTGATTGACCACATGAAACAGAATATTACGGATGTTGTTCGAATACGGGGCTCCCTTACTGTTCTTATAATTGATAATTTCCGAAAGATCTTTTTGTCGTAATATCTTTCCGGTAAGGATATGGTTTTCTTCATTTACCTTTTCTACCAATCCGGCGGGAATGGCTTCCCACACCCCGTATTCTGAGGCTATACCACTCAATCGGGCGTTCCATACGTGATGTGCCGTTAATATATGGTGAAACAGTTTTTTGCTTTTGTCAGGTACGTTTTCTCCGGCTGTAAGAAAAGCGGTTATCAGTCTTTTGTTACAATCCAGGTTATATGCAAACAATTCGGAAAATAATGATTTCATGTACTCGTATCGTTGGGGTTATATACACCACAAATTTACATATTTCTCCTGTATTGTCCGCCTACTTCAAACAATGCTTCCGTAATTTGCCCGAGAGAGCACACCTTGGTAGCCTCCATCAATTGCTCGAAGATATTACCATTTTCAATAGCCGTGTTCTGAACTTTCTCCAGTTCCGCCTCCACTCTCTTCCCTTTGGTCTTTTTCAGGTTTTCTACCGTTTGTATCTGCAACTGCTTTTCCTCCTCGGTTGCCCGTATGACTTCCCCGGGAATTACAGTTGGCGAGCCTTTGGAACTCAAAAAGGTATTTACCCCGATAATCGGAAATTCCCCGGTATGTTTCAGGTTTTCGTAATACAGACTTTCTTCTTGTATCTTACTGCGCTGGTACATGGTTTCCATTGCTCCGAGAACTCCTCCCCGTTCCGTAATGCGGTCGAACTCCATAAGTACGGCTTCTTCCACCAGGTCTGTCAGTTCTTCAATGATAAATGCCCCCTGAACAGGGTTCTCGTTCTTTGCCAATCCGAGCTCCTTGTTAATAATGAGTTGTATGGCCATTGCCCGGCGTACACTTTCTTCCGTGGGTGTGGTTATCGCCTCATCGTAAGCATTGGTGTGTAACGAATTACAGTTATCATAAATAGCGTACAATGCCTGTAAAGTGGTACGAATATCGTTAAAATCAATCTCCTGTGCATGCAGGGAACGCCCGGAGGTCTGAATGTGATATTTGAGCATCTGTGCCCTTTCGTTGGCTTCGTACTTATACTTCAGGGCCTTGGACCATATTCTCCGTGCAACACGGCCTATAACCGCATATTCGGGATCAATACCGTTGGAAAAGAAAAACGACAGGTTAGGCCCGAATTTATTGATATCCATACCCCTGCTCATATAATATTCCACATACGTAAAGCCATTGGCAAGCGTAAAGGCCAGCTGTGTAACGGGATTGGCCCCGGCTTCCGCAATGTGATATCCTGAGATCGATACGGAGTAAAAATTACGCACATTGTTTTCAATGAAATACTCCTGCACATCTCCCATAAGACGTAATGCGAATTCCGTGGAAAAAATACAGGTGTTCTGCGCCTGGTCTTCTTTAAGGATATCCGCCTGCACGGTTCCTCTTACTTGAGATAGTGTTCGTTGTTTTATTTCGTTATATACTCCCGCGGAAAGCACCTGGTCTCCCGTAATTCCCAGCAATAACAAACCAAGGCCGTCATTACCCTCGGGTAGTTCTTTTTTTCCTCCGGCAGCATTGTATTGTGGTCTTGGCAATCCTTTATCGTCATAAACTTCCCGAAGCTTTTTCTCTACTTGTGCTTCAAGGCCGTTCTCCCTGATATATATCTCACATTGCTGATCTATTGCGGCATTCATAAAGAAACCGAGCAGCATAGGCGCCGGGCCGTTGATGGTCATGCTTACCGAAGTTTTCGGATCGGCCAGGTTAAACCCGGAATACAGTTTTTTAGCATCGTCCAGGCAACAGATAGAAACCCCGGCATTACCTATTTTACCATAAATATCCGGACGGTGCCCGGGATCATTTCCATATAAGGTAACCGAATCGAATGCGGTGGAAAGCCTCTTGGCATCCATCCCCAGGCTCACATAGTGAAAACGCCGGTTGGTACGTTCCGGTCCGCCTTCCCCGGCGAACATACGGGTAGGGTCTTCTCCCTCTCTTTTAAACGGATACAGTCCGGAAGTATACGGAAACTCTCCCGGTACGTTTTCCTGAAGCACCCAGCGAAGAATATCGCCCCAGGCCGTGTATTTGGGCAAGGCCACCTTGGGTATCTGTGTATGTGACAGCGATTGTGTATGTGTTTTAATACGTATTTCCCTGTCTCTTACTTTAAATACATATTCCGGTTTTTTATAGCGGTCCGTTTTGTTTTCCCAATTACATATGATCTCCCAGTAATGCGGGTCCAGTTCCATTTTCACCCGGTCAAATTCGGCCAGTAACAGTTTCAGGAAGGACTTCTTCTCCTCCTCTTTTATTCTTTCCATCAATTCATCTCCGTCCAGACCGGACTTCGTAACCAGGGGAAACGGATCGCTTTCATCTACAACACTGCAAACAGCCATACATATACCGTAAAGTTTCTGTGCTACTGCAACCTGCTTTTCCACGGCCTGGTCATAATTCCTGTTGTTATCAGCAATTTCCGATAGATAACGGACACGTTTAGGTGGAATGACGAATATCTTCTCACTCATTTCGTCGTGCCTTTCGAAAGAAGATTTCAGGTCTGCCCCGGTTTTCTCCGCTACTTTATCCATTACATTTTTGTAGAGCATGTTCATACCGGGATCGTTGAATTGTGAGGCAATGGTCGCGTAAACCGGTAGCGTATCCGGACCGGCATCCCACAACTGATGATTCCGCTGGTATTGTTTCTTCACATCGCGAAGGGCATCCGGGGCACCTCGTTTATCGAATTTATTAATGGCCACCAGGTCGGCAAAATCAAGCATATCTATTTTTTCGAGTTGCGTTGCCGCTCCGAATTCAGGTGTCATCACGTAGAGGGAAACATCGGAATGATCGAGGATCTCCGTATCGGACTGTCCGATACCGGAAGTTTCCAGTATCACCAGGTCATACTCCGCTGCTTTGAGCACATCTACAGCTTCGGCAATATGCCTGGACAAGGCCAGGTTAGACTGTCTTGTGGCCAGCGAACGCATATACACCCTTGGATTGTTAATGGCATTCATGCGAATACGATCGCCCAGCAGTGCCCCTCCTGTCTTTCTTTTGGAAGGGTCTACGGATAGTATGCCGATAGTCTTTTCCGGGAAATCTGCCAGAAAGCGCCGTACCAATTCATCCACAAGGCTTGACTTCCCCGCACCCCCGGTTCCGGTAATCCCCAGGACAGGTACAATCTTACTCCCTTTTCCGGGAGTAAATCTTCTTTCGAACTCTTCATGGTTATTTTCCGCAAGAGAAATAAGGCGCGCTATGGTATTTACATCTTTGTCATGCAGCGTTGATGTCACTTCCTGCCCGTTCTGAAAAGCGGGAGAACGAAAGTCGGCTTTTTCTACCAGGTCATTGATCATTCCCTGTAGTCCCATCTCGCGGCCGTCATCCGGAGAATAGATACGTGTTATCCCGTATTCGTGCAACTCCCTGATCTCTTCCGGTAGGATAACACCGCCACCCCCACCGAATATTTTTATATGACCGGCCCCTTTTTCCTGAAGAAGGTCGTACATATATTTAAAATATTCATTGTGCCCTCCCTGGTAGGAAGTCATGGCTATGGCATTGGCATCTTCCTGTATGGCCGTATTCACCACTTCTTCCACACTCCGGTCATGCCCCAGATGAATGACCTCCACTCCGGTCGCCTGGATAATACGCCGCATAATATTGATAGCGGCATCATGCCCGTCAAACAGGGAAGCTGCAGTAACTATCCTTACTTTATTTTTAGGTTTATATGTTTCTGTGTTCACTTTTTTATGATTTAAGTCCCGTTAGCTCAAATACACTTCGGAATGTTCCATGGAAACCGGGAAATTCCCGACTACTTCTGTTTCATTTGCAACAAAAGTGCTTATTTCGTTGTGCAATTTACGGATTTATTAAAAAACATACTGTTTTTAAGAAGATTTGTAATTTAAAAGTAATGTTAAAAATCCTTGCCATTTTTGACTTATTTTAGATTTCCCATAAGTGCTTGTTTAACCCGGGTTAAACAAGTTTTAAAGCCCCGAAAAGGTATGCACAAAATCACATTACTCATTTCCTGCAAGGACACACAAGGTATTATAGCTTCGGTAACCCGTTTTATTTACAAGAAAAACGGCAATATCATTTACATCGACCAGCATGTGGATATGGAACACGGTGTATTTTTTATGCGGTTGGAAAGCCAGTTTGCCGAATTTCCGGGTTCGCCGGAAGATTTTAAAAATGAATTCGGTCACCAGATAGCGCAACAATACGGTATGTCATGGGAAATTCATACGGATGAGCTCAAACCGAAAATGGCCATATTCGTTTCCAAATATGACCATTGCCTTTACGACCTTCTCGGAAGGTATAATTCGGGGGAACTCGGCGTAACTATTCCTTTTATTATAAGCAATCACAAAGACCTGAAATCTGTGGCAGACAGTTTTCGTATTCCTTTTCACCACATACCGATAGGCCCCGATAACAAGGAAGCATCGGAAAAAGAACAATTGCGTTTGTTGCAGGAAGCAAGTGTGGATTTCATCGTACTTGCACGCTATATGCAGATCGTATCGGAAAAACTGATAAGTCATTATCCGCATAAGATCATCAATATCCACCATTCTTTCCTCCCGGCATTTCCGGGGGCAAAACCTTATCATTCCGCTTTTAAGCGGGGGGTAAAGATCATAGGGGCCACCAGTCACTATGTTACGGAAGAACTCGATGCGGGTCCCATTATAGAACAGGACATTGCCAGGGTAACCCATGCACATTCCATTGAGGACCTTGTAATGAAGGGACGGGACCTGGAAAAAATAGTATTGGCCCGTGCGGTTAAACTCCACATCTCCCGAAAAGTAATGGCTCACAATAATAAGACTATTGTTTTTTCATAGTACATTTGTTTTTATTCTCTTTTATAAAAACAGATACTACATGAAAAAAGCGATCTACGTATTAGGTATTTTTCTAATTTTTTCCTGTGCGGAACTGCAACAGGTGGTAAACCAGTTACCTGCGTCAACAACGCTCGGTAACGAAGAAATTGCTTCCGGACTGCGCCAGGCCCTGGATCTCGGTATTGAAAAACAGGTAAGCAAACTCACGCAGCAAGACGGCTTCTTTAAAAACCAGATGGTAAAGATCCTCCTCCCTGCCGAATTGCAGAAAGTAGACAAAACGCTCAGGGATATCGGTTTGGGCAACCTGGCAGATGAAGGACTGAAGGTCCTTAACCGGGCAGCGGAAGATGCAGTAAAAGAAGCCACTCCCATATTTGTCAATGCCGTGAAAAACATCTCTTTCAACGACGCTAAAAATATTCTTCTCGGAGCGGACAATGCAGCTACGGCATACCTGCAAAACAATACGGAGAAACAACTTTACAGTAAATTTTCCCCGGTTATCAATAATTCGCTTTCCCGGGTTGGCGCTACCGAGGTATGGAGTAATATAATCAACAAATACAATGCCCTGCCCATTACCAATAACGTAAACCCCGATCTTACGGATTACGTTACCCAGGAAGCACTTAAAGGAGTCTTTACCATGATCTCCGTAGAGGAAAAAGAAATCCGAAATAAAACGACTGCAAGGACAACCGACCTGTTAAAACGTGTATTTGCACTGCAGGATCGTTAAAATAACCATACACCCCCTCATTTATTGAGGGGTATTTTATTTTTTTATCACCTAACACAGTATCTTACCCATTATTTTTATCATTCAGACACTAAAACCCCTTAAAAAATACATATATATCAAACAGGTGTTGTAAAAAATACTTTTTCTTTGCTGAAATATCTAAAAAACTAACAATAATTAATTTAACATCATTTAAAATGTTAATTATATATTAATTAATTATTTTACATCTATATTATTTAATAAATTGCTAATATAAAATTAACGCGGATAGAAATTTAAATCCTGAATTTTGTAGTGTTCGTGTGAACTTTTATTAATGATTATTTGAGTTAGTTAGTTTAGAAAAAGGGGCGTCAGTCCCTTTTTTTTATTTCATACGATTTTGCAGTAGCCAAACCGGGTGGTTCTAGTCGGTGATTTCGATATAATTGCCTATCGGCAATCACTCAACCACCTCTGTGCCGTCTGTATATTTAGTAAAAGACACTAACAGGAATCACTAAATGCTACTATAACTCAAGCAGAGGTGGCTGAGTGCCCCAGCGAAGCGGAGGGTGTATCGAAGCCACCGGCATAAAACCTGCACTTCTCCGAGAGCGAACATTGTTATAACCGCTCTCTTAGCATTTTGAAGTAATCGAAAGCTTTTACAAGACGGGATCCGTACCAGCTGAACATCTCTCCGTCTACAAATACTGTTTTGGCATGATGGGTAAAACGTCCGACTTCGAATGCGTGTTCTTCTTTGAACGGGTAAGGCTCTGATGAGAGAAAAACCAGCTCAGGGTCTCCTTCCAACCGCATTTTCTTTAATTCCACCGCCGGGTAGCGCTCTTTATTTCCGTATATATTCTTAAAGCCGTTCAGCGTAAGTAAATGATCTATAAAAGTATTTGCTCCTGCCACCATCCAGGGTTCACGCCAGATAAAATAGGCTGTCTTCAGTACGGGTTTATACGCTACATATTCCCGGAAGTCCCGGAGTCTATATACTATTTTATTAATAACACGGGATGCATCCATCCGGCAAGAGAATATTTCCCCGTACTCCCGGATCAGTTCCAGGGAATCGTCTATGGTAAAAATATCCGAAACATGTACAGGCGCTATTTTTTCCAGTTCCTCCACCATCTCCCTGGTATTCTCCTCTTTATTACATAAGATAATATCCGGTTGCAGTTCCCGGATCCGGTCAAACTTCACCTTTTTAGTCCCCCCCACAATGGTTTTAAGGGACCGGAAGTGATAAGGGTGCACACAAAATTTAGTAATTCCCACAACTTTATCTTCCAGTCCGAGATCGAATAGCAATTCTGTCTGGGAAGGTACCAAAGACACAATGCGTTTTGGTACTTTTCCCAGAATAATTTTCCGCTGTAACTGATCTTTAATAACCAATGAAATCAGACTTTTCGGGGTTTATCAGGGCATAACGGCAGCCATTACCGACTGTATTTTCTCCGCTTCTGCTTTTGCAGCTTCGGCAAAATCCGTTCCGCCGGAAGCATATATAATACCTCTGGCAGAGTTCACCAGCAAACCTATATTATCGGTCATGCCGTATTTGCAAACTTCCTCAAGGCTCCCTCCTTGTGCGCCAATACCGGGTACCAGCAAAAAACTGTCCGGTACAATACGCCGGATATCTTCCAGGTATTCTGCTTTGGTAGCTCCTACCACATACATCAGGTTATGACTGTTTTTCCACTTCCCGGAAGTTTCCAGTACCTGTTTATATAATTCCTTACCCTCCACATCTTTCGTCTGAAAGTCGAAAGCCCCATGGTTAGAGGTCAATGCAAGTAATATGGTGTGCTTGTCTTCAAATTCCAGAAAAGGTTCTACGGAATCTTTTCCCATATACGGGGCTACCGTAACCGAATCAAACCCGAGATCTTCAAAAAATGCTTTGGCATACATGGCAGAAGTATTGCCGATATCACCTCTTTTGGCATCGGCTATGGTAAACACTTCCGGATGATTTTCATTCAGATAATCTATCGTCTTCCGCAAGGCTTCCCAGCCTCTTATTCCGTAGGCTTCATAAAAAGCGATGTTGGGTTTATAGGCAACGGTTACATGACAGGTAGCATCGATAATTGCCTTATTAAATGCAAATATGGGATCTTCTCCTTCCAGCAGGTGCGCAGGGATCTTTTGCAAATCTACATCGAGCCCCACACAGAGAAAGGATCTCTTCCGGTGTATTTGTTGTATCAGTTCTTGTGTTGTCATGCCGTATCGTATGGTTAATAAAATGCCGCACTTCAAAATACTTGCGGTGCGGCATCACTGTTTTATATATCCTTATATTTTCGTTTGTTCAACGGTATTTATGCTTTGATTAAAATACGTCGCCTTCTTTCAGTTTTTCGGTGTTTTCGGCAAGTTTTAATTCTTCGATGATCTTGCCGATGTCCCCGTTTATAATATTCTGAAGGTCGTAAAGTGTCAGCCCTATCCTGTGATCGGTAACCCTTCCCTGCGGATAGTTATACGTTCGTATTTTGGCGCTCCTGTCCCCGCTTGAAACCATACTCTTCCGCTTCACTGCATCAGCTTCCTGTTTCTTGGCAAGTTCTCTTTCATACAACCGGGAACGCAATACCTTGATCGCTTTTTCGAGGTTTTTATGCTGGGATTTTTCGTCCTGGCAACGCACTTCTATCCCTGTGGGAATATGTTGCAACTGGATCGCGGAATAGGTAGTGTTTACCGATTGTCCTCCGGGCCCGGTCGATGTCGTACGGATGATCTTCACATCGCCCATATCCAGTTCCACATCAAATTCTTCCGCTTCGGGAAGCACCATCACGGTTGCCGCCGAGGTATGTACTCGTCCCTGTGTCTCGGTTTGCGGCACACGCTGTACGCGGTGTACCCCTGCTTCGAATTTCAGGTTTCCGTAAACATCCTCGCCGTTAACTTCAAATATGACCTCTTTAAATCCTCCGGAAGTGCCTTCGTTAAAATCCACTACATTAACCTTCCATCCTCGGCTCTCGCAATACTTGGTATACATACGGTACAGGTCGCCAGCAAAAATGGACGCTTCGTCGCCACCGGTACCCGCACGGATCTCCATCATGCCGTTTTTAACATCTTCCGGATCTTTGGGGATAAGCAGGTATTTTATTTCCTCTTCCAATCCAGGGAGTTGCTCCCTGGCCTCTTCCAACTGCATTTTTGCCATTTCCACCATTTCGGCATCACTGCCATCCGCAATGATCTCTTCGGCTTCGGCAATATTATCCAGTACGGCCTTATATTCCTCCCGTTTATCCACGATGCCTTTCAGGTCCTTGTACTCCTTGTTCAGTTGCACATAACGCTTCTGGTCGGCTATGATATCGGGCTGTATGATAAGATCTGAAACCTCATCAAAACGCTGTTTTACTATGTTTAACCTGTCTAACATTTAGATTTACGATTTTAGATTGACGACCGGCAACTTCCGGTATTTGGTTCCCGTACCCATCGTCAATAAACCTGTGGTTCATTCGGTTGGCAAAATTACGATATTTTTATCAGACTAATATTCGAACGTCCCGAATTCGCTTTCTATAGTAAGTTTTTTGTGGTCCGCGGCTTCCACTCTTCCCACAACCTGTGCATCTACCCCGAAAGACTTCGAAACAGCAATGATATCTTCTGCTATTTCCGCATCTACATAGAGTTCCATCCGGTGGCCGCAATTAAATACCTGGTACATTTCTTTCCAGTCCGTACCCGATTGCTGCTGTATGAGCCGGAACAGCGGGGGAACTTTAAAAAGATTGTCTTTTACGATATGCAGATTTTCTACAAAATGGAGAATCTTGGTCTGCGCCCCGCCACTGCAATGTACCATGCCGTGGATATCGCCGGGAGTGTATTTTTTCAATATTTTTTTGATGACAGGCGCATAGGTCCTTGTGGGAGACAATACCAGTTTTCCGGCATCCAACGGTGATCCTTCTACCGGATCAGTAAGTTTTACCCCACCGGAGTATACCAGATCGGAGGGTACGGACGGATCGAAACTTTCGGGATATTTTTCCGCAAGGTACTTTGCAAACACATCGTGCCTTGCCGAGGTAAGGCCATTGCTCCCCATACCACCATTATAAGCTTTCTCGTACTTTGCCTGCCCGAAAGAGGCCAGCCCTACGATAAGATTGCCAGCTTTTATATTGGCATTGTCAATAACATTTTTTCGCGGCATCCTGGCTGTTACTGTGGAATCCACGATAATAGTCCGTACCAGGTCGCCTACGTCGGCGGTTTCTCCACCGGTAGCATGTATTTTAACTCCGAACTCGGCGAGTTCAGCTATGAGTTCTTCCGTGCCGTTTATGATCGCGGAGATCACTTCGCCGGGCACCAGGTTTTTGTTCCTGCCTATGGTCGAAGACAGCAATATATTATCTGTGGCACCTACACACAACAGATCGTCTATGTTCATAATGAGTGCGTCCTGGGCAATCCCTTTCCACACGGAAATGTCTCCTGTTTCTTTCCAGTACAGATATGCCAGGGACGATTTGGTCCCCGCCCCGTCCGCATGCATGATCAGGCAGCTTTCTTCATCGTTGGTGAGGTAATCGGGAACTATCTTGCAAAAGGCTTTGGGAAAAAGTCCTTTATCGATATTTTTTATGGCATTGTGTACGTCTTCCTTAGAGGCCGAAACGCCTCTCCGGGAATATCTCTTACTTACCGAAGAACTCATAAATAATGTCGTTTGGCGCAAAAATACATAATTTCATGCTGATCCCGGATGATTTTATCGCGGATTTCACCCGTATGTTTCTATAAAAAAACGGGGAGACCCTGCTTTTGCAAAATCTCCCCGTCGGGCAAAGTTTAAAATCTGTGTTATTTGATAAACAGAAGTTCCCTGTATTTGGTAAGGGTCCATAACTCGTCATCCACAAGCAGTTCCAGTTTATCGCAGTGGTATCGTATTTCATCAAAGTACGGCTTCACTTTTTCGCAGTATGCTTCCGCTTTAAGTTCGGCACTGGTAATAACGTTGGCTTTTTTACGCTCTTCGGTCATGGCTGTGACCTTGGAATTGATCTCGGCAATGTGCTCGGAAATCTCTTCGATAAGATCCAATTGCTCAGACGCTACTTTTTTGAAGTTGGTACCGAAAACATCTTTGAGTCCTTTAACGTTGTCAATAAGGATATTCTGATAACGGATCGCTGTAGGAATAACATGGTTTCGTGCAATATCGCCCAGTACCCGGCCTTCTATCTGCACTTTCATGGTGTATTCTTCCAGTTCTATTTCGTGCCGTGCTTTTACCTCCACTTTGCTCATCACCTTCATTTCTTCGAACAGGGAAATGGCTTTCTTCGATACCATAGCCTTAAGTGCCGACGGCGTGGTCTTATTGTTACTGAGTCCGCGGCGTGTGGCTTCTTTTTCCCATGCTGCGCTGTACCCGTCTCCCTCAAAACGTATTCTTCTTGAGGACTTGATATATTCACGCAGTACGTTAAATATCGCTTCGTCTTTCTTCAGTTTCTTTTTGGCGATAAGGGCATCCACCTCTTTCTTGAATTCGATAAGCTGTTTTGCCACAATAGTATTGAGGACTGTCATCGGCTTACCGCAGTTGGCTTTGGACCCTACGGCACGAAGCTCGAACTTGTTTCCTGTAAAAGCAAAGGGAGAAGTTCTGTTACGATCGGTATTATCCAGCAATATTTCCGGAATTTTCCCAACAACATTCAGTTTAAGGTCGGTTTTTTCCTCGGGAGACAGTTTACCGGTAGACACATCTTCCAGTTCGTCCAGAACCCGGGTAAGCTGCTCTCCTATAAATACGGATATAATAGCAGGGGGCGCTTCATTAGCTCCGAGCCTGTGGTCATTTGTAGCCGAAGCCACAGAGGCACGGATCAGTTCTTCATATTCGTTTACCGCTTTTATGGTGTTGATAAAGAAGGTAAGGAACTGCAGGTTTTTCATCGGGGTGCTTCCGGGACCCAACAGGTTTATACCGGTATTGGTTGCCAGCGACCAGTTGTTGTGTTTTCCGGAACCGTTGATACCGGAAAACGGCTTTTCATGAAACAACACCTTAAAGTAATGCCTGTCCGCTGTTTTGTCCATTACGTCCATTAACAGGGAGTTGTGGTCCACAGCCAAACTTGCTTCTTCAAAAATAGGTGCAAGTTCAAACTGGTTTGGCGCTACTTCATTGTGACGTGTTTTTACGGGAATCCCGAGTTTCATACATTCGATCTCCAGGTCACGCATAAAGTTCACCACCCTGTTAGGGATAGATCCGAAATAATGATCATCCAGCTGCTGTCCTTTTGCTGCAGAGTGCCCCAGCAACATTCTTCCTGCCTGAATAAGGTCCGGTCTTGTATAGGCAAGAGCCTTGTCTATGAGAAAATATTCCTGCTCCCAGCCGAGGGTTGCGGTAACTTTGGTTACGTTCTTATCAAAATATTTTGCAACGTCGGTGGCTGCATTGTCTATTGCCTGTAACGCTCTTAAAAGCGGCGCTTTGTTATCCAGGGCCTCTCCCGTATAAGCTACGAATACCGTAGGAATGCAAAGTGTCCCTCCGTAAATGAACGCCGGAGAGGTAGGGTCCCATGCCGTATATCCCCGGGCTTCGAAAGTATTACGGATACCTCCGTTGGGAAAGCTGGATGCGTCGGGTTCCTGCTGTACCAGCTGACTTCCGTCAAATTTCTCCATTGCCATTCCTCCACCTATGGTTTCAAAGAAAGCATCGTGCTTTTCGGCAGTAGCCCCGGTGAGGGGCTGGAACCAGTGCGTATAGTGTGTGGCATTTTTGGAAAGTGCCCAGTCTTTCATCCCCGCAGCTACCTGGTTTGCTATTTTCCGGTTTATTTTTTCTCCAAATTCAATGGCATTCATGACGCTGACAAAAGCTTCTTTCGTCATAAATTGCCGCATCGCCGTTTCATTGAAAACATTTTCTCCGAACAACTCCGAGCGCTTTACTGTCTCCTGCACCGGAATTGCCGTTCTGCCAAAAGTTTCCTGAATAGCCATAAATCTGATTGTTGCCATATTTCTTTATTGGTTATTGTTTCTGTTCTGTTTCGTTTTTTACACCATATTATATATACAAAAATTTCACTCTCCTAGTTTCAGGGATTTTAACCTCTGAGAACCATTGACTTCCTTTTTTCTGTAAAAACCATCCGGAGCTGATCTTTCCCATTTCTGTATTTGAACCCAAATATATAAAAATACCGCAACAAAAATGCCTTTTTTTTGAACACCCCCGGCAACAAATACCGGTTTGAACAAAAAAAACTCAATCCGTTATATTTTAACCCCCCGATACCACAATTAAAGTTTTTTTTGTTTTAAAATTAAATTACTTTAAAGATTAATCAAAAAGACATTATATAAAATAAATAATATTCAACACCCCCCTTTTTTTAATAGGGTATATTCAAAAATAATCTGTTACAAACCCCACAACCCCCATTAAGTTTACATAGTATAAAAAAAAATATTAATTTTACACCACTATACCGACATATATTTAGTGTTCAATTTAAATTATGAAATGATATGAGCAGAGCTAAACTTGAGTACATTTGGTTAGATGGTTATGTACCGACGCAGAGCTTAAGGAGTAAGACAAAAATCGTTAGTGATTTTTCCGGTAAACTGGAAGATTGTGAAATATGGTCTTTTGACGGTTCTTCAACAGAACAGGCAGAAGGTAATTCTTCCGACTGTTTGCTAAAGCCCGTTTTTATTTGCCCCGATCCGCAGAGAAAAAATGCCTACCTGGTAATGTGTGAAGTATTGAACCCTGACGGAACTGCACACGTCTCTAACGGAAGAGCTAGTATAGATGATGATGACAATGACTTCTGGTTTGGTTTCGAGCAGGAGTATTTCCTTTGGAATCCCGAAACTAACAAACCTCTCGGTTTCCCTGCCAACGGTTATCCTGCACCACAAGGACAATACTATTGTTCCGTTGGTGCCAACAACGCTTACGGAAGAGAGATCGTTGAAGAGCACCTGGACGTATGCCTGGAAGCCGGACTTAATGTAGAAGGTATCAACGCAGAGGTTGCTGCCGGACAATGGGAGTTCCAGATATTCGCCAAAGGCGCTGCCGAAGCCGGTGACCAAATATGGGTAGCCCGCTATTTCCTCGAAAGAATTTGTGAAAAATACGGTATTTCAGTAAACTGGCACCCAAAACCGCTCGGACAACTCGACTGGAACGGAAGTGGTATGCATGCCAACTTCTCTAACTCTATATTGAGAACTTGTGGTGATAAAAAAGCTTACGAAAGCATCTGTGAAGCATTCCGCCCTGTAGTTACCGAGCATATTGAGGTTTACGGAGCTTATAATGACCAACGACTGACCGGTAAGCATGAAACTGCCTCTATCACCGATTTCAGCTACGGAGTATCTGACCGTGGCGCTTCCATACGTATTCCTATCGGAACCGTAGAGCGTGGCTGGAAAGGATGGCTGGAAGACAGGAGACCGGCATCTAATGGTGATCCGTATAAAATTGCAGCAAGAATCATCAAAACGGTAAAATCCGTTGAAGTAAGTAACGCTGTTGCCGTGTAAATTGCAACAGTGAATAATTCTGTTTTTTGTGTATAATTAAAAACGCCGGCTAACTTTCTTTGATTGCCGGCGTTTTTTATGTTATATCATTACCTTCTTTTCTATCTTTCCCTTGATACAGGACGAATAGAAACACCCCGTTTGCTGTTGCTGATCTTGGTCTGTAGAGTAACGTGTAATTGTCAAGCACAATCCTTTCAAACAGAGCTTACAGCGTAAGATAAACAAAGGCTATATAGAAACCCAGCAGAATAACTCCTTCCGGTTTTCCCAGTCTCATTTTCTTAGGCATAAACACCAGTGGTAATATTATAAATGCATAGCCCAGCATCCAATACAGATCACTGTTTATAAGTCTCGCATCTTTTGCCTGTATAGGTGTTATCATGGCTGTGATACCAAGTACCGCCAGAATATTAAAGATATTGGAACCTATAAGATTACCGAGGGATATAGCCTTTTCTTTTCGCAATACCGCCATTATAGAAGCCGCAAGTTCAGGGATACTGGTACCGACGGAAACTACGGTAACAGCAATTACCCGTTCACTCACCCCATAGTATTCGGCCATACCTACGGCCCCGCGTATCAATAACTCCGAACCTCCCCACAATGCAGCTCCTCCGACCAGCAGAAAAAGAAGTATTTTTCCTGTTCCGGGAATCTTATCGGCCATCTCGGATACTTCGTCGGGCACTTCATTATCACTTTTGTTACGGAACATCAACAGGATAAACAGTATCAACAGCGTAAATAACACTATACCTTCCCAGCGCTGTAGGGCACCGTCAAAAAAGATAAAACCGTAAAAAAACAGTGAGGCCAGCATCATACACGGCCAATCTGTCTTAAAAAAACTTTTCTGAACAGTTATAGAAGACAGTAAGACCGTAAGTCCCAGTACCAGGCCAAGATTGGCTATATTGGACCCCACTACATTCCCCAACGCAATATCCGGAAATCCGTCAAGGGCGGACTTTACACTTACAATTAATTCCGGAGCGGAAGTAGCAAAGGACACCACGGTCATCCCTATGACCATTCGGGGAATACGTAATCGTAAAGACATTCCTACCGCAGCGCGAAGCAACCAATCCCCTCCAAATACCAGCAGGACCAAACCTATAACTATAAATGCAATATCCATACTTGTTTTTTTACCAATTGCGAATATAGGACTTTTGCTTTTAGGAGAAAACAAGAGGTATTCATTTGCCCCCGAACCTATCATTTATCTATTTTTACATCATTAAAAAAATGCTATGAGATTCAAAACGGACCCATTTGTACTTGCCCTGATATCAAGTATTATTACTGCCTACTTATTTCCGGAAGCGGGAATAGAAGGAAGCAACTTCCCCATAAAGACCATAAGCAGCATAGGGATTTCTCTTATCTTCTTTTTCTACGGATTAAAACTAAGCCCGGACAAGATAAAAAAAGGACTGAACAACTGGAAGCTACATCTGGTAGTACAACTGTCCACTTTTGTCTTGTTCCCCCTGCTTGTACTGCCTTTTTATCCTTTTATGCAAAATGCCGAACAGCATACTTTATGGCTTGCCGTTTTTTTCCTTGCATCACTGCCTTCTACGGTATCTTCATCGGTAGTCATGGTATCTATGGCTAAGGGCAATATTCCCGCGGCAATATTCAACGCCAGCCTTTCCGGGATCATCGGTATACTTATCACCCCCTTGTGGATAACCTCTTTCCTGGAACAAGCGAATACCGATATGGATTTCGGGCATATATACACGCAGCTGGCTATTGAAGTTATTATTCCGGTAATCCTGGGAATCTTACTCCAACCCCTGGGTGGAAGGATAGCCAACCGGTACAGCAAACAACTCAGTTTTTTCGACAAGAGTATAATTCTGCTTATCGTTTATAAAAGTTTTGCAGGATCTTTTTATTCCGGTATCTTCAACCAGATACAGTGGCACGATATACTGCTCCTGATCGGTATTGTCCTTTCCCTTTTCTTTACAGCTTACGGACTTATCTATATTCTCTCCGGGATACTTCGTTTCAACCGCGAAGACCGCATTACAGCACTTTTCTGCGGGTCTAAAAAATCGCTTGTTCACGGCACCGTAATGTCTAAGGTGTTGTTTTACAAGATGAGTACCGGAGGAATCATCCTGCTCCCGCTTATGATTTATCACGGGTTGCAAATACTTATCATAAGTATTATTGCTTCCAAACTTGCGGGAAAAGCTTTAGCCGAAGAACAAAAAGATCAATAGCGAACAGTAAAAGATCATCCGAAAGAATCCGGAATAGAACCTTCTTCCCGCTCACTTCACGCCCATTGGACACACTTTTCAGAGCACAATACAGCATTTAATAATTTTCTTTCATTAAAATTGCGTTATTTTCCGGTTAATTTTTTAACACCAATCTTCAGGTAAAACACCTAAATACACCTATAAAACAGTCGAATACAATCATTATACACATTTAATCGTACAAACACAGCACTTAGTCGATAAAATCTCCTATTTGCGACAATCAAAAAAAAGTGTTAATTTTAACAAGTACCTTTGTGAGAAGGTGACAATTATTAGGTCAAAAACAAATCCATAAAAAGATTAAATATGAAAACAAATTTCCTCCTGTTATCCGTTTTTTTCGCAGCTACCTTTGGTGCGGCCGCACAGGGCCTGCCCGAAAACCCGGACCCAGGTAAATGTTACGTAAAATGTATTACCAAAGATGAGTTTGAAGAAGTGGAAGAAACAGTAGAGATCCATCCTGCTTACTCCAAACTCGAAGTGGTTCCCGCTACGTACAAAACCGTTGAAGAACGCGTATTGGTCAAAGAGGCCAGTAAAAAACTGGTATATGTCCCTGCCGTATATGAAACCGTTGAAGTTCCCTACATCGAAAAAGAAGGAAGGACCGACCTGGAAATTGTACCTGCTTCTTTTGGTGATGACACCAAGACCTTTGAAGTGTATCCCCAGACTTCCGGATGGGAATACCAGACTCTCGAAGATTGTCCTTCATCAAATAAAGAAGACTGTATTACCGCATGTTTTGTAGAATATCCTCCTCAAAGCCAGGATGTAGCTATTACTACACTGGTAAAAGATGCGGGAACAAACAATGTCCCGGTTCCGGAAGAAAATGCTACTTACACCAAAGAAGTGATCAAGGAACCCGCCCGTATGGATGAAGTGGAAATACCTGCGGAATACGCTACCATAACGAGGCAAGTTGTAGAAACACCTGCTACTACCACCAGCATTAATGTTCCGGCAGAATACTCTACGGTTACCAAAACCGTACTGACGAAAAAAGGTGGTATTACTACCTGGGAGGAAATTGACTGTAAACTGCTCAATCCTACCATACTTCCTATATTCTATGAATATAACAGTGCCAGGCTTACCCCCGACTCCAAAACGATCATTGACGAAAGATTGCTCCCTATCCTGAAGGAAAAGAATGTGAGCATAGAATTAATGTCCCATACCGATTCCAGGGGTAATGACGATTACAACATGGCCCTGTCCCAGCAACGTGCCGAGTCCGTAGTAAACTACCTCGTTTCCAAAGGTATTTCCAGGAGCAGGCTCATCGCCAGGGGTTATGGTGAAACCAGGCTGGTAAACCGTTGCTCAAACGATGTGGAATGTTCCGAAGCCGAACATCAAAAAAACAGAAGAACAGAATTCCGTATATTAGGTAACTAATAACAAAGGATACCCATAACATTATTTAAAGACTGTCTGAAAAGGCAGTCTTTTTTAGTATTAGATAAGCCGGAGGAAATACGGATAAATATCATTTCCGGGATATTTTATTCCGGTTATTTTATAACAGGCAACATGAAACAAAACCAAAGGACGGGTGGAACATCCTCAAAGAGTGGATGAAGAACCACTACTCCTCCTTTTAATTCAGCAACCTGATGAGGAGAAGGAAAAGGTTAGGCATATAAACCCTCAATCCTTACCGCAGTATAATAACCTTGTAAACTGCGATGTCTTTTATCACATCTATGCCATACGTATCTTTTAACTGATCTTTCATCAGATCAAAAAAGCGATATTGCAGCTTCCAGTCGCGCGGTACATGATCTTCATAAGAACTTACCACAGGAATCCCCAGGGCACTGCCGAGTTCAGTAAGAAAGTCCCCGAAAGTAACATTATCTGCCTGTATCTGCATATCATCTACCAGGAACCTGGGGGAATCCCTTCCCCAATCCAGTTGATCGGCATTCCATAACCCGGACGGATCGTTGACCTCCAATCGGTATACCTCTCCTTCTTTATTGAGAACATGCTCGGAAATTCCGGATTTGTCATAAACATACTTCAATATTTGTTCCGGATCATTTTTCCATATCCCGGTCAGGGCATAAACTTCCGTAAAGTTGTTTTTATCTTCACGGACTTCTACCTGAATTGCCGATACTTTTTTCAGTAAAGCTACCAGTTCATCCGTCTTTCCTCCGAAATAAGTGTATTCCCCTTTTTCGTACATCAGGTTTTGTCCGGATTTCCCTCCGGAGATAAAGACTTCCACAGGTTGTTCGGGACGATACATCACCGAAGGAGTTCCTTCCTGATCCATTTCCGCGGAAACATCCACTATCTCCGAAAAACGCTTCCCTCCCCTGTGGCGGTTCCGCTTTATAAAAGACCGTAACCTGTTTTCGGTGAGGTCTGCCGGATGTCCTTTCCATACTATTTCTCCCCTGCCGTCATATAATACCCCATAAGGCAATGCGGTAATACCGTGTTTCAAAAAAGTCTCGCCGTCCTTATCCAATGCAATGGCCAACCGGGAAGGGTGCTTGGGCATAAAACGCATTACCACGTCTTTAGACTCTTTAGTCAGGGAAACAGCATAAAAATCATTCGGAAATTGTTCCTGAAGTGTTTCCACATACTTACTGACATGAATACAGGGCTTGCACCAGGTAGCCCAGAAATCGACGAAGATCAATTTCCCGTCTTCCGGCTCCGCAAGCCTGGAAGCTTGTATGAATTCGCTAACTTTTACCTGGCCGTACATATGACCTGCCAGGCAAAGAAAAAGGTATAAAAAAATGTACTTTGTTTTCTTTTTCATAGAGTTTCGGATACAAATCCCATGCCGTAAAACAAATATAAGCTTTCGGAAGGGTTATCCTCCTTAAATTATTAACTCTTTAACTTTTACATTACAGCCATTTTCATCGGGCCATATCCATCCCCCTTCAGCATTAAAAAGGTGAGGAGGTATTGATAAATAATTCTGCCCGGCCGGGGAATTTACTCTTTAGTTAGTCAGAGGATACTAATCAACCTAATAACCAGGCCATATTTTTGCACTACTAAAGCCTGGGATTTTAGCCTCCAGACTAATAAAACGGCAGATAAATCATAAATATTATGGTGTCCCTTTAAAATTATTGCATCCCCTGTCCGGAAAAACAAAAAATTACATAACTTTCAATACAAATCACCGTTAAAATAACCTACTGACTATGTATCGTAAAATCTTTCCGTTCCTTTTTGTCCTTGTTTTTATTCTCTCCGGGTGTGGTGCCTCTAAAGGCATCCGTGTTAAAAAATATTTTGACGACAATTTTTTTGACCGGCAGTTTACAGGTTTCGCGCTTTATGATCCGGTTAAGGACAAAATGTTATATACTTATCAGGCCGACAAGTATTTTACTCCTGCTTCCAATACCAAGATATTTACCCTCTATACCGGCCTGCAGCTTCTGCCTGATTCCATACCGGCCCTTCATTATGCCACATCAGGAGACACTTTATATATAGAAGGTACGGGAAATCCTGCTTTCCTGCATTCGTACTTTAAGGACCGGTCGGTTCTCGACTTTCTGGAAAAACGTGAAGAACCGATAGCTTTATATTCCGATAATTTTTACGACGACCGGTTTGGTCCCGGATGGTCCTGGGGTGATTATCCGTATTACTATTCTCCCGAAAGAGGCGCATTCCCCATGTATGGCAATGTGTTAACGGTTTATAAAAACCGGGGAGAACTAAAAGCTGTTCCCGAATATTTTCAAAATGCCCTGAAAGGTCATGCAGATCCGCAACGGCCCCGAAACCTGCGTCAAAACACTTTTTATATACCACAAAATCTCAGGGATACCCTCGAAATTCCTTTTATACTAAGCCCGGATCTCACCCGCCAGTTATTATCCGACACCCTGAAAAAGAAAATTCATCCTGCACACACCACACTTCCCACTACCAAAAAAACCCTTTACAGCAAAATTGCTGCCGATAGTCTCTATCAAAGAATGATGTATGTGAGCGATAATTTTCTCGCCGAACAGATATTGCTCATGTCCGCTGCTGCCGTTTCGGACAGTCTCAACGGTAAAAAGGCGATAGATTATGTTCTGGACAGGTTTCTGCCGGGTATTCCGCAAAAGCCCCGGTGGGTAGATGGCTCCGGGCTATCCAGGTACAACTTGTTTACCCCGGAATCCATAGTTTATGTACTGAACAGGCTATACCATGAACAGCCCCGTGAAAGATTATTCCGCATTTTTGCCGCAGGAGGGCAATCCGGAACGTTGAAAGGGTTTTACAAAGGTGAAAACGGCATACCCTACCTTTACGCCAAGTCCGGTACTTTAAGCAATAATCACAACCTCAGCGGATATCTCCTGACCAGATCGGGAAGAGTATTGATATTCAGTTATATGAACAATCACTATATGCAACCTACCGGGGAGGTCAAAAAACGGATGGAAACCCTGTTACGGCATATACGTGACCATTATTAAAACATATCTCTTTTAACCTGATTAACCACAATTTACTATCAGGCAGAACCCTTCAGTTCTAACCTGCTTCTATCCGCATTAACCCGTCATGAGGCCTTTCCGGTAACGATAGCCGCGGTTTGCATCAAAAATCTTGTCAGGAAATACTTTAATTTATTAATTTTACCCCATGAGAAAGCTTATTCTTCCCTTAATATATGCTTTTGTTATTGGTTGTAACCCGAATTACGGACAACTCAAACCTCTGGCCAGATTACCGAAAGAACTGAAAGAAAACTCGGGAATAGAAATCATTGAACGCGACAGTACGATATGGAGTATAAATGATTCGGGGAACAAAGATCATATATACCAGGTCGGTTTTGACGGAAAAATGCGAAGAGAACTCAAACTGAAAAAAGCAAAGAACACGGATTGGGAAGAAATCACGAAAGACAAGGACAATAATCTGTATATCGGTGATTTTGGCAACAACAGCAATAAACGGAAAGACCTTACCATTTATAAAATTCCAAACCCCAACACAATAGAGGGAAAAGAGATCGAAGCTGAAAAAATAACGTTTTATTACCCGGAACAAAAAAGCTTTCCTCCTAAAGCAAAGCATAGATATTATGATGCCGAAGCTTTCTTTTTTCTGAACGGGTATTTTTACCTGTTCACAAAAAACCGGACCAGTCCTTTTGACGGAGTTTCTTTTCTGTACAAGGTCCCTGCCCGGAAAGGACATCACAAGGCAGAACTTATCGGCAAATATATATTTTGCACTGATGATGAAGGGTGCAGAATAACAGCCGCTACCATTTCCCCGGACGAAAAGACCGTGGCGCTTTTAGGATACGACAAGGTATGGTTGTTTTCGGGCTTTACGGACGACAATTTCTTTCACGCGGACATCAAAGAAGTCGTGGAACTCGGCCATTCCTCCCAAAAGGAGGGGCTGTGCTTTATGGACAACCATACCCTGCTTATCAGCGATGAAGCCAAGGGAAGCTCGGGAAGGAACCTTTATGAACTGAAACCGGACGGTATTAAAAATTAAACCCTAATCCAAATGCAAAACGGTTACTGTCTTTAGAGTTAAAATATGAAAAATTGGCCGTAAACATATTAATCGCATTGAGGTACAGTCCTCCTCCCACGGAGTTGTGCCATTGGCCCGAGTTATCATCTGCTACCCATACCCTTCCGTAATCAAAGCCTCCGTATGTCCCCAGGGTCATTGGGAAAAGCCCTGTACGGAACTGTGCAAGGGTAAACCTCAGGTCGTTATTATTATAAAAGGATGTTCGCCCTATAAACCGTTGGTTCCGGAACCCGCGTAATCCGTCTATCCCCCCGATACCGGCTCCCTGATAAAATTCGAATTCATCTCCCGTATTAAATTGTGCTTTGAATTTTGTGGCGTACACTATTTTACCTCTTGTATCTATATTAGCGGTAAAACGTACCTGCGGAATAACATAAAAGAAATCCCTGTTGTTGTCCAGATTGGTCTTATAGCCGGTAGTAAGATCGAACTGCATACCGAGAGTTGGCAGGGAATTACTGTCGAAATTGGAATATCCATAGGTCATTTCCGCTCCCAGAAATTTTTGCCATTCAAAGATATCGGCATTCACTGCCGTTTCATTAATATATCTCCCGGAAGTCTCTTCTATTTCTATCATTTCAAAAACAGGCCCTATCTTAAAGTATCCGCCCAGGTATCCTTCCCAGGCCAGTTTGGGGGACACGCCGAAACTACTCATCCGTACACGGTTGTAATCCATCCCCAGGTCGTCTTGCGGATTTTCACTTTCGTTACCATAACCGAAGTAGTTTACTGCAAAAAGCGGACTGGTAAAGAAGGCATCGGCAGCAAAGCGCCAATTATTCGTTACGTTCAGTATTTCTCCGGAATAGCCGAGATCAAAACCTTTGGTAGCAAAATAATATCCTCCTTTTATACTGTGTTTCTGGGTATAGGGGTCCTGCCGCAGACCTTTACCGATAAAGGTATATTTGAGCCCGAGTTTTACCCCGTCATCCGGATTAAATCCGAAATCCGGGAAAAGCTGCCCCACATTGGTTTTTACTTTCTTGGGATCGTAAGTATTCAGATTATAATTGTCGGTGAGCCTTGTTGTCACCGGGGTCTCCCGGGTGATCTTTTTAGATTTGTAATCGTAGACTTTTATCTTCTTCCGGTTGTTAATTTTATAAACATCATTGTTTTGTCCCCCGATGATCTTTATCGGAATCAGTGCATCACCTTCCCCGCCGACTTCAAAAACATCTTTATCGTCCAGGCCATACAACCATATTTCTTTGGTTTCTTTCCGGTTAAATGTAATATCTGTGAATTTTTCTTTTTTCTCCCCCTGGATAATACGGTACGCCTCTAACCTGGTCATCCCTCCCTTCTCACGGGTGATAACAAAGTAGTCATCTTTATCCGTACCATATATTACGGGGTTCTTTTTCAGTAAATAATAATATTCTTCAGCTATCTGAGGCAGGAACTCTTTTCGTTGTAAAAGCACGGATTTTACCTCTTCTGTTATTTTCGGGTCCAGCTCCTTCGGAAGATAAGAAAAAGCCCTCTCTACCGTTCCTTCATCGATCTGCTGCATTATATAATCTGCTTCTTCCTGCCAATCCCGGAGCGTATGGGCATTCAGGATAGCCATATCCAGGGGAAAGGGTTCTACGTTAAACCACTTCAGACTTCGTATTTCCGGGGTATAGTTTTGCATCATCCGCACTCCCGGGATCATCCTGGTCACCAGCTTCAGGAACGGCCCATCGAAATCGGAGAAGACCTGGTCCCGGTCTCTCGGTACCGGCTTATAAAAAATTTTACCGTTCTCTTCTCCAGCTTCGGCCCAGCGCCACTGGTCGCCATGCCTGTCCCAGTCTCCCAGGAGCATGTCGAACAACCTGGAACGTATGTAAAGGCGCTCATCCGTAGTGTTCTCGTCTCTTCGCCTTAATTTTTTCAACATATCGGTAGTGCTGATGATCTTATCGGAATAACCAAAACTGGCGACCTCCCCATGATCGTCCGTTACCCGTTCCTCGATAAGGTACAAAGCATCTCCATACCTATCGTTATAACGTCCGAGAGCTTTTTGTTTCGGAACATAATACAATTCGGGATTGGCGTGCAGTACTCCTATGGCGTCGGACAATTCTCCGACGGTGAGTGCGGCATATGGGAAAGCAGTCGTATAAAAGTCCATCACCAAGGCTTCGGTATAGGAATCTTCCAGGTCGTCCTGTATATACTGGTCTTTAAATGCCACGGATTGTAAAAAGCGCAGGGCCCCTTTGCGTACTTCCCGCATCATATATTGTCTTCCTTCTCTATCCTCCATACGAAGGGAATTGGTCTGGTGGCCCCCGCCTGCCCGTATGGGTGTCAATCCGCCGTAAAGCGTATCCAGGGATACGGTCCGGGCTTCTATACGTTTTCCATATTCCTTACGGTAGTGTTTTCCCCAAATGGCGGAATACATCTTTCCCTTGTGTACCTCTTCTTTTTCGTATATCCCGGATTTTACCGTTTCAGGAATGTCAGTCGGAAGGTCCCTGTGCAAAGTATCCGAAGGTATCTGCATGACCTCTGTCCGGAACAACGGGTCGGCAAAATTATTTTCCTGACCGTAGAATTCAGCTATAGCTCTTCCATCTTTTAAGACGCTCATTTTCACATATCCCTGTCGGCCATAGGAAAAAACCCCGTCTTTTTTAATACTTGAAGGTGCTGTTTTAGACCCGGAGCCACTTACTATCAACGGAATATTACGGCTTACGGCATATTGCAGGTTGTGTTCATGCCCCGAGATAAACACTACATTGTCTGTCTGCTGTGCAAGGGTAAACAACCGGTCTGTGAGTTCCCGGTAGGGTTTACTCTGAATATCCTGCGGAGAAATACCACTGGTCTTACGGATAAAGTTCATTAGCGAACCTATTACCGGTAATGGTATGCTATTTCCTACAGGATACAAATGCTTATCCAGCGAAAACTGACCGCCATGTCCACCGTTACTCAGCAAAGGATGATGCATCGCTATCAATAATATTTTTCCCTGCGATTTATTGATATAACCTTCAACTTCTTCAAAAAATTGTTCCCGGGTTTTGATATCACAGTCATCATTCATCGTGGGATGCTTGTTCCAGTCTTCAATGAACCATTCGGAATCTATCAGTAACAAGTCTACCTCATCATTGATCTTTTCTCTTTTTAACGGGCATCCGTCCTCCGGAAGGAACGAGTTTTTGCCCAGAATGTCTTCCACGTGTTTTTCCTGGCGCTCCACCCCTTTTAGCCCATCGGAATACCAGTCATGATTACCTGGTATAAAGATGGTCTTTCCCTTGATTTTTTTCCCTATTCCGGCCTGGATATCTATACGGTACTCAGCCAGTTTCCTGCCCTTTTCTTCCTTTTCAGGCATTCCTGACGGGTAAATATTATCTCCCAGGAAAACAACCGTACTATTTTCTGTCGCCGTCTCCATTTCCTTTTCGAAAGCCTGTAGTGCCACAGACTTTTCTCCCATAAGAGAATTTCCGGCATCTCCAATAAAATAAAAGGTATGGGACACATCGCCCGGATCGGGGATAGTCGTATTTTTTGAAACTGTTTTATACTGGGGCTTATATGTAGCACAAGAGTAGACAACAGCCCCCAATATCCATAACAAACCAATCTTTTTAATTTTTATCATAACAATAAAAACACTAATTTTAATTTTTAACTAATTTAAGTAAATTATGGATACAATTCTCCGACAGGTCGAGGATTACGTACTAAAAATATTGAGCGAGCAGTTACCTAATCATTATTTTTATCATAACTATACTCACACACAACGGGTTGTTAAACATATCAATGAACTCGTAGCTGCAGAAAGACTGGACGAAAATGAAAGCGAAATTCTCCAGATAGCGGGATGGTTTCACGATACGGGATATATCAAAAACCCTAACGATCATGAGATAGAAAGTGCCGGGATCGCGGAAGATTTTCTCCGGGAAAGAAATTATCCGGACGATCGTATTGCCATTGTAAAAGAATGTATCCTGATTACCAAAAAGTACGGTAAGCCTTCCGGCTTACTGCAAAAGATCATCTGCGATGCTGATTTCTCGCATTTTGCGTCCAAAAACTACATGGAAATATCCGACCTGTTACGAGAAGAGCTTCGTTTGTTACATGGAAAAAACTATACGGATATCGAATGGGTGGAAGCCAACATACTCATGTTTGAGGAACATCATAAATTTTACACTGCACATGCTATTGCCACCTGGCAGCCGCAAAAGAGCAAAAACCTGCTGAAACTCAAAAAAAACCTGGGAAAACTCCTGGAAAAAAAGGATAGGGATAAACTGAAAAAAGCCGATTTCAAACGTAAAAAGAAAAAAGCGGAAACCCCCGAAAGAGGTGTAGAAACCCTGTTCCGGGTGACCTTGAGAAATCATACCAACCTGAGCAATATTGCCGATAGCAAGGCCAATATCCTCTTGTCCGTAAATGCCATTATTATATCACTGGCCCTGTCTACCCTTATTCCAAAACTGGATAAGGCCAGTAATTCCTATTTACTTATTCCTACTATCCTCTTCGTAGGGTTTAGTGTCGCCTCCATCGCCTTCTCTGTTCTGGCTACCAGGCCTAATATAACCGGCGGAAAGTTTTCCAGGGAGGACGTAAAAAACAAAAAGGTCAACCTGTTGTTCTTCGGTAATTTTCACAAAATGGAACTTGACGAATACGAAGAAGCCATGAAAGATATAAGAGAAGACAAGGAATACCTGTACAACTCCCTGACCAAAGACCTGTATTACCTGGGCAAGGTACTGGATAAAAAATACCGTTTACTGCGCATTACATATACCATATTCCTCATAGGGATCATCGTATCGGTACTGGCCTTCGGTGTTGCCACCTATTATGTTAATTATGGCTACTAAACCGGGATCATCCTAACTCCGTCAGGAAGCTATTTCTTTCATCAGATCCTCGTATGTGTACACTTTGGTGTCTTTTCCTTTTTTATAAAGGACTTCCACACGCAGGGCCTTGAGACCGCTTACGCCTTGAAGTTCTTCCAGTTCGAGTATTTCCACATTTTCACTGAAGTATTTCTTGGCTTGCAGGAAACGAATATATCTCAGGTATTCTTCTTCATCCTTATTACCGGAATAAACGATGGCTATTTTTCCTTTTTGGGTAACCCTGTCTTCCGAGTTGCGGATCAATGCCTTATCCAGACGCTTTTTGATGATCTCATAACGGGCATTGTAGGTGCCGTCCACATCAAACTGCTTTTCATCCATACGGAAACGGATGGAAAGCGGGGAATTGTATACCAGGATCAGAGAAGCCACATCGAGTTTTATCGGGAGCTCTTTTTGTAAGGTATAATATTCGTTCTCCATTTCCCACATGATCTGCAACTGCCACAACCTTAAGTTATACAGATATATGTCATTATACACCCTCCTGTGGGCGATCGAAGCTCCTATATACATATTATGTTCTACTCCATCGGTTTTATACCGTTCAAAATAATGAGGGAACATGGTCTGAGCGTCGTCCTGTTTCCGGTCCAGCACGGATGCCAGTTTTTTATTGATGAGATTTACCGACTCATCATAGTTTTTTCTATGGTCATATATCGCTTCGTGTACCGGATCGAGGCTGTTAAGATAGTCATCGATCTCCTTTGCTATATCTATATTAAGGCCTTTCAGATGATCGAAGAAAGGATGTATCTCTTCTTTCAGAAAATCGAGTACATTCTGCTCACTACCGGCATTCAATACATCCAGTATCTCCTGCAGATGCTCGTTCAAACGAAAACTGATTTCCTCATAGATAGGCAAATGCTCAGTCTCTATAGCTTTCTCCAGTATCTTACTTACGTGGGAAAGTTGTATTATGAGGTCTTTTCGTATGGCTTCGTTCCTCGCTTTCGATGAGTCTTTTATATCTATTTGTCCGTAAAGAGGGTATACGTAGTTAAACACAATTTCCCGCAGGGAGGCCGTAATACCGCTAGCCTGCCTTTTCAGGTAATGATGTACTTCTTTTTCAAATTTCCATTTTACACTGGGATGAATAGAAGTGTATTCCTGCTGTATAATGGCTTCTAGCTGATTGACTTCTTCTATTTTTGCCCTGGAAATGGCAGTAATAAGGTAAGGCATGATGTCTTCAAGCTTTTGCGCGTTGACGCTGTTCAGTTCCAGGACCCGGGGTGACCCGAGTTCCATGATACCGTAAAGCGCCCCGTCATCTGCCACTATCGGGGCAAATATCACACTCCCGATTCCCTGTTTCTTCAGGTTTCGGAAAGAAGCATCTTTTTCATTCTTTTCATAATACTTATCCACATCGGCTATGGCAAAGTATTTTTTTTCCTGCAGCAACTTTTTGCATGTAGATTTACACAGGGCAACGTCTCCGGAAATCTCCGTTTCCTCACCCATAATAAAACTGTGCAGTTCTTTATCCGGCCGACGTTCAAACTTTTCTTCGTCCGTATTGTACGCACAAAAACCAACCGTCAGATCGGGAATACCATACAGGGAACTGAATATTTTCTGAAAATCATTAACGAAATTCACCTCATTATCCCTATTGATACCCAGTAAAGTGGTTTTCAGGTCGGAAATAACATTATCCACGGTAGCGTCGTACATGTTACATATTCCGAAACCTTTGAGAATCCAGCTTTCCGGGGGAAATTTTTCTTTCCACAGCTTCAGATCTTCGAAATTGTTGAGTAATTCCTCGATATCTTCTTGTGTAATTTCTTTGGCCTTTTCCGTAGGGAAAATATCCATGTAATCGGCATTGTACAATATGCGATAGTGCTTTATTATATTGTTAGCATCCGGAATATCGTAAAAAATGGGCCTTTGGAAATTGACATTTATATTGTAGTAGAATTTAAGGATTACGGTACACGCCATGATGTACTTGTTCTCCTCACTCATATTTCTCAGCTTAAGATCAAAACCTTCTCCTGCTTCCCTTACAATTTTCTTAAAGCGTTCCGTTGCATTGAAAATCACGTTTTCAAAGGGGATAGCCGCTATCTTTATTTCGTTGTTCGTGAGTGCCGGAGAAAAGGTATCACGGAGCAGCATGTTTATAACATCTGCATACTTGTCCAGAAGTTTTTCGTCGGTAAAACCTTCGCGTAATTCAGGGTAAGGCTTTTGGACTTCCAGTATTTTTCTGGCCTTCATAGCAATAAATTCATCATCACTACGGGCTTGTTCCTCATAGAAATCCAACAGACTATGGAAACTGATCTTTACTGAAAAAGGTGAATCTTTAACCAAACTTTTCATAGCGCAAATTTACTAAAATTATTGTTTTAATCATCACTATACCTATATATTCGCCAGGTCTTTGTACATTACACATTACTCATATACAGCTTATTATTATATAGTGCTTTGTTTTTTTAAAACTAATTGTGGCCAGGTTAAATTATTCGTTAAATCAGTACTCCTTAAACGGGTAAGCCAATTAGTTTATTAACTTTGTCAAAAAATCTTATGATAAAGAATATAAAAGCCGAGATTGCCCCCCTACGAAACCAGCTTCTGCACCACTCGCTTTATAACAATATCAATCAACCGGACGATCTGAGACTTTTTTTAGAATATCATGTATTTGCCGTTTGGGATTTCATGTCTCTTTTAAAGGCCCTGCAACAAAAACTGACATGTACGACAACACCGTGGATACCTACCGGGGCCCCGGAGTTGCGTTATCTCGTCAACGAGATCGTCCTGGCGGAAGAAACCGATATCAATAAGGAAGGGAAACACCTGAGCCATTATGAAATGTACCTGGAAGCCATGGAAGAATGCCAGGCGGATACTTCCAGGATAGAAAACTTCATAGCCGACTTGTTATCCCTGAAAAACATATTGGTTGACATTAAACTAAGTGCTTTGCCCCAGGCGGTAAAGGATTTCCTGAATTTTACTTTTTTCCTTATCGAAGAGGGAAAACCTCATAAGATAGCTTCTGCTTTTACTTTTGGAAGAGAAGACCTGATTCCGGAAATGTTTACAGCCATTTTACGGGAAATGCAACAGAATTTCCCGGAATTCGGGATAGACAAACTGGTATATTATTTCGAACGCCATATAGAACTGGACCAGGATGAGCACGGCCCCATGGCGCTTCAGATGGTAGATGAACTCTGTGAAGGCAACGAACAAAAATGGAAGGAAGCCGGCGAAGCCGCAATAACCGCCCTGCAAATGCGTATAGCACTGTGGGATACCATTGAAGAAGAAATTACAAAAGCCAGGGAAAATTTATTGGCTTAGAACGTGCCAATTAGCAAATTTGATAATGAGTCAATTATTATTTAATTATAATTCATTACCAAATTTGCTAATTGTTCCATTAACTAATCGGCACATTGACTCAGGATTCCGGGGCGAGTTCCAGTTCCAGTCCGTCCATATCTTCGGTAATAGGTAACTGACATCCCAGACGGCTGTTATCCTTTACGTAAAACGCTTCAAAAAGCATTGCCTCTTCATCGGGGCCCATTTCAGGGAGAGAATGCCCGGAGAGCACATAACACTGGCAGGAAGCACACATGGCCATCCCTCCGCAGGTACCTTCTACCGGTAGTTCGTACGCTTTGCACAATTCCATGATGTTCATGGCCATGTCGGTAGGCGCATCCAATTCGTGTACCACACCTTCCCTGTCTTTGATCTTAATTTTTATATCGGACATTACTCGTAATTTCAAAAGTGCAAATTTATAAAATATGCGGTTAAGTCACCCGATATGGAAACAATGATTTTTATTATATCCGGAAGTACTTTCCCTTATGTTAAAATATCCGTCTCAAACCTCCATATCCCCAATTTATATAACCTTTCATTATATAATATCCTGTTCGGCAGGCGGAGGCACATTATTTTTTAAATTTTAAGATATTTTCGGAATTGTTATGGCCATAAGAGACTTTATCTTCTGTAATGTTACCGGATTCGATAGAAATGGCATCACTTTCCTTACCGGATATTTTCAGCGAGATTTTATGAATTTTATTGGTTTTTACATCCTTGAATTCTATGTTCTTCCCATTATACACGGTTAGCGGCACTCCTTCTTTATTCACAATGGTAACATTTCTCAGTAAAAGAGCATCCGTATCGATTACCGTAATCCCCTTTTTGGTTTCCAGATAAGCATTTTCCAGGCGTACGTTCTTCAGTTTCATTTCGGGGAGCCCCATAAAAAAGGCCGCTGTTTCCGAATTTACCGCGGTGATGTTTTTCATGTAGATATTCCGGAATACCGGGGTTTCTTCGGTTACCGGTTCCCGCTTGTCATCCCTGGCTTCCGTTTCCGCATCCTGGTCCTCTTCCAGTAAGGGAGAATTACCACCGTAGAACATATTGAACCGGATAGTCTCGGTGGGGATGTCTTTCATATCAATATCGGAAATATAGATATTCTCCACAACACCTCCCCGTCCGCGGGTACTCTTAAAACGCAGCCCCACATCCGTCCCGATAAAAGTGCAATTGCTCACATGCACATTACGCACACCGCCGGACATTTCACTTCCAATGACAAATCCCCCGTGCGCATGATACACTATATTGTTTTTAACAATAACATTTTCGGTTGCGATACCACGGTCCCTGCCATCCTGGTCTTTTCCCGACTTAAAACAGATCGCATCGTCTCCAACGTCAAAAGAGTTGTTATAGATAACCACATTTTTACAGGATTCCAGGTCCAGCCCGTCCCCATTCTGGGAATACCAGGGGTTCCTTACGGTCAGATTACGTAACGTGAGGTCTTCGCACATCAGCGGATGCAGGTTCCATGCCGGTGAATTCTGAAAGGTAGGTCCGTCCAGCAATACCTTTTTACACGCTACGAGATTAACCATAACAGGCCGTAAATAATCCTTCACCGTTTCAAACCCGGCCTTGCTTTTAAAATCCGGCACGTTAAAATTATCTTTACTATCTCCTCTTTTCGACTTTTCGGAAGGGTACCATATTTTGCCATCATCACTGAGCACACCGCCGGATTGTACTTTTTTCTTCCATTGGGCTGTAGTCATTTTACCGGATTTTACCGGTCTCCATGCATCTCCGCTACCATCGAATATACCTTTTCCCGTAATGGCTATATTTTCCAGGTTGCGTCCGTTGATCGGTGACTGGCATCTGTACGTGTTCAGTCCTTCAAAACTGGTATTTACCAGTGGATAATCGTTGAAATCATCACTGAAGATTACAAGTGCGCCTTCTTCCGCATGCAGTTCCACATTATTTTTAAGGGTTATAGGCCCGGTAAGCCACATCCCCCGGGGAACAACAACCGTTCCGCCTCCTTTTTCAGACACGTGATCGATAGCATTGGCAAATGCCTCGGTATTTTTCACAGCACCGCCGCTTTCGGCTCCGAAAAACTCAATACTAACTTTATAATCGGGAAAACGGGGTTCTTTTACTTTGGGCATTTTAAATTCTATACCGGAGTAGACATCCGTATCCCCGGGTTTCTGGGCCAATGCTTTAGTTGCGAAAGTAGATACAACAGTCGGCACCAGAAACAGCGCTAGTAACTTGATTCGGTCTATTCTGAGCATTGTTTATGTAATAAAGTTTTTGGTTTTGTTTACAATTTTATTTTTTCCGGGTTCCAGTCATCTTCTCCTTTTAATATGTTTTCCACGGTGTAATTTTCCACCTCCGTATCAGACAACTGGCAGGACCACGGTACTCTCTCTTCTGTATTTGCTCCAGGCCCCATTGAATTATATTCCGCATAAAATACCGTCAGCTTGGCCTCCGGCTTGTCCCAGTTATGCCAGCCTTCCGGATCTACATGTCTGCTCAGGTAGCAATTGATAAAAACCGTTTTGGCATACAGCCGCCAGGGCCTGCCCAGATAGAAAGTACTGCTCCCCCTCCCTGTAATCCTACAGTTGAGAAATACAAAACCGTATTCGGATTCCTCAGGGGTAGAAGCGGCAGTAACATAGCCTTTCCCTTTACAATTTATCACACAACTCTCAAAAACCGCCGTAGACCAGCCGAATATGAAATCGACAGTACCTTCTATATAACAGTTCTTATAATATTGCCTGCTTTTTTTGCCATGCAGGTAAAGCGTATCCTGGTTACCGAGAAATTTACAATTTTCAAAAAAGGCCCTGTCACCTTCTATCCGTACGGCAACTGCCTGCCCTACATGTCCGGCACTATTCCGGAATGTGATATTTTTGGCCTTGAAATCATCCGCAAAAACAAAAAAGGAAGAAGATCCGGTAGTTCCCATTTCCTCCCCGAAAATATTCTTTTTAGATGCGTAATCATCATAGAAAAGTATAGTATAAGTCATACTCTCTCCTACAAATGTAACATTGGTTTTGGAAGCCGGTAATACAAGTTTCTCCTTATATTCCCCGTTCTTTATTAATATTTTTGTTTCCTTTTTCCTGTAATCGGGTACGGCATTTATAGCCTCCCTTACTGTTTTGAAATCCCCTCCACCGCTTTTGTCCACTACAAAGTCAAATACCTTATCTTCCGTAGCCCCGATTGCGCAAAAAACACTGAACAATAATAAAACTGTAGTGATCCTGTACTTCATTTTGAAAGAATTCATTATATTTAGAAAAAAATCTGTAATCGATTACACTAAATTATGTCTTTTCGCAATATACACAAACTTTTTTTGCTTATGATTGAAAAAAAAGTGGTCAATGCAATACCCAACCGGGAATGCAAATAGGAGAAGACCATAACCCAAACTGTCAATTAACTTTTTTTATGCATCTTTGTCCTGATAATAACCTGTCACTTAGGTAAGAACGGACACAAAGATTAAGATAGCAAAACCGATGAGCAAGGTTACCATTTACGATATTTCCAAAAAATTAAATATCAGCGCAGCCACAGTTTCCAGAGCGCTGAATAACAATCAGAAGATCAGTCTTAAAACGCGGGAGCTGGTTATGAAGACCGCCGCGGAAATGAATTACGAACAGAATACCCTTGCTCTGGCCCTTAAAAGCGGTAAAAGCAATACGGTCGGGATACTCGTGCCTTATATGGACCGGAGTTTCTTTTCTTCCGTAATACGCGGTATCGAAGAAGAACTATATCCGCACGGATATCACGTTATCATATGTCAGACCCGCGATGATGTCAAAAGCGAGGTCCAGAACATCAATACCCTGCTCAATGCCCAGGTAGATGGTATTTTCATGTCCGTTTCCAAAACGACCAAAGATACTTTACATATAGACCGGGTATTGCAAAAGGGCATTCCCCTGGTGTTCTTTGACCGTAAAAAGAATCTTCCCGGGGTAAGTTCGGTTACTATCGACGATTTTAACGGTGCTTACATGTCCGTAGAGCATCTTATCAGGCAGGGGTGTAAACGCATAGCACACTTTATGGGAAATATTAACCTGGAAATCTATAAAGATCGTTACAATGGTTACCTGAAGGCGCTGACCGACTATAACCTCCCCTATAACAAGGACTACATAGTACAGACAAACAGTAAGGTGGAATCGGGTACGGCAGCAGTAAAAAAGCTGATGAAACTTCCGGAACCTCCGGATGCCATATTCTCTTCCAGTGACTTTACGGCTCTCGGGGCAGTACAGGAGCTGAAAAAAACAGGCATAAGAGTGCCGGAAGATATTTGTATTTCGGGTTTCAGTAATGAATCCTTCACGAAATATACGGAACCTACGATGACTACTGTAGACCAGACTCCTATAAAAATGGGAAAGATGTCCGCACGGGTTTTTCTTGAACAGATCGACGAGGAAGTATCGGTGGCCATCGAAAAGAAAGTAGTACTTTCCCCTCAACTTATTATTCGGGATTCTTCTAACCGGACAGGCAAGGCAGGTAAAGAAGTATAAACTAACAGAGATGCCCTACAATAACCAGTTGGGTATCTCTGTTAGTTTTCGGTTCTTTATTACAAGGATACGCCTCGTTTCCAGGGAATAAAATCATTCTGGTTGAGCTGCATGGCTTTTGTTTTTTCTTCGCCACTTGCCACGCGAATAATAAATTCGAACATTTCCTCTCCCATGTCTTCAATAGACTTCTCTCCCCGTATCACAGCTCCCGTATCCACATCGATAATATCGGGCATTTTACGTACCAGTTCGGTATTGGAAGAAACTTTGATGACCGGGGTAACCGGGTTACCTGTAGGTGTTCCCAGTCCGGTAGTAAATACAATAATATTTGCTCCGGAACCTGCCAGTCCTGTTGTACTTTCCACATCATTCCCCGGGGTACACAACAGGTTAAGCCCCGGTTTCGTCACATATTCCGTGTAATCCAGAATGGCGGTTACAGGAGAAGTCCCCCCTTTTTTAGCCGCGCCGGCCGATTTCATAGCATCGGTGATAAGACCATCCCTGATATTGCCGGGAGAAGGGTTCATATCAAAACCGGAACCGACATCTATGGCCGACTGTTCATAGGCCTTCATCAGGGCCAGGAATTTTTCCGCATCCTCATCTTCCACACAACGGTTAACGAGTTCCTGCTCTACCCCGCATAATTCCGGGAATTCGGAAAGTATGGGAGATCCTCCCAGGGCAGCCAGCAGATCGGAAGCATAGCCAAGTGCGGGATTGGCGGAAATACCGGAAAACCCATCAGAGCCTCCGCATTCCAGTCCCACTTTAAGCTTAGACAAAGGTGCCGGTACCCGCTTTATTTTATCCGCAGCTTTGATCGCCTCAAAAGATTCCCGGATTATGGTGTTCAGCATGTCCTCTATGGTTCCCATCTTTTGTTGTTCGTAAATAAGAATAGGCTTTTTGAGATCGGGATTGATCTTTTTTACCGCTTCCTGAAAAATATCTATCTGCAGGTTTTGGCATCCCAGACTAAGTACGGTTACACCGGCCACATTCGGGTTATTCACATAGCCTGCCAAAAGCCTGGCCAGTGTCACGGAATCCTGCCGGATACCTCCGCAGCCTCCCTGGTGGGTGATAAACCTGACTTCTATATTATCAAAAATCCCTGTGCCCTGCTCTTCTTCCATAACCGGGGTTTCTTTGGCATCCCCGCTTATCAGGCTACGAAGCAGGAGCCTCTGGCTGTTGGTCTTGTAGTAGGACAATTCCTTTTCGAAAACATCTTTCAGTAACTCTATATTCCGGTTTTCGCAAAATACCAAAGGAAAAAAGAGCCATACATTGGCTGTTCCTACCTGTCCGTCCTCTCTGGGATATCCCATGAAAGTCCTGTCTTTCCACCGGCTTACATCGGGGGCTTTCCAGGGAGTGGTTTCCGTTTTTCCGGAAACTTTTCCGCTCTGGTGCTTTACGTTTTCCGTGGTTAAAAGACCGCCTTTTGGAATATACTCACTGGCTTTTCCTACAAGTACACCATACATCAATATCCGGTCTCCTTCTTCGAGGTCCGTAAGTGCTATTTTGTGTTTCGCCTTGCTATCGGATACCACCCGGATATCACTTCCTTCGAAAGTCACTGTTTCGCCTGACTTCAGATCTGACAGAGCCACGGCTACATTATCTTCCGGGTTTACCTTAATTAGTTTCGTTTTCATCTTCAATCCAATTTTTAGTTCTGTGCAACTGCGTCCGGCACAAGAGAAATGGATTTTACCGTGCCCTTAAACCCATTTCTCCCGGACCTTCATCTATACAGTTGTTCTTCTATACTTCTCCAAGCCTTTTTCCACACCGTATTCTTCGATATTCTCCAGGGCGGTAGTTATGGCATCTTCAAGTCCGGGGACCGTTTTCGTCAGATCCTCGTCCCAGAAATCCGCATTGCCGAGTATGTGCCTTACCGTCTCCCTATATCCGGGAAGTGCCCAGGCTTCTTCAAAAGTCTTTACGATATCGTTACTGTCCTGTACCGGAAGTTCGGCACCTTTCCATTTCCCTTTGTAAAAGCGGATCAGGCACGCCATGGCATAGACCAGGTTTGCAGGAAGTTCCCCTTTTCTACGGTAATATTCCGTAAGGCTTGGCAGTACCCTTACCTTAAATTTGGAAACGGAGTTAAGCGCTATACTTGCCAGTCGGTGTTTTATAAACGGATTCCGAAAACGATCCATCACCTGTTCTGCAAAATCACGGAGTTCCGCTTGGTCCATATCCAGGGTCGGGATGATCTCCTCGAACACTACGTTCTTTACAAAATCGCCCGTAAACTCACCGTCTATTGTTTCTTTTACAGTGTCGTTACCACACAAGAGCGAAAACGGCACCATAGCCGTATGTGCTCCGTTCAGTATACGTACTTTACGGGTACGGTAGGGCTGTATACTATCCACTATTTTTATGTCCAGGCCAGCTTTGTCCAGCGGTATCTTTGCTGTCAATTCTTCTTTACCTTCTATAACCCACAGCAAAAAAGTCTCGGCAGATACCATAAGTTTATCTTCATAAGACAACTGTCCCTGGAATTCACCTAGTTGATCTTTGGGGTACCCGGGAACAATTCGGTCTACCAGTGTATTGTGAAAACTATTGTGCTGTTCTATCCAGTTTTTAAATTCGCTGCCAAGCTCCCATATATCCACATACTTTAGTATAACTTCCTTCAGGGCGTCGGCATTGTTATTGATAAGTTCGCACGGAACGATCGTAAGCCCTTTTGCCGGATCGCCGTTAAAATGTTTGAACCTGCGGTGTAACAGCACCGTTAATTTCCCCGGAAAGGAGGAAGGTGGTTGCATATCGGGCGTGTCTTTTTCTTCAAAAGCTATCCCGGCTTCCGTGGTATTGGAAATAACAAACTGAAGTTCTTCCTCTTTAGCCAGATCAAGGTAAGCATCAAAACCGGCATACGGATCAATACCCTGTTGAATACAGGATATCAATCTTTTTTCCTGAATCTCTTCGCCTTTTTGTACTCCTCTCATAAACAAAGTATACAATCCATCCTGATCGTTAAGAAGTTTTACCAATCCGTTCTCCAACGGCTGGACCACCGCGACTCCCGCACGGAAATCCACTTCTTCGTTCAGCTTGTCTATAATGTAATCGACAAAGGCTCTCAAAAAATTACCTTCTCCGAATTGTACTACCTTCACCGGGAACTTTGCTTCGAGTCCCTGACTGTTCCTATCCAGTTTTTTCATCTGTTTTAAATCCGTTTATTCCCTTATTCCGGAGACCGGACGAGAGTCCGGTTACCCCGGATTTTAATTAGTTTATTTTTCGTTAATTGATGATCCTTTCCGGTTTTAAATCTATACCGGTTTTATTTGTGTTAAAAAAACACTTTAATTATTTACACTATGCTTCCTGTACCCGTTATAAGTCCATAACAATTGCATAGCGCCTGGCTAATCTTCCATAAGACCTGGCAACCAGGTGGATATTTCCGGAATATAGGTGACCAGTAACAACACTATAAACATGGCTATGAAAAGTGGCACCAGAGGCTTTATCACTTTTTGAATGGTCGTCTGTGCAATACCTACACCGACAAAGAGGACCGATCCTACCGGCGGTGTACAAAGTCCCACACAAAGGTTCATTACCATCATTATCCCGAAATGTACCGGATCTACTCCCAGATCCTTTACCACGGGTAAAAATATGGGGGTAAATATCAGTACTGCCGGGGTCATATCCATAAACATCCCGACAACTAATAATATAAGGTTTATCATTAGAAGAATGACATACTTATTATCACTAAGCCCGAGCATAGCCGAACTTACGGATTGAGGGATATCTTCATAGGACATCACCCAGGACATTGCCATGGATGTTGCTATAAGCAGCATCACTATGGAATTGGTTCTCACGGAACGCAGAAAAACCTTCCGTAGTTTTTTCAAATCCATTTCCTTATATACGAAGGAAAGTATCAGGCTGTACAATACTGCAATCCCGGATGCCTCGGTAGCCGTAAATATACCGGCTACTATTCCTCCGATAACCACAACCAGTAAAAACAAGCTGGGAAATGCGTGCAGGAAAGAGGTGAGTATCTGCTTTATTGTTGACCTTTCTCCTGCCGGGTATTTCTTTCGTCTTATCCATACTGCCGCAACTGCCATCAGGGCCAGTCCCATAAGAATTCCGGGGAGATATCCTGCCAGAAACAGCGCCGCTATGGAAACACCGCCACTGGCCAATGAATATACGATGAGGATATTGGAAGGAGGAATAACCAGTCCTGTTGTAGAAGAAGTCACATTCAGGGCCGCACTGAATTCCCTGGAATATCCTTCTTTTTCCATATGTGGTCCGAGTATACCGCCTATGGCAGAGGTTGCGGCCAATGCAGAACCGGATATAGCCCCGAACAACATTGCCGAAACCACATTTACATAAGACAAGCCCCCAGGCAATGACCCAATAAGTGACTTGGCGAATGTAATAAGCCTTTCGGCTATACCGCCCTGATTCATAATCTGGCCTGCCAGTACGAAGAAAGGAATGGCCAACAACGCAAAACTATCCAGTCCGGTAGCCATTCGCTGGGCTACCGTAGTAAAAGCCGGAATAGAGTCTATGGTAACCAGCATGGTTACCAGGCTGGATATACCTATGCTCCAGGCCACCGGAACACCTATGGCCAACAACAATACAAACGATATCAGAAGTATAAGTATCTCGGTAATCATATGAAATATTTTTTGGGGTTTCTTATTTCTATCCACTTATAAATCAGTATGACTATACCGCTCAACGGGATAACAGAATAAACGTAGGACAACGGCAGATGTAATGCTGCCGAACTTTGCCCCAGGATATGATTGAGATATACCAATCTGGCCCCACCTATAATAAACACCAGGACACTGAATAACATTATAAGACCATTAATAAATATTCTGAGTATTATCCTGTTCTCTTCATTCAGCCTAGGAGGTAATATTTCTATGGCGAGGTGATCTTGTTGTCCGGAACAATAAGCTGCTCCAAGAATACCCACCCAAATAAGTAAAAACCTGGCAATTTCTTCAGTCACTGAACTCGGTGCATTGAGTATATATCTGGAAAAAACCTGCCATAAAACAGCCACTACCAATATGGCGAGAAGTACCACGAGAAAGCCTCCCAGTAACTTATCTATTTTTTTCTTCATAATCCGTTAAGTTGGTTTTTTAATAAAAATTGATTGACTTGATTTATACGTGATCGATCAGATTCATTCTGCCTGAATGGCTTCTATGATCTCTTTCAGGTGTTCGTCCTTTTTAAAATTCTCATACATTATGGAAACCTTCTCCCGGAAAGGTTCCTTATCCGGATATATGACTTCCACTCCTGCTTTTTTGATTTCTTCAAGTGCGTGGTTCTCCGCCTCTTCCCATATCTTTCTTTCATATACAACGGATTCCCTGGCCGCTTCTTCAAGCCATTTCTTTTCCTGATCGCTCAAAGAATCCCAGATGGTCGTACTTATGAGCAGCATATCCGGAAGATTGGTATGCTCATCGACAATGTAATACTTACACACTTCGTAGTGATGTGACAGGTAAAAACTGGGCAGGTTGTTTTCTGCACCGTCTACAATACCCTGTTGCAAAGCCGTATATAATTCTCCCCAGGAAATCGGGGTGGGCGACCCTCCGAGGTTGCGCACCATATCAATGGCGGTCTGGCTTTCCATAACCCGTAATTTTAATCCTTTGAGATCTTCCGGTTTATGTACGGGTTTTTTAGTATAAAAACTCCTGCTTCCCGCATCGTAAAAAGCAACTCCCTTCAATCGTACCTGCACACTGGCATCCAAAAGCTGTTTTCCTATCTCTCCGTCCAGAACTTTGTGAGAATGTGCTTTATCGCGAAACAAAAACGGCAAACCGAATAACTTATAATCAGAAACAAAATTTTCGAGTACACCCACCGAAACTTTGGTCATTCCCAGACTTCCTATTTGTAGCAGTTCCAGACATTCTCTTTCCGTTCCCAACTGCTGGCTGGGGTATATTTTTATCTGCAAACTACCATCCGATTTCTCCGCAAGCCGTTTTGCCATAAAAGTCATAGCTTCATGAACCGGATGTGACGCATCCAGGCCATGTCCCAGTTTTATTACTTTCACCTTAGCAGCTTCATGACAAGAAGAAAAGAGAGTGAATATCAGGGCAAGGACAGTATATTTTATTAAACTTCGTTTTCTTATCATTTTTTGGGCAGGATTGATTGATTAATGACTGTTTTTTGCAACCTCTTTAGTGCATATCCTTTATTTTCTCACCTTATTTATTATAGCTATAACCGCTTTCAACGTATTGGTAACTCCCATCAGGTCAAAACTGCCATCCGTATTTTTCGTAAAGAGTTTAGAACCTATTCCCACGCAATGTACCCCGGCATGAAACCAGGCGGAAAGATTTTCTTCCGTAGGTTCTACTCCCCCGGTAGGCATAATACTCGTCCACGGAAAAGGGCCTCTCACGGCTTTTACAAATTCAGGTCCTCCTACCTGTGTTCCCGGAAATATTTTCACGACTTCGGCACCCAGTTCTTCGGCATAGGAAATCTCCGTAAGGGATCCACAGCCCGGAGACCACATTACCTTTCTACGGTTACATACTTTAGCCATTTCAGGGTTTAGCACGGGAGATACTATAAAGGCAGCTCCCGATTGCAGATAAAGCGAGGTGGTACCGGGATCTACCACAGACCCCACTCCAAGTATCATCTCCGGAAGTTCTTTTTCTGCATATTTATTGAGTTCTGCAAAAACTTCGTGCGCATAATCGCCTCTGTTGGTAAATTCAAAAACCCTGGCACCGCCATCATAGCAGGCCTTTAAAATCGCTTTGCACACTTCCGTATCCTTATTATAGAATACCGGCACGATACCGGTTTCCTTCATCCTTAACGCTACGGATATTCTTGTAAATCGGGACATAAACTATTATTGTGTTATCAGATTATTGCAGTTATTATTATCGTTTTATCCTACCGGATATATTACCTTTCATCACTTCTAAAACTTCCTCTGCCGATACCAGGTTTACATCCCCTTCTACAGTGTGTTTCAGTGCACAGGCGGCATTGGCAAATTCTATGGTTTTCTGGTCGTCGAAATGTTGCAATCCGTAGATAAGTCCGGCAGCGTAGGCATCTCCGGTCCCTATCCTGTCTATGACATGAGCGACCTCTAATGTTTCGGTTTCCAGGTATTCCTTTCCGTTCCAGGCCCTGGCGTTTATCTTCTGTGAGGAGGCATTACCACCGTTTCTCACTTTGTCAAAAACCTTGGTTATGGTTGGAAACCTGAGCAACAATTCTTTGGCAGCTTCGATGAAACCATCTTTATCTCCCGTATACGTTGTTCCCAGTATTTCATTGATCTCATTGACACCACCGATAAAAATCGTCGAATATTCCAGCATTCCGGCCAATATCTTACGGGCATCTTTGCCATAATTCCACAAGTCCTTCCTATATGTCGGGTCCGCAGTTACATTCATTCCGTTCTTCCGGGCCTGTTTCAGTCCCTCTTCCAGTGTTAGCCAGGCCCCTTCGGATATTGCCGGAGTTATCCCCGTCCAGTGAAACCAACCGGCGCCTTCCTGCACTTCTTTCCAGTTCACCATACCGGGTTGTATTCCGGCAAATGCGGAATGAGCCCTGTTATATGCTATGGTACTGGACCGCATCACGGCACCTACCTCGAGGAAATACAATCCCAGAGGTGCATTCCGCTTTATTACCCCGGAAGTATTTATGCCATAACGTTTCATCGTTCCTATAGCCGCCTGTCCCACAATATCGTCGGAAACACAGGTAACATGTTTTACTTCGTTACCGAAATTCGCCAGTGAGGCACCTACATTCATCTCGGTCCCTCCGAAGTAAAATTCCAATTTATTACTCTGGCTTATCTTTTTATATCCTTCCGGGGACAGCCGCATGAGTACTTCTCCGAAAGTAACCGTTTTATCCATAAAACTCTATTTTATTGGCAAGATAGCAATCTTTACTTTCTCTTACGCGCCATCTCCTTCATAAATCCCAAAATTGGTTTTGTCTGTTATTATCCTTCAGAATCCGAAATAATCTTTGGCATTATTGTAACAGATATCCGAAATAATTTTTCCTATCCACTCCATGTCCGCAGGCAGTTCTCCGTTTTCGATCTCTTCTCCGAAGAGATTACATACCAATCTTCTGAAATATTCATGCCTCGGGAACGACAGAAAGCTTCTCGAATCGGTAAGCATCCCTACAAAACAACTGATAAGTCCCATATTGGACAAGGCGTTCATCTGCTTGGTCATCCCGTCTTTCTGATCCAGGAACCACCAGGCAGAACCAAACTGAACTTTTCCCTTAACACTACCATCATTAAAATTCCCTATCATACTTGCCATAACCTCGTTATCCGCAGGATTAAGATTATACAGAATAGTCCTGGTAAGCTTATCTTTACTATCCAGTTTATTTAAAAAACGGGACAACGCTACCGATTGCGTAAAATCACCGATAGAATCCCACCCGGTGTCGGGTCCTAGAAGGTTATTCATTCTCCTGTTGTTATTTCTCAGGGCTCCCAGGTGAAACTGTTGCACCCAACCGAATTCGCAGTAAGTTTCCGCAAGGAAGTACAATACAGCACTCTGAAATTTCAAAGCTTCTTCACGGGTAATGGTTTTCCCGCTTCTTTTCTTTTCGAAAATAGCTTTTACTTCTGCTTCGGTATAGTCTTCACTGTATATTTGTTCCAGACCGTGATCGGAAACCCTGCTTCCGTTGTCGTGGAAGTACTGTATCCTTTTTTTCAGGGCATCCAGAAGATCGTTATAGTTTCCGATAGCCATTCCGGCTGCTTCCCCCAGTTTTTCCACATAATCGTTAAATCCGTCATCAGCAATCATAATAGCCTTGTCCGGACGGAAAGAGGTGGTCATTTTCACGGCATAATCACTTCCGGCCAGTTTTTGGTGATGTTTAAGGGAATCCGTAGGGTCTTCTGTGGTACATACCACTTCCACATTCATTTTAGTCAACAGGTTACGGCAACTGTATTCGGGTGTATTCAGTTTTTCATTGGCCTGTCGGTATATCTCATCCGCCGTTTTTTCGCTCAGCAATGTCTCTATATCAAAGTACCTTTTGAGTTCCAGGTGTGTCCAGTGGTACAGGGGATTTCGCAGAGTATAAGGCACTGTCTTGGCCCATGCACGGAATTTCTCCTCATCTGTTCCGTTTCCGGTTATATACTTTTCATTGATCCCCAGGGTACGCATTCCACGCCACTTGTAATGATCGCCATATATCCATATTTGTGTAAGGTTTTCAAAAACCTTGTCCTCCGCAATCTGGTCGGGAGGCAAATGGCAATGGTAATCGATAATAGGTTGTTTATCCGCATAGTTGAAATATAATTCCCTTGCGTAATCGTTGCTTAATAAAAAGCTTTCATCCTTAATAAAACTCATGGTAAGTTATTGTCTGAATATGTTCTACCTTTATTTGTAAACAGGTTTAGACTTCTTCCTGTGACCTCCTGTTTATTTATTTTTCATTAGCAGGCTTTCCTATAGTGGCAAGTATACCTCCGTCCACGTAAACGATCTGTCCGTTCACAAAATTACTTGCTTTTGATGCCAGAAAAACCACGGTCCCTGCCAGGTCTTCCGGATCGCCCCATCTGCCGGTGGGGGTACGATTGATAATAAATTCGTTGAACGGATTACCGTCCACACGTATAGGCTCGGTCTGAGATGTGGCAAAATAGCCCGGACCAATACCGTTTACCTGGATATTATATTTGGCCCATTCCGTAGCCAGGTTACGGGTAAGCATTTTCAAGCCCCCTTTGGCCGCTGCATAAGCGCTTACATTATTCCTTCCCAGTTCACTCATCATGGAGCATATATTGATGATCTTCCCGGCTTTTCTTTCTACCATTCCTCTTGCCACCAGCCTGCTCATAATAAAAGGGCCTACGAGATCCACATCTATAACCCTGCGGAAATCTTCCACGGCCATATCCAATGCCAGTTCGCGTTTAATAATCCCTGCATTATTGATCAGAATATCAATAGGGCCGACTTCCTTTTCTATCTTTTCTACATTTTCGGCAGCAGTCTTTTCGTCCGTAACATCAAAAATATACCCTGAAGCTTTATATCCTTTGGAACTGTAATGTTTCAGGGCGTTCTCCAGTTTGGAAGGAGTAGTACTGGTTATCACCAGCTCCGCCCCTGCTTCACCGAGTCCTTCTGCCATGGCCATTCCCAGACCATGCGTCCCTCCGGTAATCATTGCACGTTTGTCTTTTAAACTGAATAAATCCATACAATATTGTATTTTAATCGGACCACACAAACCATCACCTCCCGGAACGATCATTACCCGAAGAGATTTCCGGTCGCACGACCTTTTTATTGATTCTTTATTTTATTTCATTGCGTCGGGAGGGCACACATCCATATCTCCGTAGTCAAGATTTTCTCCCGCCATTCCCCAAATAAACGAATAATTGGAAGTCCCGGCCCCGGAGTGGATTGACCATTCGGGCGACAATACCGCCTGGTGGTTATGCATAAATATATGCCTGGTTTCCTGTGGTTGTCCCATAAAATGACATACGGCATGCCCCTCTGCAAGGTCAAAATAGAAATAGGCTTCCATCCTCCTTTCATGGGTATGTACCGGCATGGTATTCCATATATTGCCTTCCACGAGCTCTGTCAATCCCATTTGCAACTGGCAGGTTTCCACTATACTGTTTACGATCAGCTTATTGAGTATCCTTTTGTTTGCCGATTTGTCATCACCGAGAGAAATGACCTCTGCTTCGTCCTTACCTACTTTTTTGGTGGGGAATTTTTTATGCGCCGGGGCCGAGTTTATATAAAAGAACGGCTGCCCTTCACCGGAAGCGGAAAAAATAACTTCTTTACTTTCTTTACCTATGTACAAGGCTTCTTTTTTATCCAGGATGTACTCCACCCCGTCCACAAGTACTTTACCGCTTGCACCTACATTGATCACCCCCATTTCCCTGCGATCGAGGAAGTTTTCGGATTTTAGATAAGGTATAGTCTCCAGAACCAGGTCTTTTTTCACCGGCATGGCACCCCCCACAATATACCTGTCGTACATGGAATACGTAAGTTTTATTTCATCTTCCGCGAAAACAGGATCGATTAGAAATTCATCTCTCAGTTTTTGTGTGTCATACGTTTTTGCGTCCTTCGGACTGGCCGCATATCTGAATTCTGATGTAGTCATTTGTAGAAATGTATTTTTGATTAATGCAATCGATTACACAAATATAAAAGAAAAATTAACTTGTACTTAATAATTTCTGTTTTTTTCAATAATAGAAACATTTTTTTAATAAAAAGCACAAGCTATTATAGCTAATTCACAAAACTATCAAATATTTTCGTCCTGTCCATAACCGTTTTCTAAAAGATTTTGTAAAGTTTGTGAAATGTATTGCGAATACTCTCCCATATCGATAAAAAATACAGTTTTATAAAAAACGGGGACATAAAAACCGGCCGGAAAACCCTCAATTTTAAAAGTTATAGAGATTGCCAGGTGTTCCGGATTTGTCCTTTAGTTTGTCAAGGCCACACCGAGAGGTATACGGGGAGCAATATGCTTTACACAAAAGCTCCCGGGAAACCTCTCGGGACTTTGTCAATCTATTTCAGATATTTATCCATCAGGTAAATCAGCGAAGCCATAGTAGCTGCCCCTAACTGCAATTCGCGTTTGTTTACATGCTCGAAAGTATCGTTGGCTGCATGGTGGTGGTCAAAATACCGTTGTGAATCCGGCATCAATCCGGCCAGAACAATACCGTCTCCTTTCAACGGACCAATATCCGCACCACCGTGTCCCTTTTGAAAAAGATGGATCAGATAGGGTTCGAATAAGGGCTTCCAGCTATTTATAAGTGTATACTGCTGATCATTACAATCCAGGTTGAATCCGCGCGGGGTGAACCCGCCCGCATCGCTTTCAAGAGCAAATACGTGTTTTTCATTTTTCGCTTTGGCCTCTTCGGCATATTTATTTCCTCCCCGAAGTCCGTTTTCTTCATTCATAAACAATACTACACGGAGTGTTCGTTTTGGTTTGTACCCGGTTTCTTTTAAAAGCCGCAGCACTTCCATACTTTGTACGCAGCCAGCGCCATCATCGTGAGCGCCATCACCGAGATCCCAGGAATCCAGGTGCCCGCCTACGACCATTATTTCGTCCGGACGTTCACTTCCTTTTATCTCGCCGATAACGTTATAGGATTTTACATCTTCGTACTGCCGGCAGGTTTGCTTAAGGTAAAAGCGTATATCCGGATTGAGTTTCAGCATACCACTCAGCAACTCGGCTCCGTTCGTACTGATCGCCACTGCGGGGATACGCTGTGATACCGGCGTATCGCCATAACTCATGGCCCCGGCATGCGGATAATCGTCCAGACGAAGGTTCATGGAACGCACTATCACCCCGACCGCACCAAATTTACCGGCTTCCATGGCCCCTGCATAACGCTGGTCCACACATCCGCCATAGGCTTCAAAAGTTTGTATCAGGTTGGCCTGCATGGGCCGGTTGTAAAAGACGATCTTTCCCTCTATCTTTTCTCTTCCCAGTTTTTTAAGATCATCGATTCCCTGTACTTCCACGACTTCCGCTTTAATGCCACTGGCCGAAGTGGCTACGGAACCTCCAAGTGCACATACCGGGACATTCGTAGTTTTTCCGGGCGATGTTTCTATGTAGGCTATTTCGGGAGTTCCCCTCACCCATTTCGGGACCATTACGGGTTGCAGCCATACGCTATCCAGTCCGAGGGAATCCAGTTGTTTTTTGGTATAGTTTACAGCCATTTCAGCATTCAGGGAACCGGAAAGCCTTCCTCCTATCTGGTTGGACAGGTATTCCAGCCAGTCATATCCCTTTGCATTTAATAAGGCGGTATCATATATGGCCTTTATTTGTTTCTCATCGTTGCTTTGTCCGAAAACCAGGACAGATGATATCAAAAAGACTAAAAAAATCAATTTTCTCATACTTGAAACAGGTGGTTTAGGATTAAAATGATGTCCGGAAAAGCAAGTAAGGTGAGAAAATACGGAAACGGTGTCTACCTTTCCTGCCTTTCTACCCCGACGATTCAAAAGTAAGAACTATTGCTCACAATACCCTATTCCTCTTCCAACTGTTTTTTATAATCTTCCAGGTTAGCCCTGGTCTTTTCATCGAGTTCGGGTTCCTGTACTTCTTTGTACTTTTTAAGTTCGTCATACAATATGTCTGCCAGGATAAGTCTGCAGGCATTTTTATCATCTGCAGGAAGCACATACCAGGGAGCATGTGCGGTAGAAGTACGGTTTATGGCTTCTTCATAATATTTCTGGTATTCGTCCCAAAGTTCACGCTCTTCCAGGTCGCCGGGAGAAAACTTCCAGTTCTTATTCTTTTTATTCAACCGGCGCAGCAAACGTTGCCGTTGTTCTTCTTTGGAAATATGAAGAAAAAACTTAAAGATCAAGGTACCGTTCTCTGCTGCGTGCTTTTCAAAATTATTGATCTGATCAAACCTATTGTCCCAGAATTCGGCCCCTATATCGTCCACATTTTCAATACCCGGAATATTTTCATTCAGGATATATTCCGGATGGACTCGTGTGACCAGTACATTTTCGTAATGCGTACGGTTAAACACACTGAATTTTCCCCGCTCCGGCAATGCGAGATAATGCCGCCACAGGTAATCGTGCCGCAATTCCAGCATCGAGGGGGTTTTAAAACTGTATACTACCACACCGCGGGCATTGAGATCTTTAAAAACTTCGCGGATAAGACTGTCTTTCCCCGCAGTATCCATTCCCTGAATACAAATCAGCACCCCGTATTTCCCGTGAGCATACATCCGGTTCTGAAATTTAGCCAGTTTTTTTCGCTCTTTAGATAAGGACTTTTCCAGTTCTTCCTCTGTTGCTTCCAGAGTGTTTAAGGTAGGTATATCTTGTAACCGAATGTTTTTTTCTATCCTGTACTCCGAAGTTTTTATCTTTTCCATATAATACGGTTTATGGTTAAATATAAAAAGAATTTTGTTTAGTACTACGCTCTTCTTTACTTGTATTGCTATTCTTTATTAATTCTTATCTTTATGAAGTATAAACACCCTAACCTCCCCTTTAGATTTCTATGAACCGAAAGAAACGAAGAGATATCGCCCTGCTGGTAATACGTCTGGTTTTTGGTTTCCGGTTGATATACGGTGTTACGGATAACATCGCTTACTGGGACAGAATGCTGGAATTTCGTGATTTTCTCTCCGATAATGGTTTTCCTCTTCCTTTACTATGTGCCATACTTTCCGTCTATGCCCAGTTTTTTGCGGGTATTGGCTGGATCATCGGATACAAGGTAAGGATTTTAAGCTTTTTAATGCTTCTTAACTTCTTCGTTGCTATTGTATGGGTACATTTATGGCACGGAGATCCTTATTTACAAACAGCTCCTGCCATCCACATGCTTGTTGTGGCCTTCCTGATATATTTTGTACATGCCGGAAGGTATTCCGTAGATGCCTACCTGGAAAAAAGGAAGAAAAAACACCGGAGACCTGTCTAAATCCGTTACGGTCCATGAAAAACATCATCGAAACCCAATACGAACTGGTAAAGGAATCCCGGGAGATATTACTTAAATACTGTACCGGTATTTCCAAAAAGGATTTTACGAAAGAGAACAGCTCTTTCGGTAAAGGGAGCATTCGAAACCTGCTGGTACACACAGGCAATACTTATGAATTATGGATAGGAAAACACGCATTGCAAAAAGTGAAGGTGCCCACTCCGTACACTTCGGTAGCTACCGTAGATGAACTTCAGCTTTTTTACAAGGACATCGATATGCTTATGGAAGAGTTTCTTAATCGCCATATCCCGGACTTTAACCGTGATATTTCCATTTGCATAAATGGTAAAACCAGAAGTATTTCGGCCTTGCAACTATTCACCCACGTCATTACTCATGAATTTCATCACAAGGGTCAGGTTCTTTCTTTAAGCCGACACCTCGGATATGTTCCCGTCGATACCGATATTATCCGTTAATGAGATTCAGGCTTTTGGTTATCCCGGGTTACAGGTATGCTCCGAACTTCAAACCCGCAACGGAAACCCTAAACAATCAATATTTCCATATTAATTCCTATTTTTGCGCCACAGTACAGTTTGCTCTTTTTTGCGGACAACCTATAAAACAAGAAGAAAATGATACAGATAAAATCACCGGAACAAATAGAACTGATGCGTGAAAGCGCCCTGATCGTATCCAGGACGCTGGGCATGCTGGCCAGGGAAGTAAAACCCGGTGTTACGACTTTATATCTCGACAAACTGGCGGAAGAATTTATTCGCGATCACGGGGCCGAACCGGGGTTCCTGGGATTGTACGACTTTCCGAATACACTTTGTATGAGCCCAAATGCACAGGTAGTTCACGGTATTCCGAACGACACTCCTATGGAAGAAGGAGGCATTATTTCCATTGACTGCGGTGCGATAAAAAATGGTTTCTACGGAGACCACGCCTATACTTTTGAGGTAGGTGAAGTTAGTGATGACATAAAGAAGTTACTCCGTATCACCAAAGAATCACTATACGAAGGCATCAGACAATTCCATGCCGGTAACAGGGTTGGCGATGTGGGCTTTGCCATACAACAATACTGCGAAAATCATGGTTATGGTGTAGTACGCGAACTGGTAGGCCACGGGCTGGGCTCTAAAATGCACGAAGATCCGGAAATGCCCAATTACGGCAAACGGGGACGGGGAAAGAAATTCATCGAAGGTATGGTAGTCGCCATCGAACCCATGATTAATATGGGAACACAACGCATCAAACAATTGAGGGACGGCTGGACCATCCTCACTGCCGATGGTAAACCCAGTGCGCACTTTGAACACGATGTGGCTATTGTAGACGGTAAACCCGAACTGCTTTCCACATTTGCTTACATTTACGAAGCCCTGGGAATTCAAAGTAACGAAGAAGACGAATTCAGGAAAGAGGCCTTGGTACTGTAATATGTCATTTTCCATGTACTCCACTCCCTCTTTTTCCGAAAGCCCAATGTAATGAAAAGCTTGTTTAAAGCCATATTGCGTTTTATCCCCAGGCCCTGGCTTATACGGGCTAGCTATTGGGTAAGCCCTGTAATGGCTGTTGCTATGCGCGGCAATACCTATACCGATCCTATAGATGGTAAAGGTTATCGATCTTTTCTCCCTTACGGGTATGAAAAACAACGGGAGAACGTCCTGGCTCCCGGTACACTTTCCCTGGAAAGGCACCGGCTCCTGTGGCTTTACCTTAAAAATGAAACGGATTTTTTCACCGCCCCTAAAAAGGTATTGCACTTTGCCCCGGAACAGGCGTTCTACAAACGCTTCCGCAAACAGCAAAACCTCGAATACACCACTACTGACCTGGAGTCCCCCCTGGCTGATATAAAGGCGGATATCTGTAACCTGCCCTTTGAAGATGACAGTTTTGATATGATCTTCTGCAATCATGTCCTGGAACATATTCCGGACGACACCACGGCCATGCACGAACTATATCGTGTCCTGAAACCCGGAGGAATGGGTATTTTCCAGATACCGCAGGATCTTAAGCGCAAAGACACTTTTGAAGATGATTCCATAACCGACCCCAGGGAAAGAGCGGCTATTTTCGGCCAGTACGATCATGTAAGAGTATATGGCAGGGATTATTTTGACAAACTCCGCAGTATAGGTTTTACGGTTGAAGAAGTAGACTATACCGGGAAACTTGCCCCGGAAGCAGTACAACACTATGTTTTAGCTCCTGGAGAAATCATTCCTGTTTGTTTCAAATAGGAAGATCTAGCCTCCCGTATTCTGCCCCCTGAATTCTTTTAATCCGTGATCAGGGATTTAAACCCGTCTGTCATATATCTCTGCATTTCGTTATTTTCATCCAAATACAGGATAAACGCGTGTACATCGGGCTTCTTTTTCAGGAATTCTTTAGCCTTTTCCAATCCCGTTACCATAAAAGTAGTGGCATAAGCATCGGCATCCATACAGTCTTTCGCCAGGATGGTCGTACTAAGCACATTCCCCTTTTTCGTATACCCGCTTATCGGGTCTATCGTATGAACATATTTTTCGCCCGTAATAGAGTCCGTAATGGTTTTTCGGTAATTTCCGGAAGTGGCCATTCCCATATCCCTGAGACGGATCTTGGCTATAAAAGAACGTTCTTCTTCGGCTTGTAGCGGATCGTCTATCCCTACTATCCAGTCACGGTCTTTCAGCGTATTTCTTCCGTGTGCTGCCAATTCTCCTCCAACTTCGGCAATAAAATTGTCTATTCCTCTATCCAGAAAGAAATCGACGATAACGTCTACGGTATAACCTTGTGCTATCGCATTAAAGTCAAAATAAATATCCCGGTTTTTCTTACGGATCATATTTTCGGGGGTAAGTGACACTTTATTAAAACCACTGTATTGCAGTAAGCTGTCTACTTTGGCGCTGTCTAGCGGTATACGGTGATGATCCGGTCCGAATCCCCAGGCCCTTACCAGTTTACCAACAGTAGGATCGAAATTCCCTTCGGATTCTTTCCATATGCGTTGTGAAGTCAGGAATACATTCCTGAAATTCTCATCGACCACTATAGTGCTATCCCCCTCATTGATTTTGGATATATCGGAATCCGGACGGTATGCCGACATAGACATATCTATTGAAAGTAATATGGAATCTATAGCTGGTTTCAGGTCTTCTCCCGCACGATCCGTGATATAGCGAATGGTGTAGGTACTTCCCTGGGCTTCCCCGTGGATAACTACTGTTTCAGTTTTTTTTGCAGGCTGACAGCTTGTAAATCCAGAGCTCAACAATAATACAACTGTTGCTATTCTAAACAATTTCCCGAATACCATCATAGTTTATTACGTAATTACGGTCTTTTACAACCGGTTCTTCATAGTTTTCCGCATTGGCTATGCCCACCCCGGCATAGTATGTCCTTGCCTTGAACTTAAGTGCATGCTCTCGGACAATCTCCATATACACCACATCGATCTCTTTGGGATTTTCAGGATAAAGGACGGCTTTTACTACTACAAAATGTAGTTTCTTGTCCTTCAGACAGACAAACTGGGGATCTTTTTTGAGCTTACTGTTCACTGCAACAAACTCAAAACCCTTCGCTTCCAGGTCTTTCCCGACAACGTTCATAGCGAGGTTATGCAATTCCTGTTCACTAAGAATTTCCATGCGGCAAAGATACTTATTTTAAAGGGATTCCCTGCTCAAAACCAGGGTTTGTTGTCACTCTTCGCTCTTGTGTAACCGCGGTTACAAAGTTCCGGAAAGTTGTGCGTATTTTTGCAGTACAATTATATACGGACTATGGATTTTATATTTAAACCTTTTCCCTGGTACCTCTCAGGGATACTCATAGGAGCGGTAATGCTGCTGCTTATATACATGGGTAAAAATTTTGGCATGTCTTCGAACCTGCGTACCCTCTGTTCCGCTTTAGGCAGTGGTAAATATTCCGGTTTTTTCCGTTTCGACTGGAAAGCCCAGCGCTGGAACCTTGTAGTTGTACTTGGCGCCATGATAGGTGGATTTATTACGGTCCACTTCCTCTCGGACGGCAGTGGCGTAAATCTGAACCCGGAAACAGTTGCACAACTCGCACAGATGAATATCGATGCACCACAAGGCAGGTTGTTGCCTGGTGCCATATTCGGTATGGAGCATGCTTTGACCCCAAAAGGCCTTCTTATATTATTGGGAGGAGGCTTCCTCGTAGGTTTTGGAGCCCGGTATGCGGGGGGATGTACATCCGGGCATGCCATAAGTGGTATAAGCAACCTGCAATTACCCTCGGTGATAGCCGTTATCGGCTTTTTCCTGGGTGGGTTGCTAATGTCTCATTTTATACTTCCGTTAATCTTTTAATACAGAAAAAACTTTATGAAATATATCAAATTTCTGCTCATAGGTATCTTTTTCGGTATTGTTCTTACTAAATCCGAAGCTGTTTCGTGGTACAGGATATATGAAATGTTCCACTTTCAGTCCTTTCATATGTACGGCATTATTATGGTAGCCATTGGTACCGGGGTTATAGGCATTCAAATTTACAAACGGAGAAAAATAAAAAACACGGATCGAGAGGTCATTCAAATCCCGGATAAAGAGAAAGGATTTACGCGCTACCTTGCCGGAGGCATTCTCTTCGGGCTGGGATGGGCGCTGGCGGGGGCATGTCCCGGACCTATGTACATTCTCTTCGGAGCGGGTTTCTGGAGTATGGGGATTGTTATCCTGGGTGCCCTGGCCGGAACTTTTGTCTACGGACTGCTCAAAGATAAATTACCACACTAAATAGCAAGCAAACACCATAAAAAAAGCCTTCCGAACGAATCCGGAAGGCTTTTCTGCTGATAAGTCTCTTACTTCAAGACACTGTTTAATTTTTAAGTGGTAAAAATCCGTAGTTTTCGGAATAATTCAGCATTTGTTCTTCAAAGCTTTGGGGTTGTGTTACTTTAATTGCGGTAATTTCCCCGGCATCATTGGTTTCCGGCACCAGTACCGGATTCACAAAACCACTGTGAGGAGCGGATTTAAATGCTTTGTTCCTATCCAGAACCTCTTTGTGCACTGCCTGGTCCACTTTTACACCATAACCTTCCACAAGCACTTTTGCGGCTTCGTAATCGCCTTCGGATTTAATACGCTGGGTTTCTCGTAACAATTCCCCGAACAATTCTCTTAATTTATCGTAATCTTTAATATTGTAATAAGTCTTACCATCCCTGTTTATCTTTTTGATAACATTATCTTTCTGACCTTTTTCGTAGACCCAGGCAGAGACCCATTGACGGTTTCGCATATGTGCTTCCTCCACATCTTTGCCGGGTTCCAGACGAACAAGCTGTGTGAGCAAACCATTTCGTATATACCCGTCATATTCAGCCATCCCTACTTTGCGATAATCATCAGCCAGGCCAAGTTCCTGTATTTTAGGGTCCATAATATAGTATAACCCTACCAGGTCCGCCCTTCCTTCTTCCAGGGTTGAAGCATAGTTTTTCAGGGTTTCCTTGGTTTCTCCCACACCCGGATTTAGTTTCCCTGAAGCATGTCCTATAACTTCGTGAAGGGCGGTATGTAACTTCCCTCCCAATTCTCCGTATTTTTTAGCGAGTTCCAGTTCTTCCTTGTCGTTGACAAATTCTTTTAAGCGATCACCGCTTCCGGCATTCCCGTAAGCTTCTATGATATTTCCCAAAGAAACGGATTTGGAACCGTGTGCTGCACGTATCCAGTTGGCATTAGGAAGATTCACCCCAATAGGTGTACTCGGTGATGCATCTCCTGCCTCACCTGCCACGACAACCGTTTTGTACGACACTCCTACCACATTTGCTTTTTTGTGTTCCGGCATCAGCGGGGAGTTGTCTTCAAACCATTGTGCGTTATGCGCAAGAACTTCCATTTTCTTGGACATTTCAAAATCCTTGATCTGTATGATAGACTCGTAAGATCCTCGATATCCTTTAGGGTCGTTATATACTTCTATAAAACTATTGATATAATCTATATTACCTTCCGTTGCTTCGGTCCAGGCCACATTATAGTCATCCCAGGTCAGAAGATCACCTGTCTTGTAATATTCAATAAGCAGTCCCAGGGCTTCTCCCTGCTTTTCATTCTCCGCTACTTCTTTCGCTTTTTCGAGCCAATAAATAATCTTATCTATCGCTTCCCCATACATTCCCCCGCTTTTCCAGACCTTTTCTACCAGTTTGCCGTTTTCCTTAACCAGTTTGGAATTCAAGCCGAAAGAAAGTGGTTTTGCAGGATCAGGAGATTTCATTTTCGAATAAAAAGCATCAACTTCATCCGCACTGATCCCTTCTCCATAGAAATTTATTGCTGACCCTTTTATCAGGCCTTTGGAAGTATCCAGGTTTACCTTTTTCGTATCGACATCATTAAAGAGTATATCCACAACAGCGCCGTCAAGTTCTGTCCCTGTTTCCTTCAAAAGAGCATCCAGGTATTCTTTACTAAAACCGGGTTTTATTTTGTCGTTGGAATAATGATGATGAATACCATTGGAAAACCATATACGTTTCAGATATACTTCAAATGCTTTCCAGTCTTTTGAAGTCTTATCTCCCTCATAGATTTGATAAATATGTTCCAGGGCTTTTCGTATGGTAAGATTGTGTTTGTAATTCTGATCCCACATAATATCCCTTCCGGAAAGGCCGGCCTGGGTGAGATAATAAACCAGTTTCTGTTCTTTAAGACTCAGGTTATCCCAACCCGGTATCTCGTAACGAAGAACACGAAGGTCGGCAAATTGATCTACAACATAATCAAAATTCTTTTCCGATACTTCTGTTTTTTTCTCCTGTTTCCCTTTTTTTTCATCGCCACAGGAAAATAACAATCCGCAGGCTAATGAAAAGCTAAGTAATATTTTTGCATTCATATTTTCAATGATTTTTAAATAGAACGCCACAAAAATAACGATTATATAACCATAACCGGTTTAAATGTTATTTTTTTGAATTTTGAGAATTGTGTGTTGAACAAAAATTCCAGAAACCGGTAGACGTGTAGGGTATTCATACAAATCAAAAAAACCGATGCAGTAATTACATCGGTTTCTTTATAATCGTTCTTCTGATGAGTTTATCCTCCGAAGTCGTCAAATCTTACATTCTCCGGCGGCACACCAAAGTCATCACACATTTTCTCAACCGCTTTGTTCATCAACGGAGGTCCGCAGAAATAGAACTCTATATCTTCCGGGGTCTCATGATGGTTCAGGTATTGATCTATCACTGCCTGGTGTACGAATCCGAGGAATCCGTCTCCTTCGGCATCATCTACGTTTTTCTTTTCTTTCCAGTTATCTTCCGGAAGTGGTTCTGATAATACTATATAGAACTTAAAGTTAGGGAATTCGTCCTGCAGTTCTTTGAAGTGATCCAGGTAGAACAACTCTCTCTTAGAACGTCCTCCATACCAGTAACTCACTTTTCTACCGGTCCTCAGGGTTTTGAACAGGTGGTACAGGTGCGAACGCATAGGCGCCATACCTGCCCCTCCGCCTACGTATAGCATTTCCGCTTCCGAAGGATTGATAAAGAACTCTCCGTAAGGTCCGGAAATAATTACTTTATCTCCCGGCTTTCTGGAGAAAATATAAGAGGAGGCTATACCGGGATTCACATCCATCCAATTGTTCTTAGCCCGATCCCACGGCGGAGTAGCCACCCGAACATTAAGCATGATCTCTCTTCCTTCGGCGGGGTAAGAAGCCATGGAATAAGCACGTTCCACAGTTTCATCGTTCTTCATTGTTAATGGCCACAGGTTAAATTTATCCCACTCCATTTTGAACTTTTCAGGTTCTCCAGGGTGTTCCTTAGGGTGCGCAGTAATATCGATACTTTTAAACTCTACAACACATTTGGGAATTTCGATCTGGATATAACCTCCGGGTTGATAGTCCATATCCTCGGGAATCTCAACAACGAACTCCTTAATAAAAGAAGCTACGTTATAGTTTCTGACCACAACAGCTTCCCACTTTTTAATTCCGAATACTTCCTCCGGAACTTCTATGGTCATATCCTGCTTTACTTTTACCTGACAACCTAAACGCCAGCCTTCAGCTATCTCCTTTCTGGTAAAGTGTGGTTCTTCAGTAGGAAGTATATTTCCTCCTCCTTCCAGCACCCGGCACTTACATTGAATACAGGTACCACCGCCGCCACAGGCAGATGGCAGGAATATTTTATTGTTTCCCAAGGTAGACAAAAGCGTACCTCCTGAAGAAACCTCAACATCTTTTTCGCCATTGATATGCAGGGATACCGGTCCTGACGGCACTAATTTGGCTTTAGCTCCCAAAAGGATAATAACCAATACCAGGATCAATAACACACATGCTACAATACTCACTAAGATTACTGAATAATCCATATCTTAAATATAAAACAATTTATAATGAAATTCCCATAAAACTCATAAAGCCTATCGCCATCAACCCGGTAATAATAAAGGTTATTCCTAATCCTTGCAAAGGTTTGGGAACATTTGAATAGGTGATTTTTTCACGGATAGCAGCAATAGCCAATATGGCAAGGAACCAACCTATACCGGAACCTACTCCGTATATAGCAGACTCTCCCACACCTCCGAAGTCTTTTTGCTGCATAAACAATGACCCTCCGAGGATCGCACAGTTTACCGCAATAAGAGGAAGGAATATACCAAGTGCTCCGTAAAGCGCTGGAGCGAATTTTTCCACGACCATCTCCACAAGCTGTACCATAGAAGCAATCACCGCAATAAACATTATATAACTAAGAAAGCTCAAGTCCACATTCGCATAACTCTCGCCCATCCAGGATAAAGCTCCGGGTTTCAAGAGATAATTATCCAGTAAATAGTTAATAGGAACCGTAATTGCCAATACAAAAATAACGGCAGCTCCGAGACCTACGGCTGTTTTTACGGTTTTGGATACCGCAAGATAAGAACACATGCCCAGGAAGTAGGCAAAAATCATGTTCTCTATGAAGATACTCTTTACAAAAAGATTTACGTAATCCATGTTTCTGATTTTTACAAGGGTGTTGTTGTCCCTATTCTTTTTCTATTAATTTTCTGTTCCTGGAGCGTTGCATCCAAATAAAGATACCAACGGTTATCAAAGCCATAGGCGGGAACAGCATAAACCCGTTATTTTCATATCCGAGAGCATACAATCCTGTTGATTCTGCCATAGTAACCCCTTTATGACCTAATACCTCCATACCGAATAATTTACCGGAACCAAGCAATTCCCTGAAGAAAGCCACTACGATAAGGATAAAACCATAACCGGCGGCGTTACCTATTGCATCAAGGAAAGACTTCCACGGACCGTTACCCAGGGCAAAAGCCTCCAAACGCCCCATAAGGATACAATTGGTAATAATCAAACCGACGAATACAGATAACTGTTTACTTACATCATAGGCAAAAGCTTTCAGTACCTGGTCTACCAGAATTACCAGGGAAGCAACAATAACAAGTTGCACAATAATACGGATACGGCTGGGAATCATGTTACGGATCAAAGATACAACAACATTACTACAGGCCAGTACCGCCAATACCGCAAGACTCATTACCACTGCGGGCTTCAACTGAACGGTGATCGCGAGTGCGGAACATATACCCAACACCTGTACGGTAATCGGGTTGTTATCGTTTAACGGATCGGATACCAGTTGTCTGTTCTTCTTAGAAAAAAGCGGTTCTTTTTCTTCGGAAACAAACAGAACTATGGGTGATTTTTTTTCTTTTTTACTCATGGCAATTAATTTAGTGCTAATTGAGTTTTTTGTTTCTTAAAGTAAGGCAGGTAGTGTGACAAACGTTCTTTTATCATTGCTGTTACTCCATTTCCGGTAATTGTTGCTCCGGAAATAGCGTCCACATCATTATCTCCTTTGGCACCGCTGCTTTTTGAAACACGCACGCCAACAAGCTCGTCGCTTTCGTCAAATATCTTTTTACCTTCGAACTGTGCCTGGAACCACGGTTGGGTAATTTCCGCTCCCAGACCGGGGGTTTCACCGGCATGGTCAAAAGTAACACCTATTATGGTATTCAAATCATCTTTCAGGGAAACATAGCCCCATATAGCGTTCCAAAGCCCCGCTCCCCTCAAAGGTACTATATAATATTTTTCTCCTTCCACATCCGCTATGTAAATAGGAAAATGCTGTTTGTCAACCGGAAGTTTCAACTCTCTGTTCAGGTCTATATTAAAAGCATCAGAACTCTCATCTACGGAACCATCAGATACCAAAGACAATTCTTCCTTAATATAATCTTTATATTTTCCTTCAGCAGCTTCCCTTTCCACATCTACTCCTATGGATTTCAGGATATTCTGCATTTTTTCTTTCCTTACATTCTCGTCCTGCTTCGGTTTGAGGGAAGTTGCCGCGAAAGCAAGCAGAAATGCGACAATTACCACCATCCCTATAGCAAAGATAAATGTATATATATTACTCTCTCGGTTCATCACTAAGCAGTTTTAAGTTGTTTAGAGGCGGCCAATCTCTTCTTTCTTCTTTTTATGTTAGCTTCCACAACATAATGATCGATGGTCGGCGCAAAAACATTCATCAATAGTATACCAAGCATTACGCCTTCCGGATATGCAGGGTTGAACACCCGGATCATAATACAGAAGAGCCCTACAAGTATACCATATATCCATTTCCCTGTGGTCGTTTGTGCCGCAGAAACGGGATCCGTTGCCATAAACACCACACCGAAAGCAAAACCACCCACTATCAGGTGTTGATACCAAGGGAAATTCATTAATGCATTGGCTCCCCAAAGATTAAACAACAGCCCCATAATGGTTCCTCCTATAACGGCGCCGAGCATGATCCTCCAGCTTCCTACCCCGGTGAAAATGAGCAATGCTGCTCCTATCAGGATAAAAAGTGTGGATGTTTCCCCGATTGACCCGGGAATAGCTCCGCTAAACATATCAAACATGCTGAAATGCACATCGTGACCGGCAGCAAGGCTTCCCAGGATAGTTTCTCCTGAAATCGCGTCTACGTTGGTAGCCTCCGAAACCCATACTTTATTTCCGGACATGAACGTGGGGTAAGCAAAAAAAGCAAAAGCTCTGGCAACCAAAGCAGGGTTCAGAATATTCATACCCGTGCCGCCAAAGGCTTCTTTTCCGATCAATACTGCAAATGCAACAGAAAGACCTACCATCCATAAAGGAATGTCCACAGGCATTATCATGGGAACCAGCAGTCCTGTTACCAGGAAACCTTCGTTCACCTCATGTCCCCTGTATATGGCAAAAACAAATTCTATTGCCAGACCTACTCCATAAGATACTACAATTATAGGAAGTACTTTCCACAGACCGTGTGTAAATGCGTCCATAAAAGCCACATCGCCATCGTTCAACTGATACAGGTATTGATATCCTGTATTGTAAATACCGTAAATCAGGGCCGGTAAAAGCGCAATTACCACGGTAATCATGGTACGCTTCAGGTCTACCGCATCGCGGATATGTGCTCCTTTTTTAGTGGTATGGTTGGGCACGTAAAGGAACGTATCCAACGCATTGATCGCGGGTGCGAACTTCTCCCATTTCTCCCCTCTTCCGAAGGGCTTCTTCAGTTGATCTATTTTATTTCTTAAAAACTTCATAGCTTATATATTAGCCAACTTCTTTAATCATTAAATCCAGTCCCTGCCTGATGATGTCCTGCGCTTCGATCTTGGAAGTACAGGTATAATCTACCAGTGCAAAGTCTTCGGGGGCTACTTCGTAAATCCCCAGGTTTTCCATTTTTTCGATGTTGTTTACCATACAAGCTTTTAGCAATTGCATGGGATAAACATCCATCGGCATTACCTTTTCCATTTCTCCGGTAACTACCAACGCCCTCTCCTCACCGTTCAGGTTGGTATTTACCTTATATTTCTTCTTTGGGAATAACCATGAAAAAGAAGTATGATGCATACTCGGTATGTTATTGTCTTTGAAAGGCAACCATCCTAACATCCTGTAGTCATTTCCTTCCGGGATTACGGTTAGTGTATTGGGATAAAACCCGATGAAGCCTTCTCCGGAGATTTTGTCCCCGGTAAGTACATCGCCACTGATTATCCTTACATCGGCAGAATCGTCATTTACAAGAGCCTTAACAGAAGATCCTATTTTCACCCTGTAATACTGAGGCTTTTCTACTTCTGAACCTGCAACAGCAACCATACGGGTAGCGTCAAACTTACCGGTACGGAACAATTTACCTATGATCGCCACATCTTCGGGATTGATCACCCATACCCGCTCTCCTGCATTCAAAGGATCAATATGGTGTATCTGCACCCCCACATTCCCTACCGGGTGCGGACCGGAAACCCGGTGAATCTCCACTCCTTTCACATTACCAAAAAAAGAAGAGCCTTTACCTACTGACAAGTGGGTCTTCCCTGCCGTCAATTTGGTCACAGCATTGATCCCTACCTGAAAATCTTCTTCCCTGCCCTGAAGTACAAACTCCATATCAGCCGCCAGCGGAGCGCTTGCATAGGCCGAAATAAAGATAGCTTTCGGAGTATCGTTCGGATTAGCAATTATATCATAGGGACGTTGCCGGATAAAAGGCCAGCATCCGCTTTCCAGTAAAAACGCCTTTATCTCTTCCCCGGAAAGCTGTTCCGGATTCTTAACTCCGAAATCATTATATACATCCTGGCTGTCGGCTTCAATCACCACTTCGAGTATCCTGCGCTTAGCACCTCTTCGGATTTCCGTGAGTATACCACTGACGGGAGCTACGAATTTTATTTTTTCGTTGTACTTGGAATAGAAGATAACATCACCTGCTTTTACTTTTTCTCCCTCTTTCACAACCATTTTAGGAGTAGTGTTGTGAAAATCCGTGGGCTTTAGTGCGAAGGTTTTAACTCTCGGGGCCTCTGAAACTACTTTTTCCGCCTCCCCTTTCAAATTGATGTTTAAACCTTTTCTGATACGAATGTCATTGGACATGTTACAATTGGATTGTTTTGAAAAATAGGTTATTCAAAAATTCATGCAAATTTATAAATTTATAGAGTATTTATTATCTAAGGCAAAGCACAGTTTTTGTTATTTATATTCATTCTAAACAAATACTTCCCTTTTGATTATAAACCCCAAAACAATGCCGTCAGAAAAGACCGAAGTATCTTGACCGAAGTCGTGTTATAAAAAAGCTGTCCACTACAAACCACATATAGTCCATAGCATCACAATTCCCGGATATTCTTCCCGACAAACAAGAAAAGTACAGCAACCGGCATACGCATCTTCCATCTCATTTTTTGTGTATCTTTACCGCATGATGCACAGAAAAAAGTATTTCCTCCTGCCCCTGGCAATCATGTCTTTAACCCTATCCGGTCTCTTTGCTCAGGCAGAACACGAGGTAGAACCGCCGGAATATATTAAGTCCATCGTTTTCAAAAGTGACGGGAATAATAGCAACGATCAGTTTCCTGTAATAATGTCAGGAGAAGCTTTCACTCTGTCTTTTGATGACCTGCGGGCAAGAGAATCAGATTATTATTATCGTATCGTGCACTGTAATGCCGACTGGACTCCTTCGGATCTGCTCAAATCGCAATTCCTGGATGGTGTGGACAACCAAAGGATACAGGACTACAGAAATTCGGTGACCACATTGCAGCCTTACTCGCACTACGACCTCACATTACCCAATTCCCGAACACGACTAAAACTCTCAGGCAATTATATCCTTAAGATATACGACAATAACGACAAACTGATGTTTTCAAGGCGTTTTGTTATTTACAAAGACATAGTTTCGGTAGGCGTGGTGCTGAAAAGAGCCCGGGAAATGGCTGTAATTGCCGAAAAACAAGTTGTACAGCTTACCATAAACACCAATGGTCAGACCCTGGTCAACCCGCAACAGGAAGTAAAGGTGGTTATACTACAAAATCACAACTGGAATACGGCGATCACCGGGATCAAGCCTCAGTTCTACTCCGGTAACCAGTTAATTTACAAATACGACAAAGAGACTTCGTTTGACGGTGGTAATGAATACCTGTATTTCGACAACAAGGAAATACGAGCTTCTTCCAATACGATCTCAGGTATTGAACTACGCGATATATACAATACCTATCTGTTCACCAATACGATAGAGACGGATAAGCCTTATACCTATTACCCGGACATCAACGGTGATTTTGAGATACGAACACTGGATGGAAATGATAGTGACAATGACACGGAAGCGGACTATGCCGACGTCCACTTCAGTTTGAAATACGCCCAGGAAATGGGACTCAATGAAGTTTACGTATACGGAAAATTCAACAACTATCGGCTTACCGGGCAAAACAGAATGACCCTGGACGAAAGCGGTGAAAGACTACAGGTTAAAATTCGTCTTAAACAAGGGTTTTACAACTACAAGTTCGTCATGGCCGGGCCGGACGGGATAGATTACACCACCATAAACGGTAATCATTTTGAAACGGAGAACAATTATCTCGTACTGGTATATTACCGCAATTTCGGCGATATGTACGACAGTCTTATAGGTATCGGAAGCGGCACCTCGGTAAACATCTCCAACTAAATGGTCTGTCTTAACGGGATGCCGGATGAAAATTTTATTCGCAAATTGAATCAGATAAAACTAAAATTTGTATTTTTGTTTGGAGGGATACCATATTCGCACCTGTAAACAACCCGGCATTGTGGTTATACTACTTTAAGCTTTTTTATATGATCACACAAATAACCAAAGGCATAAAAATCTCGGTAATCACCAGTTTTGAAGGTACTTTCTTCAAGAACTACAGGATGCATTTTGCTTTCGGTTACAAGATCACCATAGAGAATCAGAGTAAGGATTCGGTACAGCTCACTTCAAGACACTGGCAGATCTACGATTCACTAAACCACCCCGAATTTGTGGATGGTGAGGGAGTGATAGGTAAAAAACCTGTGTTAAAACCGGGAGAATCCCACTCATACAGTTCCGGGTGCCTGCTGACATCCCCTATCGGGGCGATGCGGGGGCATTATAATATGGTGAATTTTACCTCCACCCGGAAGTTCCGGGTATATATTCCCACATTTAAACTTTGCGCCCCCTTTGCACTCAACTAAATAAGGGTTTTCTTTTAGTCTGCCCCCCTTTTATCCTCCTCGTTCTTGTATCGGAGCAATGCTTCTACAAAATAATAATCTCCATAAGTAAGCGGTACGTCTACTTCAGATTTTTGAGGCATATGCCCTACTCCGTGTTTTAACAGGAATCCCCCGTTAGACCCTTCGGAAGCTACGTAATTTTCCGTAGCCAGGGTATGAAGTATTTTTTGAGCATTTGCCGCGTATTTTTCAGCTTTATCTTTTTCTACATAGTCCTTGAGTTCCAATAAGGCGGACGCTGTAACAGCACCTGCCGAGGAATCCCTCAAAGCATCCGGGATATCAGGCGCATCGAAATCCCAGTAAGGAACTTTGTCTTCGGGCAGATGGGGATGGTTAAGCATGAACTCGGCGATCTTTACCGCCTGGTCAAGATATTTATGCTTACCTGTTGCCCGGTACATTACCGTATATCCGTAAAGTCCCCATGCCTGCCCCCTCGCCCACGCAGATGTATCGGAGAAGCCCTGGGCGGTTTTCTTTTCTTTGACCTTTCCGGTATTCACATCATAATTAAGTACGTGATAAGAACTGTTGTCTTTACGGAAATGGTTTTTCATGGTAGTGTCCGCATGCCTTACCGCTATGTCGTAATAGGTTGAATCCCCGCTGTGTTCCGTCGCCCAGAAAAGGAGTTCCAGGTTCATCATATTATCTATAATAACCAGGAAGTCATCGTTACGCGAATCCCAGGAACGTATGCACCCAACGGTTTCGTCGAACCTGGAGGCAAGCGATTTGGCGCTGTTCATCAATATTTCTTCATAGGCCGGTGAAGGCGTCATGCTCTCCGCATTACCAAAACTGCAGAACATCATAAAACCGAGATCGTGTGTTCCTGTATTAAACTGCTCTTTGGCGAGTACCTCCATAATACGATCCGCTTCTTTTTTCAGAGAATCATCTCCCGTATTTTTATATAAATACAAAAGGACACCGGGATAAAAACCACTGCACCACCATCCGGAATCACTGGTCTCCAGTTTATCTGTTTCCTCAAAATAAGTTTTCGGGAATTTATCATCGGGCAACAATGTCATCATATGCTTATACTGAACAACTGCTCTTTTCAATACCCGGTCTGCTGTCAGATACAGATTATCACTATTTTCCTGCCCGAATACCGGGATAGCCAGCAGTATTACAAACATTAAAAGAATTATTTTTTTCATGTCTTTATGTTTATTGTTTTATAAGGGTCTTTTTATCTGTTAAGTCCATATATTTCTCTAACGGCACTTCCAGTACCCGTACGGGAGTTCCCGGTCTTTCCGTGAGCCCTTCCCCGTCCGCCTGCTCCACTTCCTGTACAAAAAGGTGTAATTGTTTCCCGGTTTTCCATAATTCCGTATCATAGGAAGGTTCCCACTGCCCGACGGACGACGAAGTAAGGTCGTATACCTGCCATTCGTTACCATCATTAACACTTGTACTTGCCAGGGATATTTTGTTTTCTCTTTCTTCGTCCCGGAAAAGCATATGAAGTAATACCTTTCCGCCTTCTTCAGTAACCAGTAATTGAGGACGGGACAAAGGTATTCTCTTGGTTCCGCCACCACCCAGTTCAAAAGGTGTCTGCCGAAATCCGGTGATACGCCTTTTCCAGTTTTCACGTTCTTTATATACTACCTGGTATTGCGGTATTCCGTCCTGCTTCCAGTAGGTTGCTATGTAAGGGACACCACGGTCATCGGCTGCCATGGATGTCTGGTTGATAAGACCACTCCCTTCAGGGATTTTCCAGGCATATTCTGCTGTTGATTTCGTAATGGGTAATTCATATTTTTCGCCAGTAGATTTTTCCCAGCTTGCGCCACCGTCACGGGACCTGGCATAGCATAAATCGTGATTGGATGCTACATCCCAGGTCTCCCTCCATACCCAGGAAAGATGTATGATCCCCTGACTATCCACATAGGCCTGCCAGTAAGCACTTCGCTGACCTTCTCCGTCTATGAGATTACGGTGCAGAAGCCTCCATTCCTTCCGGGAAACATCATAAGTATTCACTACCATATTACCCCTGCCAGATCCGCCGGACCTGTAAAAAAACAGCAGGTTACCCCCGGGCAATGCATAAAACTCCGGATATGTCACCTTATCTTCTTCAATACCGGTCATACCAAGTTCTTCTCCCAGTTCCAGGCTAAAAGGCTCCCTGCCCCGCGCATATCGTAACGGGGTATTGTGATGGTCCCATGCCACATGCAGATATCCTTCCCCGTCGATTGCTATACTTATGGAATTATGGGCATCGGCTACATTACCTTTATACGATGTTTTCCGTACCGCCCAGATCGTATCTTCGAGGTGTCGCGTTCCAAGGACCAGAAAACCATCTTTATCATAATAAGCCGTAAACTGCTTTCCTTTGTAATTTACCAGAGAGTTTTTCCGGAATATTACCGCATTCACCGAATTATTAGCCCACCCCTGCCCTACAACGGTCTCCTGTACATTCTGGGCAATGGTTACCGAAAGAAAAAAGAGGGTACAGATTGTACCGATCATTTTTTTTCTATGGAGGCGCTTCTCCCTGTAATAGTTAAAAACTATCATCATTTTTCTTTTTTATAATGATCCCGATCGTTGTACTGTTACGTTTTTCGCATAATAGTAAGTTTCCGCTCCGGGTCCGGGTGAACCGGAAGAACCTTCCATTTGCAGGTTGATGATCAGCCAAAGCGGTTTTCCCGTAAAATTCGCCCGGTGTGTGCCTGTTCTTTCCCCGTCTATAAAATACGCTATCGTAACATTTTTGTCGCTTACCCGTTTCAGTATAGCCGTGTAAGTGTGCCATGCTTCCATAGCCGAAGGGATATGTTTCTTAATTGTAGAAACTTCCTTCGGGGTAATAAAGGTATTTTGCCAATTATAGGGATCTCCTTTAAATTCCAGTATATCACTTTCCGGTGGCCAGCCATCTACCGCTGTGAGCCAGAAAGCCGGCCATGTTCCCTTTACTGTCGGGCCCCGGAACTCTCCGGATACCTTGTATACCGGGTATTCCTTACTTACCGTAATATGGTGTTTGGCATGTATGGCTGCGGAATGGTATCGTATCTTCTGATACGGCGAACTACTGCTCTTTCCTTCGTCTTTCTCTACGGGAGTCGCTTTGATTTGCAGAACATTATCGTTTAGCGTTAATTGTTCCCGGTTTTCCGGGCTCGCATACATCCGGGCAGAACCATTGTGATCACTACCCCAGGGATACAGATAGTTCCAGTGTTTTTCAAAATTGTTATAATCGCTGAAAGAAGTGCTGTCTATTACAGTTTCCCAGTCCGGTTCTTTATCTTTTTGCGGATAATATGCATGGTCCCGTGAAGCTTTTCCTCCATTCCATATCTTCTTTTGCGTCCAGTCAGCCGGGGCATCGGTCCAGAAAGGGGCATCCGCAGGCAGCCCGAGGACCAGGAACACTTCCGTACACAAATACAGGCTGCCGGTTGAAAGATATCCTTCTGCGATCTCCGGATCACGACCGTAAAATCCAAGGGTGAGCCATCCGTTCTCATCAAACATATCCGGGGCTTGGTGATGTCTTTCTATTACCGCGTGCAGGGCCGAGCGTACCTGTGCAGGTGCGATTCCCTCCGGTAACTTTTCCAGTAAGGCTACCTGTGATAAAGCCTGGAAAGCGCCATACCTGTATGGCAGGGAACGGCCAATGGGGGGATAAGTTCCGTCCGGGGATATCAGCCTTTCCTGTATTGCCGCATAGCGTTGGGCCCGTTCTGTAAACAAAGAGTAGTCGTGCAGAAACCGTTTGTACTTATCGTCTCCCGAAGCCTTGCTTTTTTCTTTCAGAACAGCACCTATGTCGAGCAGCATGGGCTGAATGACATAGCTATTGTAATAATCCCAATGAAAATCGGGACCGTCGCCATACATACCGTCCCCGAGATACCATTCCTTGTGCTTGTTCAGGGCATATTCGATACGGACCATATCCGCTTTTCCTTCAAATTTCAACAGGGCAGCCTCTACCATCGCGGTAAACAACAGCCAATTGCTGTAGGCCGGGGAAATGTCCCGGGTAGATTTGAGGGCAGTTAATACATTCGCCTGTGTTTGTTTATCCAGTCTTTCCCATAATTGTGTGGGGGCACGTAGCAAGCCCTGGGCAAAAAAGGCGGCATCCACAAGGGGTTGCCCACCTTCCGTAAAGTTCATAAAATCGGCAGAATCCGGGTCGGCAGCATGCTGTATACCTTTCAGCGCCAAACGAATATATTTTTCCCGAAGCTTTCCTTCTAGAGTATGGTCTGGTCCAAGTTCCAGCCAGGGTGCCATTCCCGAAAGGGTCCTGCCAAACGCCTCCAGGTAGGTCACCTGTTTCCGGTCTCCCCAGGGATTGGCAGTGGTTTCTACTGGCATGGTCTTTTTCAACTCGTTTTTGCTTATCGCTTCCAGTACCGGGGATGTTATTTTTACCAAGCTGTTTACAAAATACGTACGGACTTCCTGCGGCTCTTGGCCCGAAGCACGAAGAAACAAGATCAATAGTACCAGAAGAGATAAACTAAGTTTTTTATGCATACCGGATTTATACTTTTAATACCTTTATAATGAACTCTTTCTTGCAACGTAACGCTGCTATTTTGTTCAAAAAGCCTGCTTATGAGGCAAAAATTGCTGTTTTCCGCTTCAATTAAAAAAGTTTAAATGAGAGCTTAATAATACAATCGATTGTAAAAATCATTAAAAAAAATGCCGGGGCATTAAGGTACTGTCGATTTAGATTATTTTTCGTTCGCTGCAAACTTGACTTCCACAGGATTTGCTAGTTTCTCTGTAAAATCTTCCAGGTAGGCATTCCATTCCTCTGCTGCGGCAAACTGCTTACTTTTATCCCATCCGAAACCTGCGTAATAAGATACTTTTTTATCTTTTGCATCAGCCATGATTAATAACTGGCTTCCGTCTTTATACTCCACACGGTGATCTTTATAATCAACTATTAATGCCGGATCTATAACCACACCTACACCCAGTTCCGAACCATCCATCGGTTCCCAGTAACTGAACCACCCGTTTTCCCTATCTGTACTGACTTTCCCTTCTTTCTCATGGAGCATAAGTCCTATGGTTACGTTAGGTAATGGTTCATCACTTTCGAAGGAAGACTCAAAATGACTGAGATTGGACCCCAGGTCAAGACTTATTCGTTTGGTCTCCTTTACAGCTATGCTATCGGCATTCCATGTAGCATACTGCAGTTCAAATACAGTACGTATCGGCCCTGTTGCAATGGTTCTATAACCGGTAAAGTTCCTGGAGGTATACAACGAATCCTTAATCCAGATCCCCGTACCGCCTACACCACGGCTGGAGCCAACATGATACGGGTCGTAACCTTCTCCGGAATCAATGTGATATGCTCCTTTTTTCTCATCGTTGTTCTTGTACCATTTATTTATAATGGGATATGACACTCTCTTCAGCCAGGCATCCATACCGCTGGACAAGGTGCCATCCGGTAAATTCTCTTCTACTCTCCGCTGGGCATCCGGACCGTATGTGCGGAAGGCCACACGATCGTTCTCCCAAGTGTAATCATCGGTCCTCTCCGGAACAAAGCGCGAAAAAGTGGATAGTTCACCCTGTGGTGGCTTCCAGCCTTCTGCCGCAATTCCCGCTACCAGTTTTTTATCTTCTCCGCCTTTCAGGTCAACCTGAAAGAGAAGTTCATCCGGGGTTCCGTCCGAATCACCATCCAGTAATTGGGTTACCAGGGTATCTCCGGAGACTTTATCTACAATAAAAAGTCTATCCATGCCGACAGCAGCAGTTAGTGCGGAAAATTTTTCCGGGGCTATACTTATCGTTTCCGAAAAACGATCTGTATCCATAGGATTTTTAACGGAGAATTCCACTACCGGGGCAGGCTGCTTGCAACCCATCAACACACCCAGTACTAAAATCCCCGTGGTCAGTTTTTTCATAAATTGATTTTTTAAAATTAAATTTGATTGATCCTTTTCTTCAAAGATAAACAAATAGATAAAAAGCCTTATCCGCTCAGGGAGTCGTAAAATACAATAATGGTAACCATTTGTTTAAAACCACTGGTTTTTCACAAAATATACGGACCCTTACCTGAAAATAACAACAGGAGGGCCCGTATTGTCCGAATCCGATCGGGTTTTTCTACATGCTAGTAACCCGGATTTTGAACCAATTTGTCATTCCGGTTCATTTCGTCACGGTGGATGGAGATGAAATACATTTTATCCAGCCAAGTCCTGTTTTCAATTCCGGGATCAAGGGTTTGAGGAGAATAGGTATAATCATAACTATCCGGATCATAGTGGTATACACGTACATCAGCATCCGGCTTTAAAGCGCCGAATATACTGATGGTACGCACCTGCTCTCCTACGGTTTCGGCAGCTATCATCCATCTCCTGACATCATGGAAACGATGCTCTTCATAGGCCAGTTCCACACGGCGTTCGTTCCTGTACCTTTCCATCAGGGCATCACCGGAGTCGGTTATTTCCGGCATTCCCACGCGATAACGTATTTTATTGAGCCAGTTCCGCGCTTCATCGTCTTCTCCGAGTTCTATACAGGCTTCCACATAATTCAGAACCGCTTCGGTATATTTCAGTACCGGCCACGGGATCTGTTGTCTGGTGTTCTGGTCTACAATGGCCGGGTTGGGATCAACAAATTTACGCATGGTATAGCCGGTATAACTACCGTTCCAGTCTTCAATAGGACTGTTCCTGGTATCCAGGCCATAAAACACTTCTTTCTCTCCATCATTATTAATCACTTCATACCGCCCTGTCTGTATCTGGTTTACCGTGTCTCTCTCGGTGACGTCATCCGTCCTGGGTTTCCAGTCCGCACCATCGTGCAGGATACTGGCATACAAACGGGGATCACGGTTATCATACGGAGCTTCGGCATGTGCCGGATTCTCCCAGTCAAAACGACTGCCATCAATCATTTCATAATCGTCCACCAGGTTCTGGGTGGGGGTATTACCAGACCAGTTGTGATAACCGTTCGGCCCGTTATTTCGGCCCACATAGGCTCCTCCTTCGTCTTTTTCATCTACAAAATACCTGCCGAGAAGCAGTTCTATTCCTGCGGATGGATCGGCCACGGAGCTCCCCCCCCCTAGAGAAAGGGCTACATAGTTTTCTTTTCCTTCGTCGGGAGTTACAGGGTCTGACAAGTTCAGCATATATCCCATATTCTTATCCACAACTGCTTTGGCGGCGGCTTTGGCCTTTTCCCATCGTTCGGCTCTGCTTCCGGAAGTATACCCCAGATATTCGGGATTCGAGTATCCTGCAATTACGGAAGAATTGGAAGAAGCGGTAGGAATGTCGTGCAGGTCGCTTGCTGCATACAATAACACGCGAGCCTTCAGAGCCATTGCCGAAATATTTGTCGCTCTTCCGACTGCAGTAGGTTGTCCGTCCAGCAATTCTATTGCTGCATCACAATCTGCGACAATAAAATTGATGCATTCTTCATAGGTATTCCTCGGAACAGTATAATCATCTTCTCTCAGTTCATATACCTTCTCTATTAAGGGTACCGCCCCGTAATACCGTAACAACTGCTGATAAAAGAACGCACGCAGAAAATGTGCTTCTCCCTTGAGCCTTTCCACGAGTTCCGGATTGTCAAACATCGGTTCTTCGAGGTTTTTAAAGGCAATATTAGTGGCCCGTATACGCTTATACATGTTTTCCCACTCATAATTACCACTTATCCACCCCTGGCTGGCGGGATTCGAATTAGCACCATTAAACTCTTTATATCCCCGGCCTGAATGAGTGAATAGTGCTTCGTCCGAGGCGGAAGCCAGCATTTCCTCGTCAAAGCCACCTTGTCCGAAACCGTTGTATATATCAATGACGAACGCCTCGGACAAGCCCTCATCTGCCCATACTTCGGAATCCTCAACTTCATTCAGTGGTTTGGTATCTACAAAATCATCGCTACACGATGCTGTCGCAAAAAGTGCGACAAACACGTACATATATATTTGTTTTATTCTTGAAGTGTTCATTGCAAAAGGTTTTAAAAGGTTACGGATACTCCCATGTTCACAATACGGGACTGCGGATAGTAATGTCCGATGGAGTTCACGGATTCCGGATCCAGTACTTTTATTTTGCTCCACGTAGCCAGGTTGAGTCCGCTCAGGTATATCCGAAAGTTACTCACCCCTATTTTATCTCCTATTTCCGCAGGAAGGTTATAGCCCAATTCCACGTTTTTAAGGCGGATATAGTTCGTACTCCTCAACCAGTACGTATTGTCGAACGAATAGTACTGATCGCTGCGATCGGTAATCCTGGGGTGTACACTGCTGGGATTGTCGACCGTCCAGCGGTTTTCATAGAAATCATGCAGATAATTTCCTATGGCCCCGGATTCGTCCGTCCCTACCCGAAGTTCACCTCCTGCTGCTCCCTGGAAGAGAATGGAAAGATCGAAATCTTTATACTGTGCACCGAGGTTAAGACCTCCCTGAAATGTCGGTTGATTATTCCTGTCTCGGCGCACCCGGTCATCGGGGGTTATCCTTCCGTCCCCGTCGTAATCCTTATACTTCATATCCCCGGGTCTCAGGGTATTGGTAATATCACTATAATCCAGGGTATTGTTGGCTATCTCTTCTTCATCACGGAATACACCATCATAAAGATAGTACAGTCCGGCATCTATAGCACTTCCGGTAGACCGTTGCCATTCCGGGGCGCCGGGAGCTTCGTCCCAGAACTTGATCTTGTTCTTGGCATATCCTCCGTTTACACTAACGTTATACTGTACTTCCCCTGCGGTACCGTTATACCCGATATTAAATTCCCATCCGCGGTTCTCTAACTTACCGATGTTCTCCGCCGGAAGTGTCATCCCGGTCGTTTGCGGCACCGAAGCATTTCTCCTCCAGAGGATACTGCTCCGCTTGTTCAGGAACATATCCAGTTCGAAGTTCACCCTTCCGTTAAACAATTGTCCGTCCAATCCAATGTTGTAGTTATTTGCCTCTTCCCAGGTGATCATCGTATTAGGCACGCGGCTTTCGAACAGGCTACTTGTCACATTTCCATCAACTATATAAGAACCGAAGCCATAAGTAGAATAATACTGGTATTCCTGTAGTGTTTGTTCGCCATCTCCATTGGCATCGAAATAGATATTATCATTTCCCATTTGTCCCCAGGAAGCCCGGAGTTTCAGGTAGTTTACGAATTCCACATTGTCTTTCCAGAAATTCTCTTCGGAGATACGCCATCCGAGCATAACTCCCGGAAAGAAACCGTATCGGCTGTCTTGGGGGAACATGTAGGAGCCATCGTATCGCCATAGGAATTCGGCAAGGTATTTTTCCTTATAGTTATAGCCAACCCTTCCGAAGTAGTTGAGACGTGCCCTTTCCCAGGCATCTCCCCCATTATTTCTTTCCGCTGCGCCACCCGCGAACATCTGGTCAATAACGGTGGAAATAAAGTAACGCCGGAAAGCGAAGAAATTGTCATTTCTTATGGTCTCTCGGTTTACCCCGGCAAGAAAGTTGAGTTCGTGATCTCCGAACTTACGATCATAAGTCAGTACACCTCCCAGCAATATGTTCAGCTGATCCTGGTTTTCCTGCCTGAGATTGGGCTCGGCAGGCCCGCGCTTACCCGCCACCAGTTTCGGAGTCTCCCCGTCTTCTTCATATTCTCCCTGCCAGGTATAAAGATACCAGGGGGTCTCCCAGCGCTTTTTCTGCTGAATATATTTATCTATGGCAGCAGTTCCTGTGAATTTCAGTCCTTCTACCCACGGAATTTTTATCTCTACTTTTCCGTTGGTCTGGAAGTAATACCTCCTGTCCCTGTCATACCCGGTCTGGTTTGTAGTAATGACCACCGGGTTTTCTCCGTATTCAATATCCGGTCCCGGCATTCCGTTGGGCCAGAAAGCCGGTTGAGTGGGGTTACCCCGCATCAGCATACGAAATATGGCACTTGCCGCTTTTGTCGGGTAATTCCTGTCTTCCTGTCTTCCCAATACTCCTATCTGAGTCGTAATGTATTCGTTTACTTTTGCGTCCAGGTTTATACGTATATCATACTGCTCGTAGTTGGTCGCGGAATTCTTGTAGTATGCATCCTGCTTCTGGTATCCAAGGGAAGTAAGAAACTTCATATTTTCATTTCCCCCGGTAAGTTGAATGTTGTGCCTTTCCTGTTTGGACCAGTCTTTAAAAGTAGCATCGAACCAGTCCGTATCCGGATGCCCCCAGGGATCGGAACCATCACGGAACTTTTGAAAATCATCAGGCATGAAAGGCGCTGTCACCGTATTTCCATTGGGACGGGTATAGGTTCCGCTCTGTTGAAAAGCGGTAGTCGCACCCTGCCATTCGGATACCGGCAATTTATATACTTCCAGATCGTTTCGCATCTCTGCATACTGTGTTGCATTGGCTACATCGGGAATAACGGTAGGCTGTGAAAACCCGAGGTTATAATTATAGCTGAGCCTGGGCTTGCCATCGCTCCCCCTTTTTGTAGTTACGAGAATCACCCCATTCGCGGCACGTGCTCCGTAAATCGCTGCCGATGCATCTTTCAGAACGGATATGTTTTCTATATCGGCTGGATTCAGCCTTGAAAAACCTCCCTCCCTCGCAGGGATCCCGTCTATAACCACCAGGGGACTGCTATCCCCGAAAGAATTACTACCACGGATGCGGATATTGGAATCGTCCGCCCCAGGTTCCCCGCTGTCCTGGGTTGCAATCACCCCAGGCATACGTCCGGCAATAGCGTTGGAAACGTTCACTGTGGGCGATTTTGCCAGGTCTTTACTCTGAATGGTAGCAACGGACCCCGTAACTGTTTCTCTTTTCTGTTCGCCATAGCCCACCACAACGACTTCATCGAGTTGTGCAAGGTCTTCCTGAAGCACTATATTCACAACTTCCTGTCCGTCTACAGCCACTTCCTTAGTTTTAAATCCTACATAAGATATTACGAGGACCGCATCCGAGCCGGAAACTTCTATGGAATAATTTCCGTCAAAATCGGCTACAACCCCATTGGTTGTGCCTTTTTCCATAACACTTGCCCCCGCAAGAGGCATTCCGTCGGTCTGGGCAGTTATCTGCCCGGTTACCGAAAGAAAAAGCGGGACACTCTCCACTCCGGTTTCTGCCGGAGAGGAAACATCCCTGGCATACAACAATCCGGTTGCGCTGCTGATTAACAAAATACAAATCGTATTCTGCCATAATGCCCTAAGGGCACTAAATCCAGTTTTTTTCATAAAATTAAATTTTGATTGGTTGTTAAAAATAATTCTTTCAATACTGTTGTAAATACTTACATAATTAGAAAAAATTAAAAAGGATAATACAGGAAAAATCGTCTTTTATTAATAAATGCAAGATATAAGTGTTGCCAAAACACTAATATGCGAATTAATATTTAAATATAAAAATCTAAAATTATTGACAAGTATTTATAATTTTGGTGTTTAAAAATACATTACAACAATGTTTACGTTAACACAAATATATAAAGTATCGCCAAACAGAAAAATCCTATTTACATTTCATCTCTTATCGAAAACGATTTCGGTAATACCTACCCCCTTCAATTTATGACGAAATAATTTATATTTAACAATAATAAATTCTTATGTTATTTCAATACTACCTATTTTATTATAAAGAAATTACATATTGACAAATTTCCCGGGGAAGACATGGGCACCAGAGAACCTTTCTTCATGTTTAAAGACTAAGAAAAAAAGGTCAAAACAGCTGATTTTACATTAAAATAATATTTATCTATAATTTTTAAAGTATAATTTACATTATATGTAAGAAATTATTTATATATTTGTGTAGTGTTACAAGGTTAGTTTTGGTTTTATTTAGCACGACCCCCGTAAGGGGGTTTTTTTATTGACAGCTTACTCCTTTATTTTTATATAAAAATCCCGGTCCGCTGTATTGTTATTCCAAATCAATATTTCCCCGTACAGGATAAACAAATACGTATTCTTCCACAAAAGAATCTCTCCCGCATCGTACTTTTTCGTATTATTGAACCAAATATTCACAAAGTGTTGACATGCGTCTTGTTCTCCTATTAGCCCTTATCGGTGTTTTCTTCCTTCAGTCGTGTAAGGAAAGAACAACACATCCGGTCCAGTTTTATTACTGGAAAAGCAAAACCCATATCGGGGAGACAGAAAAGCAGTTTTTCGAGCAACTCGGAGCTACCCGGCTATACCTTCGGTTATTTGATGTGGATATACAGAAAGGAACGCCCCAACCACAGGCAGCAATCCGCTCCTTTGATGCAAAAGCGCTGCATGCGGACTATGTTCCTGTAGTCTTTATCACCAATCGTACCCTAACACATATAGCTACTACGGATACGGATAAACTGGCAAAAGACGTCTTTGTCCTGATCCGGAAAATAATGTCGGACAACCAATTAGGTGACCTCAAAGAAATACAAATAGACTGTGACTGGACGGCCAGCACCAGGGATCGTTTTTTCCGTTTTCTGACAACGCTGCAAAACATCTCCGGTAAAAAGATCAGCTGTACCCTGCGGCTCCACCAGGTAAAATATCGCGACGAAACCGGGGTGCCTCCGGCAGACAAGGCATACCTTATGGCCTATGCCACATCCAATCCTGTGGAAAACAACGGCAGAAATTCTATTCTTGATCTTCCCCTTTTAAAAGATTACCTGAAAAGCATCGAAGATTATCCCCTGGATCTTGACATAGCTCTTCCCCTCTATTCCTGGGCCGTAGTCACCAACCACCTGGGCAGGACAAAGCTCGTCAACGGTGTCACGGAAGAGGAACTCCCGGAAGAAACTTACCAAAAGACAGGCGGGCGCTCCTATGAAGTACGGGAGGATACTTTTTTGCGGGGCATGTATTTAAACAAAAGTTTCCAGGTTCGTATTGAGTCCATATCTCCGGAGTTGTTGCAAGAGACCAGGACCTTTCTGGATAAAAAGATCCGCAGGCCCTACAGCTATGTGTACTATCACCTGGACAGCCTGTTCCTTTCGCGATTTTCCCCGGAAGACCTTCAATAAAAAATACCGGAATCTCAGTATTTCCTGTTTGCTTCTTATATGTTACTTTTAGCTTCGGATACAAACTGTGAGGTTGTAGAAAATCATTTAACCAACACCGATAAAAAGTGCCATACACGCCTACTCTTATTTCTGTAAGCTGTCGGGAGGTAAATATTAAAAACGAACCGTAATACTATGAAACAAATATTATTATTATCTACTTCATTCTTAATGGTCTCCTTCTCCCATGCCTTATCGGCACATACTCCCGGCAACAATGCCGTTTCCTATTGCGCAGGTGATTTCGGGGAAGACTATACTTATTATAACCTCTTTGCACAGGAAAACATAGAGGAACCTCAATACCAGGCTTTTTTGCTCACTTACGACAGTAGCTTTTACACGCCGGGCAAAACGGACGGTACGGAAAAAAATGAAAACATCGAGGACTGGCAGAAGTACCTCGATATATCCTACGAACAGGCCCTTTACCTGGTGTTTCAGTCCGGAAGAGAAGATCTCCGGGCATTGGCACAGGAAAATACAGTAACCGACAAAAAACTGGGGTTCATCGACAAGAACTTCATAAAAAAGCACAAACAGGCATTATTATACCTGGCTTATGCAAAATACCTGGAACCGTACATGGCCGTTAAAGGAGACCGCAGGTATTACTGGGGCAATACCCCGGAACACACAGTAGAAGAACTGGATTATGACAAAGTAATCAATGTTCTGGAAAAAAGCTGGCAGGCGGAAACCGATAAGGCCCTTAAACTCCGTTACGGCTATCAACTGGTCCGTTTTGCCCATTATTATCAGAAATACGGGGAAGCCATAGCTTATTTTAATACTCATGTGGAAAGCCTGGATTACAAACCGATCATGTATTATTACGCCCTGGACCAGAAAGGGGGCGCCGAAAGAGGCGCTGGAAACTACATGCAGGCACATTACGATTTCTTCCGGTTCTTTACTCACACCAAAAACCGCAAGGAACAAGCCTATTCCTCCATGCGTGTGACCAACGACCTCGACTTTGAGGCACTGTTGTCCAAAGCGGGAAATACAACGGAGAAAAATGATTTGTACATGCTTCTCGGGTATCGCGATTTCAACAATCCGCTGTCTTCTTTTAACAAGATCATACAAAACGATCCGAATGCTCCGCAAGCCAAAGTACTCATGGCAAGAGCGGTTAACCAGCTCGAAAGGAACTTTTTCCCCACGCATTATTATTGCTCATACAGAAATCCGGATTGTATGGAAGAACTTAAAGATCATCGTCTTCCCCTGAGCATGGATACTAGCGCCGAACCTTTTCTGAATCAAGCCCTTGAAAGTGCATTACAGCAGGCTCAGAACAACAAAGTCCGCGAGCAGGAATTCTGGCAACTGACCACTGCATGGCTGTACTTTATCCGGGGAGATTACCAGGCAGCAGGAGATCACCTGGAAAAGGTCAGGACCAAAAAAGCAGAGATCCTCAGTCAGAAAGACAGGCTGGCTATGCTGATCGCCATAACACAAGAACCGGAGATCACCGGAGATTTCGAAGAGACATTAATGAAAAAATACGGGGATGTACTGGATACGAAAACATCGGTTAATGCGTACTACTCACCAGATTCCGATGGTACACGCGGTTTTATAACCGATGTGCTGGCAAACCGTTACTTTTTACAGAAAGACTATGCCAAAGCATTTTTACTTCAAAACCCCGTTACCGCCCTGGAATATAACCCGGACCCTGACATTCTCACTGCGATAGAAGAACTTTATCACAAACAGAATAAAAATGCGTTTGAACAGATGCTCGTTAAGCGTATTCCCCCGGTGGAATACGACTACCAGGCCAAGAAATACGTACAGAAAGCCGGGTTTGACCTGGACAGTTATGCAGCCCATATGAAAGGGAATATATTCCTGTGGAAAGGGGAGCCGGAAAAAGCTTTGTCCGAATACGGGAAGATCACAAACGGGGATGCCATTTCCTATGAAGGATTTTCTAATATTCCGAGCCACATATTCGGTTATAATCGCATAGAGTGTTTCCAATGCCCGGAGGACCAGGTGATGCAAACCGATTATCTGAATGAATTTACCTTTATTCCCCCTTCCATGAATAAAAAGCAACTTGCAGAAATACTTATCCGGCTGAAAAAAGAAGGAGAGGAAAATAACGAGAAAGCGGCAAAGGCAAATTACCTGCTGGGAAATTTCTTTTTCAATACATCCCTTTTAGGTTATTATCGCAATATATTAACGTTCAGTGACTCCAACGCAAACAACTCCAAATTTCACAATTATCCCGACTGGAGCGGACACTTTGAAGAAAAGTCCCCCAAATATATCCTTTATTTCAAAAACTACGGATGGAATCCCTGGTTTAAAGACAACTTTGACCACCCCCTTACTTACCTGAAACCGGCACTCGATAAAGCCGGTGATGATGAACTCAAAGCCAGAATTCTCTTTGCCGCTTCCAAATGTGAGCAGGGTATCTTTTACAGTACGCAAAACGATCCGGAGCTGAATAACCTGAAGAACCTGGATTACAAAGCCAGGAAAACACGACGCATGGAGATAAAAACATCCGGATACCGCAATTATTTTCAATTACTCAAAGAATACAGCCATACCTCTTTTTATGACGAAGTAAAAACCAACTGTAAGTATTTTGATTTTTACAGTACAAACTATTAGAACCTGCGGAGTGTAGGAATAAGAAATAGCTGAACAAGAGATCAAAGCCAAAAAGGTGCTTATTGCCAGAATGGGTTAGTACCAAGTTATTAAGTTAGTGGGTTATTAGGTTATTTAGTTAACACTCCATAACTGTGGCCATTTCATGGTCTTCTTGCTTCCGACCTTGCAGTCCGAAGGGGTCTATTCTATCGTTTCTTTGTGCTTAGCTCCCCATTTTTTCAGCATGTCCAGTATGGGTACCAGTTGTTTTCCGATCTGCGTAAGCTCATACTCTACCCGTGGTGGTACTTCGGCATATACGGTTCGCTTTACCAGGCGGTTGTTTTCCATTTTCCTCAAATGCAGGGTAAGCATGCGTTCCGTAATATTCGGCATTCGCCTGCGTAGCTCGCTGAAACGCAGCTTTCCCCCGGCCAGGTAACAGCATATGGCTATAGTCCATCGTCCGCCTATGAGATTGGCAGCGTAGATCTCTTCACATTCCGCATCAAGTATTTGCCTGTTCTCGTAATTCGTAGAAGTTTTCTTGACTTTACCCATACTTACATTTTTGTTTGTACCATACAATAGGTTGCTAATATACGTAATACATAGCTCAATTTGTAATTTTACTCCCGTAGAAAACCCGGTTTGACACGCAGGTATTCTGTCTCTTATTACTGAACTAAAAGTATAATTTAAAAAACCGAAAGTAAACAACATGAAAAAACTGGTTATAGTCATTCACCCCCATCCGGAAAGTTCAGCAGTCAGCAAACGCTGGATAAACGAACTGGAAAAATATCCTGAAACCTATACAGTACACGATCTCTATGCCCGGTATCCGGACGGGAAGATCGATGTGGAAAGTGAACAGCGGTTACTGGAAAAATTCGACACCATTGTATTCCAGTTTCCCTTTTACTGGTTTAGTTCCCCTCCCCTTTTCAAGCAGTGGCAGGACGATGTACTTACCCACGGATGGGCCTACGGAAAGGGCAGTCCGTACAAACTGGCCGGTAAAAAGGTAGCCCTGGCCATATCTGCCGGTATTGAAGAAGAAGATTACAGGTCTTCGGGAAGGTACAAATATACCCTGGCACAGCTTACAGCCCCGCTCGAGCTCACTTTTGCCTATATCCGGGCAGCTTATCGCCCGCTCTTCGCATTCTACGGCACCGAGCACAACGGTACACCGGAAAGAATAGAAGAAAGCACGCTGAAGTATATGGACTTTCTCAAAAATTTATAATAGGTATTATGGCCGTAGCTTCTCCCGGGAAGCTACGGTACACACCACGGCGAATAACTACCTGAGCAGGATTTCCATATATACGGTATCTTCCATCGGGTTATAACGATAAGGCGCTATTTCATAGAATCCCGCCTTCCTGTAGAGTGCTATGGCCGCTTCCATATTTGCCAGGGTGTCCAGGCGCATCTTTTCATATTTTAACTTTCTCCCGGTACGGAGCGCTTTATTCATTAATTCCAGACCCAATCCTTGTCCTCTGGTTTCAGGTTTCAGGTACATTCGTTTAAGTTCACAGATATTATCTTCCAGTTTTCTGATGCCCACGCATCCCAAGGCAGTACTTTCCGCACCGGATACGATCAAAAGGGCACCTTCCGGAGCAGAATACTGGCTTCGGAGGTCTTCCACTTCCCTGGCAAAATTCTGAAACTCCAGGTCTATCCCTATATAAGCGGCATATTCTTTAAACAATTCCGCCCCGGTATTATAATCCCTGTCGGATTCTGCCTTTCTTATTTCTATCATAAAACACAGGATTTAAGTACAGACAATTTAACCGGGTTCTTGTAATGATCCCGGAAAAATCACAAGAAAAACTCTTTTACTCATCCTTTGTTCCCGTATCAGATATCCGAATACGATACGGGATGTAAAAACAGGATATCGATTTTGGACACATTATTCTGGTATTCGGGTTTTGCCGAGAGTATTTTCCAATACGGATCATTTCCGAAGGCTTCCCAGTGATCGTCACGCGCCGCTTTGTTTTCAAAAGTAGTCAGATACATTAGGTTGGGCATGTGACTCCCCGAAATGACCTCTCCGTAAAAAACAGCATTAAAGCCTAGTTTTTTAAAGAGACCCACCTCATCACCGTCATTGAACATCTTTACCTTGTTCCGGTATAATTTCCCCGTGGAGCTTTCATAACTCCGCAACTCGTATACACGGTTTTCCTTCGGCGAACTTAGCTTCGGCAATTCATAGTGTGGATGTTTTTCAAAAGCATTCAAAAGAATAACTTCCTTACGGTCATAAGGCGGGTTGTTAAAAGCGGCATCCAGATACATGGTACCGGATGAAAGATAGGCTTCATCTTTATTCAATTGTTCTTCCAGTCCGAAGAATTCCTCCTTGGTCTTAAACGGAATAAAAACATATATTTTATTTTTTTCATTTTGCTCTCCGGAAGCAACGGGTTTAAACACACCTACATCCGCTATTCCATTACGGTGCAGGGCAGGCAGGTAAGTGTTTTCCAGGTAAGCATCCAATTGCTTTTCCTGTTCGCCGGTGGAATATTCATAAATAGTAAGCTGGTAGAAATCCCTGGCAAATGCTGCGGGCAATGCTCCGAAACATAGTATAACGAATAAAACGGCGGGGAGTGATCGTATCATTTTTTTAGTTTTTTGGTAAATACTCTTCTTTAAAACAGTTTTATATTCCTGGGAAACAAAGTCTCCATACAAAGATATAAGTTACTGACAAAGTTCCATATGTCTGCGACAAATCCGTGCCATAATTATGTATCACGGGGACATTTCCTTGTCTGTAAGCCTGTTACGTACCATAAACTTTACTCAGGAAACATCTTCTCCTTCTTCTTTCTTCCACAAAAAACGGGAAAAAGCGAATACGATAAGTAATGCAATACCTCCTTGTACAAGTAAACTTGCGGGGGCTCCTATATGTTCGGATATGGTACCTATGAGCAATCCTCCGAGCGGCATCATCCCAAAAGCAGCCATGGCCTGGTAACTCATGGCCCTGCCCCGCATCTCCGGTTTTGATTTTGTCTGTACCAGTATATTGCACACGGTGGTCTGCGCCATGGCCCCGAAACCGATGAGCACGGCAAACAACAACACTACAGGAAAGTTTGTTACCTGTGAAAAAAGCAACAGGGATATTCCCAGAATTACAGTGTTTACCGCAAGTATTCTTTTTAACCTGCTCCCCTCTTTCAGTGAAGCGAGAAAAAATGCCCCGGAAATCGCTCCCAACCCTATGAAGCCCATAATATACCCGTATGTCGTGGCATCGCCCTCAAAAACAACTTTTGCAAATACGGGCAACAGGGTGCGGTATGGTAGTACCAGTAAGCTCACCAGGGCAAGCATAAGTAACGGTAAACCGATTTCCGGAGTTTTATAAAGGTATTGAAAACCGTCCTTAAGTTCCTTACCCACTTTCTGTTTCATAGGCGGAGCGGGTTGAGGGGGAAGTTTCATCAGTAGAAGACATACAATTATTGCTATAAAACTTACGGCATTTATTAAGAAACAGGTGCCCGCGCCCCATTCGGATAATACAATACCTGCCAATGCCGGTCCTACCATTTTCGCGAGATTGGTCAGTGATGAGTTCAGCGCCAGAGCATTAGGCAAGTCTTCCCGTTCGTTTACCATTTCATGTACCAGGGGCTGCCTTGCCGGAACGTCAAAGGCATTGATAGTCCCCAATATGGCGCTGAGTACGAGCAGGGCCCAGACTGAGTCGTGGCTGGTATAGGTTACCACCGTAAGAACAACTGCCTGTACCATGGAAAGAGACTGCGTAAGCAATATGAGTTTATAACGATTGTAGCGGTCCGATACGATACCGCCAAGTGCAGAAAAGAGAAACGAAGGAAACTGCTCGGCAAACAGGGTCAGTCCAAGCATAAAAGGAGAATGCGTAATACTGTACACCACCCAAATGACGGCTGTGCGCTGCATCCACATGCCCATCCTGGATATGGACTGTCCTGTAAAGAACAATGTGTAATTACGGTTTCCGAAAGCCCTGAAAGTACTACCTTTAAAGGGAAAAGACATACTTGCTTATCTGTTTGCAAAGAAAAGGTTGGTCGTAATCCCGGAAATAAACCTGTTATTTCTCTCTCCTTCTTCACTAGGTTTATGACTCTAAATCAAGTGGGTTACCTCAGAAAGAAAATATCCGGAAAAAGAAATAAACCAGGGCACACCCGGCTTATAAAAATGTAACACAAAGGTAGACATATCTGCCGGAATATAAGGCTATCCGGAACCAAATCGTAGGACAAAGGTGTCTTAAAAACTCAAAAAAAATATTACCCGTTGTTTTTTTAGTCCCGATATATATCGGGATGGAGTTCGGAGTTAATGAGTTTGGAATTGAAACTTGGGCATCCCTGAATAAGGCTGCTTTCCTCAGTAGCACAAAAGTCCGTTTTCCTATGATTTGTCCCGATCTCTTAAGTCTGGAAAACTAATCCTGTTATCTCTGTATTTTCACCTTCTCCTTAAATCTCAGATCATTTTTCACTGCGCTTTTATTCTTCACAATAAAATAGGCCACAATAAGGTTCGGCACCCAGGCCGGCCAGGCTACAATACGGTAAGCATCCGGGAAATTGCCCAGCAACATTTCCAATAACGGCAGCCATATCCTCAACGTTACCACATACCACAGCAAAACAGCTTGCATAACCGTGTATCATAAACCTTCCGTGCCTTTCTATCTGCTTTTTCCTAACCACATTAAAACCCAAAATCGTCGTAGTTAAACAGAACACAATCAGCCAAATAAATCTGGAACTCAAAAGTGCGTCGGCCTTTGACCCCGACAACCCGAAATGGTTATCATTCTTAAAATAAACAACAAAGTATACCTCGATCGGAAGTTTAACCTGTTTGCTACGGATACAGGAATAATTGTAAAATAATTTATTATTACATCCGTGTATCCGTGGCTGAAATAAGTAAATATATTAAGACCGCTCTATGGTCATATCAAAATGTTTTTAAAGGTAATTCGGAAATAAACAGGTTTATACGGAATTTAAAGAGTACCTTTAAAGGATATAAAAATTCATTCAGAAACCTTTTCTATCGCCACTTAAAAGCAATATACCTCTTAGAAGAAAAGTATTCTAAAGACCATTATCTGGAATGATAAACGCCCGAAAACAGCTGAAAGCAGTAATGGCTCCCTGAAAAAATCCGAATGATAACCGCTTATAATATTTTACCTATTTCGAGAAGACATCTATGAGACAATTAAAAATATCCCGCCAAATCACGAACAGAAAAGATTCTACGCTGGACAAATACCTGCAAGATATTGGCAAAATAGCATTGATAACAAGTGAGCAGGAAGTGGAACTGGCTGTAAAAGTAAGGCAAGGAGACCAACAGGCCTTAAATACCCTGGTCCGGTCGAACCTCAGGTTCGTCGTTTCGGTGGCCAAACAGTATCAATTCCAGGGGTTACCACTTTCCGATCTTATTAACGAAGGGAACCTGGGGCTCATTAAAGCCGCGATGCGATTTGACGAAACCCGGGGGTTCAAATTCATTTCCTATGCGGTATGGTGGATCCGGCAGGCCATGATACAAGCTATTAATGAGAATTCCCGAATTGTAAGGCTTCCGTTAAATAAGATAGGGGTTATCGGTAAAATTAACCAGGCTACCTTATTCCTGGAACAGGCCTTTGAGCGGAAACCTTCGCCTGAAGAAATATCTGAGTTTCTTGAAATTTCCATTTCCGAAATTGAGACCTGCCTTGAAAACTCCGGAAGAAACCTTTCCCTGGATTCTCCTTTCGACGAAGGAGAAAATGAGAGCGGTAACTTATATGCCGTTATAAAATCCTCGGATTCCCCCGATCCTGACGGGGGCCTGATGGACGCATCATTGCGATCGGATATCGGCAACCTGCTCAAAACACTCTCGGCAAGGGAAAGGGAGGTTATGGTACAGTTTTACGGGCTCCAGGGAAAAGCTCCCGAGCGGTTAGAAGATATCGGCAACCGGATGAACCTGACGAGAGAACGGGTAAGACAGATAAAAAACCACGCCATCCGGCAGTTAAAAGCTTCGGATATTTCCACATCTTTGTTAAAGTACCTGGGGTAGTGCCCGGTGGTTTTGATACAACGGCCTGGAAGGCCGTCACTCAACCACTTCTGTGCAAGATAAGCTTTTGTAAATCAATATAACCCTTTAAAATACCGAGCGGGCCTCCCAGCTTTGGTCTGCCATGTTTTTCAGCAGGTCAAAATAAGTCCAGCCTATTTTCCGTGCAGCCAATAGGGTAAGGCTATCTTGGTTTTTTCTTTGCGGACGGGAAGGGCCGGTCATGTTGGGTTTCATATTGAGGTCAAACAGGAAATAGCGACCCGATCTGTCCGCACGGCAGTCTATTCTTATCGCTGCCTTGATTTGCAATAGCCTAGCTGCTGTTACACAATGGGTACAAGCTTCATGTATTTCGGCCGACTGAAGTTCGTCGTCATTCAGTACCGCGCTGTTCTCCATCACCGCTACCAACCCGTTATACGGGGCAATGCCCTTATAATGATTAAATCTTTTTACTACCGGAAGGCACCAGGGCTCCGGAAACTGTTCTACCCGGCCACTTATCGTATACCTTCCCGGGGGCATTACAGTAATAGTTATTTCCTGCCCGGACAAATATTCTTCTATATAAACAGCGTCACCGAATTCCTTGCTGGAAAACATCTGTCGGAGCCGAAGATCCAGTTCCTTTTTATTGTCTACCAGGGTAACTCCCTGGCTACCCCTACCCCTGATGGGTTTTACTACCACCGGAAAGTCTATTTCCAGTAAGTATCCGGCCAGGTAGTCTCTGTAAATCACCTCGCTTCCAGGTATAGGAATACTGTGTTCTTTTAAAACCTTGTTGGTATACTGTTTATCGTCATATACGTCTACCTGTTCCGGTAGTTGTCCAATAAATCGAAAGCCCTGATCTGCAAAATGCGTTACAGGATGGTTCCTGTACAATACCGTGTTCAGCCAAAAAGCGTTTGCCCCTTTTTCTACAGCTTGTTCTATACCACTCCTGGTATCGGGAAACACCCAATCTTTGTCCCGCTCCGTATCCGGATGCTCCGTCGGGGTGACAACCTGCACCCCGTATTTCAGAAGTTCACAGGCTATATCTGCCCCGCTGTCAGCATAACCGGTGGGTTTCATCGGTTTTTGAATTCCATCTTTGGTCGGCGGTAATTGTGCCTGGTATAAAACTGCTATTTTTTTTGTTATCACGGTTTTTATTTTTGATGAATAACTATTGCATGTTTTACGATTTGAACTCTATTGCACGGAAGCCATCTCAATCCACCGGGAAAGACAACCCAAAGGCTGCCGCCCCGGAAACCTGCTCGGCAGAAGGATAAAAATAATAAGTAAATCCGATATCAAAGTTATGGTTACCCCAAATTGCAGGCCCAGGGAAAAAGGAATATGAAACAAAATTCCGCTCTTTTTTGCCGTATAGGTTTCAAAATAACCCAAAGAGACCCCTATACCGCCCTCTACATACGCCCCCCCACGGAATGGGCGCTGTAACACGTACTTTGCCACCAATAAGAAATGCGTTGGACGTTACCTTGTAATCCGGCTCCCGCTGCGGACTGTCGTTGTTGCTTGTTTTGGTAAAAATAACCCCGCCATAGGGCCTTAAGCCGAGCCAGCCAGTCAGGTTAAACAGGTATTCTCCCTGTGCGTAAAAACCGGAACCGTCCGTATCTACATCGTCATATGGTACTGATATCCCATAGCCTATGGATGCCTGGATGTACCGGCCTTTGGCGGTCTGGGCTTGTACGGTACAGCATAGCAGGAAAGTAAAAATAGTTATAGAAAACTTCTTTATATTTTTAAAGATAGTGTAGTTTTTTTGCATAAATGAAAAGGTGTTTAAGATTAGATATATAGAGGCCAGTATTTAGCTGCATATAATTTCATTGTGATATATTTTCTCTCTATAGACCATTTTGGTTATTAAGTTATTGAATATTGTACCCTTACTTTGAGATCGATTAATTCTAAAACAAAATTCATTAAAATATCGGTTAGGGTTAAAGGCATTTACCCAAGAATAGGTTGTTCTAATCCAAGATTAATTTGATGAATCATCGTATGGATTGCTCTAAAGTTTACCCCCCTTGTTGCTTTCTATTTACATGATATCATTAGCCTTTGCAATAGGCCTGTAACCTTTCCATTTATCGGTTGTTATTTTGGCTTGTTTACGAATATGTTTAACGAACATGTATTGAAAAGACCTTACCGAAAAATCTTCTATTTTCAGAGTTTGGGAAAAGTCTGGATTATTTCCAATAGAAAATTCTTATAGAGGGATAATTGTAGCCTCTCCCTCTTTTCTAGTCCACAAAAGTACAAACTTTAAATTTTTCACTACCCCCTCCTACAATTATACAATGTAAATGTAGGCTTCCCTACATTCCGGCAGAGCCGGAACACCGCCTCTACCTGGGCTGTACAAGTTTGTTTTCACTATACTATAAAAGTCAAAACGGATGTGGCTGAGTGCCCAAGCGCAGCAACGGGCGTATGGAAACCACCGGCTTGTAGAAGTTTATAAAAGCTTAGCGAAAAAAGCCCGAACACAGGAATACCGGCACATGTCTCTACTATGCCCCGGCAGGTGCCGATGAAGGAATATCCTAATTCCCGTTTGTTCGTTTATCCGCCATTTTGCCCAAAGGTCAGTAAATTATTGTCCGGATCAAGGATTGAAAACTCTCTTTGTCCCCAGGGTTTGGTCTGTAAATGTCCGTTGGGATGTATAGTTGTTTTATACTCTAATAAAGACTGGAAAAAACGATCAATATCATCTGTTCTGATATAGACTTGCCCATAGTTTTCTTTGGGGTCCAGTTCTTTAAATTCAAAAAAGTGAATCTGAACATTATCTCTCTGCACCATCAGGTATCCGTCAAAATCAGCGTCCCCGAATTCACTAAAGCCTAATTTATTTAAATAAAAATCCCTTGTTATTGCTTTGTTTCGCATCGGTAGCTTTGGGTTAATTTCTGTAAGCATATTGGTAACGTTTAATTTATTTTTTACTCAAATGTAAAGTTCGCCATAATTCCACACATTGTCATTGATTGAAATTAAAAAATTAGGCAACACGTGCTCTTCTGCACAGAGGCTGCAAAACATCAAAAAGAAGATTTCACCGGAATGGCCAGCATGGATAGTTGAATGATTAGTTTGTTGTACCGAAGCCACCGGAGTACTTTTATTTAATTTTCTTTTATGGGCATTACAAATGCCCCTGGGAAAAATTGAAATCAACACGACCACAAACAAGACTAAACCACTTCCGGTTTTACTGTAACTCACTTTTTTAAGGATTTTTTATTATGCGCGCATACTAACTTTTGTATCTTTACAAAAACAAGTCTATCATGTACACCGATAAAATGCTTCGCGACGATGCCCTGAAAGGTAAAAATATTGTAGTAACCGGCGGCGGTAGCGGTCTGGGTAAAGCCATGACGAAATATTTCATGGAACTGGGCGCTAAAGTAGCCATAACTTCCCGCAACCTGGAAAAATTACAGCATACGGCCAAAGAGCTCGAAGAAGAAACAGGCGGTACCTGTCTGGCTGTACAATGTGATGTACGTTATTACGAGCAGGTAGAATCCATGCTACAGCAGGTTATTGACGCCTTCGGCAAAGTGGATGTACTGCTGAACAACGCTGCCGGGAATTTTATCTCTCCTACTGAAAGGCTTTCCGCCAATGCTTTTGATACCATTATCGACATCGTACTGAAGGGTAGTAAAAACTGTACTCTGGCATTCGGTAAACACTGGATAGACCAGCAGCAAAAGAACACTACCGTACTCAGCATAGTTACCACCTATGCCTGGACCGGTTCGGCTTATGTAGTACCCAGTGCCACGGCAAAAGCCGGAGTACTGGCCATGACACGCAGCCTTGCCGTAGAGTGGGCAAAATACGGCATCCGTTTCAACGCCATAGCCCCCGGCCCCTTTCCTACCAAAGGAGCATGGGACAGGTTGCTTCCGGGAGAACTTAAAGAAAAATTTGATCTCGCCAAGAAAGTGCCTTTACAGCGTGTGGGAGATCACCAGGAGCTGGCTAACCTTGCAGCATATCTCGTTTCCGATTTTGCCGCCTACCTGAATGGTGAAGTCATTACCATAGACGGAGGAGAATGGCTGAAAGGCGCCGGACAGTTCAACATACTTGAAAAGATCCCCGAAGAGATGTGGGACATGCTCGAAAATATGATCCGGAAAAACTCCAAATAATACGATTTTCCAGATCAGAAAAACATACGTAACGGAGGAAAGTATCCGTTATACACAGTAAACATCAGGCAACTAAGGAAGTAATCACACAAAAAGACAATAACGCCCGGCAGGCTGTTAACAATTTTCATTTTCAAAACCCGGAAATAGTTGTATTTTTACCTGTCTAAATCCAATTAAAATTACATGGGTAAAATTATAGCAATTGCGAATCAGAAAGGCGGTGTGGGCAAGACAACTACTTCCGTTAATCTAGCTGCATCCCTTGGCGTCCTGGAAAAGAAAGTTCTCCTTATCGACGCTGATCCGCAGGCCAATGCCACGTCCGGGCTAGGGTTGGATGTAGAAGAAATAGAAGTGGGCACTTACCAGCTCCTGGAACACACCATGGATGCCAAAGATGCTATTATAGGTACCGATTCCCCAAACTTAGACCTGATCCCGGCCCATATAGACCTGGTTGCCATCGAAATTGAACTGGTAGACAAAGACCGCAGGGAATATATGCTTAAGGAAGCTTTGGCAGGGCTCCGCGATAAATACGATTATATCCTTATAGATTGTGCACCTTCCCTGGGACTGCTTACCCTGAACGCCCTTACGGCAGCCGATTCGGTTATCATACCTATTCAGTGTGAATATTTTGCCCTGGAGGGATTGGGAAAATTGCTGAACACTATAAAAAGTGTGCAGAAAATCCACAACCACGACCTCGATATCGAAGGCCTTTTACTGACCATGTACGATGCCCGGCTCCGCCTTTCCAACCAGGTGGTGGAAGAAGTCCAAAAACACTTCAACGACATGGTTTTTGAAACCATTATTCAACGGAATGTACGCTTGAGTGAAGCCCCAAGTTACGGGGAAAGCATTATTAATTATGATGCAAGCAGTAAAGGAGCGGCAAATTACTTAAATTTGGCGCACGAAATCATTAAAAAGAATAAGCAGACGGTTTAATGGCAAAAGCAACGAAAAAACAAGCATTAGGAAGAGGATTATCGGCATTATTAAAAGACCCGGAGAATGACATACAAACGGCTTCGGATAAAAATGCGGATAAAGTAGTTGGCAATATTGTTGAATTAGATATAGAATCCATTGAGGTCAATCCCTTTCAGCCACGTACCAATTTTAACGAAGACACCCTTCAGGAACTGGCCAGCTCTATTAAAGAGCTCGGAGTTATACAGCCCATTACCGTACGAAAAATAGAGTTTAACAAGTATCAACTCGTTTCGGGAGAACGACGTTTCCGCGCTTCCAAACTTGTTGGGCTTGCTACCGTACCCGCGTATATTCGTATTGCTAACGACCAGGAATCCCTGGAAATGGCGCTGGTGGAAAACATACAAAGACAGGACCTGGACCCGATAGAAATTGCACTTTCCTACCAACGTCTTATCGATGAAATACAACTTACCCAGGAGCAGCTCAGTGACCGGGTAGGAAAAAAACGTTCTACCATTGCCAATTACCTCCGTTTGCTGAAACTCGATCCCATAATCCAGACAGGAATGCGCGACGGATTTGTCAGCATGGGACACGGCAGAGCGTTGATTAACCTTGAAGATAAAGAAATCCAACTGGCCATTTACGAAAAGATCATTTCCAATACCCTTTCTGTCAGGGAAACAGAAAAACTCGTAAAAAGCCTCCAGGAAAAAGGCAATAAAACCGCTCCTGATGCTTCGAGCGGTAAACTGCCCACATATATCGATGATAAAATGGAAGATCTTACCGAATACTTTTCGTCTAAAGTAGACGTTAAGATATCCAGGAACGGCAAAGGGAAACTGATTATCCCTTTTCATTCCCGTGAAGATTTCATCCGCCTGACCAAACTCTTTAAATAAAGAATACCCGTTTAAGTACAAAGCACAGATCAAAACCGTTTTCCGGGTAAAAAGAGAGCCGGGATACAAAAAATAACGAGTACCGAATGCCAAGTACCAAAAGCCAATTATCATCCCGAAATGTAAGCGCCGGGTACCGTATTTCGGACACTGCGTGCCGGATTGTTGACGGGTATTATTATTCTATGGGAAAGCCGGATATACCTGCGGATGTGTTCTGCGGAAAGAAGATGTGGATGTTTATTTTTCTTTTCACTCTTGTGCTGACAGCGTATCACCCTTTATCCGCACAGGAGGACAAGCAGGAAGAGGAGGCGAAAGATGCTGTGAATACAGAAAAACCCGAAGCGATACAGGACACTATTTTATACGAAAGCTATACCATAGACCCTTTATCCCCCAGTAAAGCTGCATTTTACTCTGCGATATTGCCCGGACTCGGACAGATATACAACAAAAGATACTGGAAAGTACCCATTGTTTATGGTGCTATAGGTACAGGGCTGTATTTCTACATATCCAATAAAGATCAGTATCACAAATACAGAAACGCCTATAAAAGAAGGCTGGCCGGATTTTCGGATGACGAGTTCTATGATATTGACGGAGTCCCCAATGCAGACGGAAGCCCGGATGTATCCATGGATGCCCTCCGGAGGGCCCAGGAATACTACCAGAGGTACAAAGACCTGTCCCTTCTTATCACGATTGGACTATACGCCCTGAATATCATTGATGCCAATGTAGATGCACACCTTAAACAACACAATATAAGCCAGGACCTCACCCTTCGCCCGCTCATTGTCCCCAATGATTTTTCCACAGGTACAACATTCGGGTTAACATTGAGTTTTAATTTTTGATGCCCGGGATTGAGTTATCCGGTATAAGATAAAAATATCCGTGTTTTGGTGCAAGCACTAAAAAACAGAAGTCCAAAATAAAAAATCTAAACTGAGAGTAAAAAATGAAGATAGCATTACTGGGATATGGGAAAATGGGAAAAATGATAGAACAAATTGCTATTTCCCGTAACCATGAGATCGTAGCGAAAATAGATAATGAATTTACGGCACAGGACATTGCCGTTGCCGATGTCGCCATAGATTTCAGTGTTCCTTCCGCGGCTTTCGGAAACATAACTTCCTGCCTGGAAAACGGTGTGCCCGTTATTTCCGGCACTACCGGATGGCTGGACAACTATGATAAAGCCGTAGAACTTTGCCACAAACAGGGAGGTGCATTTATTTACGCCTCTAATTTTAGCCTGGGGGTAAATATCTTTTTTCAGCTAAACGAATACCTGGCCAGAATGATGTCTAACCTGAAGGAATACCAGGTAAGCATGGAAGAGATCCACCACACGCAAAAACTCGATGCTCCCAGCGGTACGGCGATAACTCTTGCCGAAGGTATTATAAAAAACAGCTCCAAAACCGGGTGGCAACTGGACAAGGCCGGTGCCAATGAAATACCGATAACGGCAAAACGCATAGAAAACGTACCCGGAACCCACAGCATACGTTACTCCGGAAAAGTAGACGATATCGAAATTACCCATACCGCACACAGCAGGGAAGGATTTGCCCTGGGAGCGGTTATCGCAGCAGAATGGATCATCGGAAAAACCGGGGTATTCAGCATGAAAGATGTATTAAATCTCGATTAGAACAACAATTTCCATGACCTTTTGCGTATTTTGCACCGGAAATAACACATTCCTGCCCCCGGAATAAGCAACAAAACAACATTCAATAAAATAACAATGACAGCAATAGAATGGTTTGTATTTTTTCTCGTACTGCAACTGGTTCATTTTGCCGGAACGTGGAAACTATATCAAAAAGCCGGAAGAAAAGCATGGGAAGCTCTTGTCCCCGTATACAATGCCGTTATACTGATGAAGATCATCAACAGGCCGTGGTGGTGGGTTATCCTGCTGTTCATTCCTATCATAAACCTCATTATGTTCCCGGTGATCTGGGTGGAGACCGCCAGGAGTTTCGGCAGGAATTCCACAACAGATACCTGGCTGGCCATACTTACCCTGGGACTATATATTTATTACATCAATTACGCCCTGGAGGTATCCCACATCAAAGACAGAAGCCTGAAGCCCAAAACGGCTACAGGCGAATGGATAAGTTCCATTCTCTTTGCTATTGTGGCCGCAACACTGGTGCACACCTATATCATGCAGCCTTATGTGATACCTACTTCCTCCCTGGAAAAATCCCTGCTGGTAGGCGACTTCCTTTTTGTCAGTAAGTTTCACTATGGTGCCAGGACCCCTATGACCACGGTTGCCGCACCTATGGTGCACGACACCATTCCCGGGTTAAAGATCAAATCATATCTGAACAAACCACAACTGCCTTACTTTCGTTTTCCTGCCCTGCAAAAAATAAAACGAAACGAAATTGTCGTATTTAACTGGCCTACGGACACCGTACGCTACTTTGGCGACCACCGGAGCCGGGACATTCGGAAACCGATAGACAAAAAATCCAATTACGTAAAAAGATGTGTCGGTATTCCCGGGGATTCCCTGGAAATAAGGGATGGTTATGTTTATATTAACGGAAAAAGAACTCAACTACCCGACCGGGCTAAAACACAATATTCATATACTGTAAACACCAAAGGAGGTGATTTAAGCCGGGCTTACATGTATGAAAGGTTTGGAGTAACAGACCCTTTTTACCGGGTAGGGAACAGTGCGTATCAATTCACTTCCCTTACCGAAGAAAGTGCGCTCCGCCTGGAAAAAACCCCTAATGTAGTAAGTGTGGAAAGACGCATAGAGCCGGGTGGCGGATCTAATGCCCGTATCTTCCCAAATACCGGGGAGACCACATGGAGCGGGGATAATTTCGGACCAATTTACATTCCGGAAAAAGGAAAAACCGTTGCACTCACTACAAGAGCCCTCCCATTTTACAAAAGGATCATTACAGAATACGAGAACAATGCCCTCGAAGTAAAAGGAGAACAGATATTCGTTAACGGCAAACAAACGGATTCCTATACCTTTAAACAGGATTACTTCTGGATGATGGGGGATAACCGCCATAACTCCGAAGACAGCAGGTATTGGGGATATGTTCCGGAAGATCATATCGTAGGCAAGCCGGTATTTATCTGGATGAGCTGGGACAGCCAGGGCGGAAAGGTACGCTGGGAGCGGGTATTCACAACGGTAGGTGGTTCGGGAGAGCCTGTTTCATACCTGAAATATGTATTGATTATCGCAATTGCATGGGTGATATTCAGCTTTATACTCAAGAAACGAAAAAAATAATAACGAACCGGGAACTGTACATACCCCGTTCCCGGTATCTTTTTTATTTATGGAACAAAAGATACTCATACACCCTACTTACTTTCCCTCAATTATGCATATGGTTACCCTAGTAAACCACCGGGTAATTTTTGAAATACAGGATAATTTTCAGAAGCAGACCTATCGCAACCGGATGTATGTTTACGGACCGGGAGGAAAACAATTACTCACCATTCCCGTGAAACACAGCAAAACGGGCGACCACCAGAAATACAGGGATATTCGTATAGAAAATAACTTTAACTGGCGGAAACAACACTGGAAAACACTGCAAACCGCTTACAGAACCTCACCTTTTTTCGAATTTTACGAAGATGACCTCGCTCCTGTTTTCGGGAAAAAATCCGAATTCCTGATGGATCTAAACTTCGAGACCATCCACTTTATCTGTGATATCCTCCAGGTAAATCCGGAATACGATAAGACATCTGCCTATGAAAAGGAAGTATCCGGCATAGCTGATTACAGGTGTATGGTAAATGCCAAGGAAGCCCCGGAAGCCACCCTTGAACCCTACACCCAGGTTTTCGGAGAAAAACACGGTTTTATAAATAACCTCAGCATACTGGACCTCATCTTCAACGAAGGGCCTAACGCCCTTAGCTATCTGGAAACCCAGATCCTCCCTCCGGTATAGTCCTCCCTGTTTACAAATCACATCGAAGATACTAACAGACGTTTTACTGCTCCAAATAACTATTCGGGTATGACAAGCGGCATTTAAGGTCGTTTTACTGTGGTATAGAACCCTAACCTCTCCCTTTGTCCCTTTATGGAAATAACGGTGATGGAATACAGATATTTTCGTATCAGTATTCCAATCAAAAACGTCCGTTATGCATCCATTCATCATATATTTCCTGTTCTGCCTTTTGCCTGTATTGCTGTCCCACTCCCAGCCTGTTATCCTGGTAAAATACGGTGATGATCCCGAAGTTGTTAAACACGAGGTCCGACAATACATGAAGTACCTGGATATTCGCGAAAATATACATTTAACCGTATACTATACCCGGCATATCCCCAGCGGCATGCAGGGAGTCACTTTCTGTCAAAACACCTATCAGTCCAATGGCTACCGGCACATCATTATCCGTATTGATCCCCGGTTAGATGCCATCCGCCGCAGGCTCGTACTTGCCCATGAAATGATACATGTAAAGCAATACGCTAAACAAGAACTCATTGTCCTGGATAAAGACCATGTTATCTGGGCCGGCAAAAAACACTATACCCACATATACAACAAACAAGCACCCTGGGAAATGGAAGCCTATAAGGCGGACCGATTATTAGCCAGGAGGTTCCGCAAAGAAAAAACAGCCCCTCCTCCCCGTCCATATCTTGTCCGTACCACCCGCGATACGGGAGACATTGCTCTGAATCCACAAGATATTTCCTATGTTCACTCCGCTCCTTTGATAAAATCCTGCAAAATACCTGAAAAATAACCGGATCCCTGCCATGGATTTATTTTAGATTTTTCATACCTACACCGGAACAGTTTGTTAAACATGCGTTAACTTTGCGATTAACTGTAACGCTTTTGTGTATTTTAACACTCTTAAAACATAACAAACCTAGTAAAGTATTTCCTTCACATGACTGCAACAGGCTGGTTCTTATTTTTCCTCTTTCTGCAACTCGTTCATTTCGCCGGAACATGGAAACTATATCAAAAAGCCGGAAGAAAAGCATGGGAAGCCCTTATCCCCGTATACAATGCCGTTATATTGATGAAGATTATCAACAGGCCGTGGTGGTGGGTTATTCTGCTGTTCATTCCTATCATAAACCTCATCATGTTCCCGGTGATCTGGGTAGAGACCGCCAGAAGTTTCGGCAGGAATTCCACAACGGATACCTGGTTGGCCATACTTACCCTGGGACTGTATATTTATTACATCAATTACGCTCTTGAGGTATCCTACATAAAAGACAGAAGCCTGAAGCCCAAAACGGCTTCAGGCGAATGGATAAGTTCCATTCTCTTTGCTATTGTGGCCGCAACGCTGGTACACACCTATATCATGCAGCCTTATGTGATACCTACTTCCTCTCTGGAAAAATCCCTTCTGGTAGGTGATTTTTTGTTTGTAAGCAAGTTCCATTACGGGGCAAGGGTCCCGATGACTACCATTGCCGCGCCTATGGTACACGATACCATTCCGGGACTGGGAATCAAGTCCTACCTGTTCAATGACGACATCTCCAAAAAAAATACTTCCGTGGCCAATAAATTCCAGCTGCCGTATATGCGGCTTCCGGGATTCGAGAAGATAGAACGCAATGAAATTGTAGTATTCAATCAACCTGCAGATACGCTGCGGGATATGAATGATTTTCACCCGGACAGGAACTATTACAAACCCATAGATAAAAAAACAAACCTGGTAAAGCGATGTGTCGGCATCCCCGGTGACTCCCTCGAAATAAAAGACGGCTATGTCTATATTAACGGAAAAAAGACCCAATTGCCCGACCGCGCCAGGACACAGTATTCCTATACCGTGAAGACCAATGGCAGTGACCTCAGCAGGGCCTATATGTATGAAAGATTTAATGTTACCGATAATTTCGGACGAATGTCCAACGGCGACTACTTCTTTATTGCCCTTACCGAAGAAAGCGCTCAGCGTCTGGCTAAAAGTCCTAATGTAGAAAGTGTAGAACGACAAATCGAACCTGCAGGCACACCCAATCCCCGTATTTTTCCGAATTCCCGGAACGGCAAATGGAGCGCAGATAATTTCGGTCCGATATATATTCCGGAAAAGGGTAAGACTATCGCACTGACACCGGAAAATCTACCATTGTACAAACGGGTAATACAGGAATACGAAAACAATACCCTGGAAATAAAAGGGAACGAAATCATTATCAACGGAAAACCTGCAAATTCCTATACTTTTAAGCAGGATTATTACTGGATGATGGGCGATAACAGGGATAATTCCATAGACAGCCGTTACTGGGGGTATGTACCGTTTGACCACGTAGTGGGAAAACCGGTGTTCGTCTGGTTCAGCTGGGACAAAACAAGTAAAAGTGTCCGCTGGGACAGGGTATTTACTACGGTCAATGGCTCAGGCAAGCCGGTTTCCTACTTTAAGTATTTTATTATTATTCTGGCTGGATGGATCATTTACGGCTTTATCCGGAAAAGGAAAAAACAAATACGATGAACCTAAAATCCATAGGTTTCGTTTGCAATGATTTTTTTTAGTTCATGAGCTGAAGAAATTATCAGGTCATACAGGCAACACTTAATAACTCAATCAACTTATTAACCCGGAATATAACCTTTTTAGAAGCCAATCAGGAGCACTAAAGAGCATAGTTTTAACGCTTTTTGAGACCAATAAATGTTACGATTCATTATCCATTACGGACTGCATTTTATTTTTCCCTTACTGGTAGCTTATTGGTTTTACAGGCCGAATTTTATAAAAGTAAGTATAATTCTCCTCGCCGGGATCTTAATTGACGTAGATCATCTCCTGGCTGACCCTATTTTTGACCCCAACCGTTGCAGTGTAGGATTTCACCTGTTGCACAGCTATATTGCCATAGCCCTGTATATCCTGTTATTTGTTTGGAAACCCACACGTATTATCGGACTTGCTCTTTTACTGCATATCCTGGCAGATACGGCAGATTGCCTTCTAATGCCCTGAAACCAGAAGATCATACCTTATCAATATGTCCCAGGTCTTTTCCGGGCTGAATACGGTCGCGCAGCCATTGCTTTAACTCTTTGATCTCAGCAAAGCCCCCGTGACGTTTTCTGTCAAACAGCAGTTGATTATCCACATAGATCCGGTATATACCCGCTGTTTCACCGGGCTTCAGGGTCACTCCTCCCAACTCTTCCTCAAAAGTAGATAAAAACTCCTGCGCCATATATGCCGCGCGAAGCAACCATTTGCATTTAGGGCAATATTCTATAGTAACCACAGGTTTTGTCATGAGGTAAGTATTTAAGCTATCTCCAATTATTTCTCCTTCTTGTCCGATGCGGTTTCGCCCAGGCGAATAGTAGCCATAACCGGGTAGTGATCGGACAACCGCTCCGAATAGTTCTTATATGCAGTAACTTTCATATCCGGATCGGACAGGATAAAATCAATCCGTATGGGAAAATAGTCAAAATCATAAGACCTGCCGAAACCACTTCCCATTTCGATAAACGAATCCTTCATCTCCCCTCTTATCTGCCTGTAAACATAGGAATAAGGTGTATTATTAAAATCCCCGGCAACGATCATTTTATGCCGGCATTTCTGCCGGTGCTCATCGAATATCTCCACCTGGCGATGCTGCAATGCAAAAGCATTCCCCATACGTTTGTAAAGCATTTCGGGATTTTCCACGGAGATATGCTCCTTACTCGGTACAATATGCAGGGATTCGAGATGCAGGTTGTATATACGCACCGTATCTTTCCCTTTTACAATATCCGCATAAAGGGCATTATTCCCCGTTTTCGGAAATTCCAGGGAACCCCTTTCCACTATGGGATATTTCGAAAATATAGCCTGCCCGGTACGATTGTTCAACGTGGTATACTTAATGAACTGGTACGGATAGTTTTTATTAAATGCGTCCTCCTGTTCATAATAAAACTCCTGTACACAAAGAATATCCGGGGCTTCCTTGTTGACAAGCTCCATGATCTTTTCCGGTATATCTCCTTCCAGCCAACCATATGCATTGAATATCCGTACGTTATACGTCATCAGCTTTACTCCTCCATCACTGCTTTCGGGCTCTCCTGAAATCCTGTACATGGCCCCTACATATTTATACCCTATTAAAAGTACAACAAGAGATAACATAAACTGTCGTTTTAGCTGTATCAGCCAATAGAGCACAAAAAACGTATTGACGATTATAAAAACGGGGACGGTAAGGCTTAACACAGATATAAGAGGAAATCGCTTTGGAAAGACATAGGGCAACACATAAGACAGTAACAACAACACCGCAAAAACGGTGTTCATAAAAAAAATGACTTTATTGAGGAAACCCAGTTTTTTCACTGCTCGTTCGTGTTGAAATATTAAAGATGTGATGAAATACGGCGATTGTCCTACATTGTAAATTATCTATACTAATCTTTCCCCGCCTGAAACAGGAAATCTTTTTCCGCTTTGGTAAGGCTTTCATAACCGCTCTTACTGATCTTGTCGAGTATTTCATCTATTTTCTGCTGGCGATCGTCCTTATCCGTGTAGGAAGTTCTCCCGGAAGCCGTTGATTTTTTATTTCGATGTACTGTTTTGAGTGGTGTGCGCGGGTTTCGTTTAAAAAGGTTTACCACTCCCGATATCAGGCGTTCAAATCCGGAACCTATGTCCCTGCCATTATACAGGTTTTTCGCATAAACAAACCCCAGCAAAGCACCTCCCAGGTGTGCCAGGTGACCTCCCGCATTACTGATGGGAATCTGTACCAGGTCTACCAGTACCGCAAACACGCCTACATACCAGAGCTTAATATTAATCAGGAAAAACAATCGTACTTCCTGGTTTGGCATATAGGTACAGACAAATATCAAAATAGCCATAACCGCGGCCGAAGCTCCTATAAGTGTTGTATTGATACCCGCAAATGCCGGAAACAGGTTATAGCTGATCATGAAAACGAGCCCGCCCGTGATGGCCCCGAGGAAATAAACGTTTAAAAAACGTCTGCCCCCGAAAAGGTTCAGAAATATCCGTCCGGAAAAATAAAGCAGCAGCATGTTCCAGAAAATATGGGAAAAACCCGCGTGAAAAAAGGCATAACTTATAATAGACCACGGTTGACTGATAAAACTACCGAAACTCTTCGGTAACTCAAACCACCGGATAAAAAAGTCTGAAGGCAATTGAAACAAAAATACCAGAAGTATATTAAGAATAAAGACCAGTACATTGATCACAATGAGCTTCTCCGCTATATTTAGCGTCGAATATTTATATTTTATATCGCTGCTGATACTCATATACCATTCAAAATTTAGACTCCTTTATTTAACTGCCATCTAAAATCGTTGCAACCCCTATCGTTCTTCCGATCAAAAACTAGGAATATTCTCACGTTTTTATTTGTCTTTTCCCGTAAGCCTTTAATTCCATACGGAAGGTTGCACTACCATACAACTCTGCATCCGATATTATCCATTAGGCAGGCAGACATGACCTCTCTTTCTCTTTATTAACTCAAAGACTACGAAACTTCCCCGGCTAATTCCACCTATTGTTATTAAACTGGTTTTTCTTCCAGTACCACATCATAATAAAGCCGAACAGGGCCCCTCCTACGTGTGCAAAATGTGCTATTCCACCTCCGAAAAGGGAATATCCCGTAAACCCTGAAAAGAGGTCCAGCCCTATCAATACCGGGATAAAATACTTCGCCTTGATGGGAATAGGAACAAAAATAAGAAACAATTCCGCATTGGGAAACATCATGGCAAAAGCCACCAAAATACCATATATCGCGCCGGAAGCCCCTACCGCAGGTTGTATATAGCTGCTCAAAAAGTTATCGATAGTACCTTTAGGCGCTACCTGATACCAATAGTCATTATATTTCCCTTCGCGAAGTAGTGCAAATATGTCTTCCTCTTTAATCCCCGCATGCATCAAGGCTTTTAATCCTTCACTAAACTGATAGTACCCTACACCCGTATGAATAAGTGCAGCTCCCAACCCGGCAGAGAAATAGAAAAAGATAAATTTATTGCGACCCCACATCTGCTCCAGCGGAGATCCGAAGGCCCACAAGGCATACATATTAAAAAAGATATGCATGAAGCTGCCATGCATGAACATATGTGAAACGATCTGCCATAATCTGAAATGCTCGTTTTTAGGGAACCATAAGGAAAATAATTCAATCATCTGATCGTGATACAACTGCGTCGCTACGAAAAACAGTACGTTTATGATCAGCAGGTGCTTAATGGCTTCTGTTATTCTGTACATTTATAAAAATTTTTTGTCGAGATCTTCTACGGTTATGGTTATATACGTGGGCCGGTTAAAAGGTGATACGTTAGGTTCTTTGCAGGCAAAAAGGTTGTTCACCAGGGCTTCCTGCGAAGCTTCGTTCAGCAGTTCTCCCGTTCGTACCGCAAGGGTTTTACTCAGCGATTTTGCCAGTCTGTCGGTTTGCGAAAAACTACTGTCCGGTATTTCATCTTTAAAATCGGCTATCAGTTGCTCCAGTATAATGCTTACTTCACTTTCGGAAACACTTGCCGGAATACCCGTAATGGCAATTTCTTCCCCCTCCAGTTTGTCAATGGCAAAACCGATAAATTCCAGTGTATCCCTTAATTCTTTAAGCAGGGCCATATCTGTAGGCGAATAATACAATACAATAGGGAACAGCAGCTGTTGGCTTATCCCTTCCTTAACGGTCATTTGTCTTAGAAATTGTTCGTACAGTACCCGCTGGTGCGCCCGGTGCTGGTCAATGATCACCATACCGGATTTTATCGTGGTAACAATATATTTTTTATGGAGTTGGTAAGTGGTAAACGAAGGTCCGTTATCCCGTGTATCGTCAAATAACTTTCCGCTTTGCCTTTCGACTGTTCTGCCCACTTCTTCCGATTCGATTTCTACAGAGCTGAAATCATCCGGTCCCGATTTATTCTCCGCTCCCAGTCCCACATACAGGCTTTCCCATTCGGATTGCTTTCCCTGTTTCCCGAAACTTTGCCATGAAGGCCTGCTATCCCCGGATTTTGCCGAAGTACCTGCCGCGCTACCGCCGGAAAAGGAAATTTTATTTTCTTCCTCATCCCGGAAAGGATTAAAATCGGAGTCCACCTCAATGGTAGGGACATGTATCGGTTTGTTTTTATATTCGTAAGGAGTATCGAGGCCTGCATCTTTATCAAAATCCAGTACCGGGGCGATATTGAATTGTCCGAGACTGTGCTTTATGGCCGATCGCAATATAGCATAAAGGGTGTGCTCATCGTCAAATTTAATTTCTGTTTTAGTGGGATGGATATTGATATCTACCGTAGCCGGGTTTACCTCCAGGAACAAAAAGTATCCGGGATGTGCCTGTTCTTTTATGAGTCCTTCAAATGCGGACACTACGGCATGATGCAGATACGGACTTTTAATAAAACGATTGTTTACAAAAAAAAACTGCTCTCCCCTGCTCTTTCTCGCGTGTTCGGGTTTATAGACAAAACCGGACAACCTGACCACTTCTGTATTTTCTCCGACAGGCACCAGTTTTTCATTCGTCTTACCTCCAAAAATGCCAACCACACGCTGTCTGTAATTCGAGACAGGCAACGAAAAAAGGTCATTGCCGTTATGATACATTTCAAAATGGACATCCGGATGGGCCAGGGCAATCCGCTGAAACTCATCTATAACATGACGAAGCTCCACCTGATCCGATTTCAGGAAATTCCTCCTTGCAGGGATATTAAAAAACAAATTTTTCACTGCTATGGAAGTACCTGCTACGGTAACAGCGGCTTCCTGTTCTATGATTTTACCGCCTTCCATACGTATTCTTGTACCCACCTCTTCATTACGCGGCCTTGTATGCATCTCTACGTGCGCAATGGCCGCAATTGAAGCCAGGGCTTCTCCCCGGAAACCTTTGGTTCCCAACTGAAAAAGGTCTTCTGCCGAACGTATTTTGGAAGTGGCGTGCCGTTCAAAACTGAGCCGGGCATCTGTAGGGCTCATTCCCAGGCCATTGTCTACTACCTGCACCAGAGTTTTTCCGGCATTCTTTACAATGAGTTTGATTTCCGTAGAACCGGCGTCCACGGCATTTTCTATGAGTTCCTTCACCACAGAAGCAGGCCTTTGTACCACCTCTCCTGCCGCAATCTGGTTAGCAACATGATCCGGTAAAAGCTGTATGATATCTGCCATTATATCTTGAAGGTGAAAATGCTTAGGTCAAAATCGATGATAAAAAGGAACAGGAGGATTAAAATGATTGCAATAATAAGTACGGTCCTGTTTGCCCTGCGGTCCGGATTGCCTTTCATATCCTCCAGGGCATTGTTTATTTTGTTCTTGAGTCCTTTACTATCCCCCGTAGCCCTGCGGAATTTCTCGAAACGGCCTTCCATTTGAAAAGGGCTCCCTTCCTTGTCACTTTTATAGTAACGAGGGATATAATTGAACTTCTTATTTTTGCGCGTCTTAAATACTCCCATAACTCTATACCCCCAAAATTACTGAAAATACTACAAAAATGTAAGTAGACGGCGATTAAATTTTTGAAGCAGCAAAGGATAACGGGTGGTCAGGGACTTGCCCCACTCCCGCATACACTAATTATTTGCAGCTATTTACCGGAGATTATTCTCCCAGGGCAATCATTTTTATAGCGGCGATAGCAGCTTCGGTACCTTTATTACCATGTTTTCCACCACTGCGCTCTATGGCCTGCTGCATATTATTATCGGTAAGTACACAGAAAATTACCGGACGGTCATATTTTACATTCAGGTCTTTAATACCCTGTGCCGTCGCGCTGCATACAAAATCAAAATGTTTGGTTTCTCCTTGGATAATGCTACCGATGGCTATTACAGCATCGACCTCGCGGGTCTCCAGCATTTTTTTGCACCCGAAAGTGAGTTCAAAACTACCGGGCACATTCCACCGGGTTATATTCTCCGCTAACGCGCCACAGTCTACCAAAGCCTCCCGGGCACCGTTAAAAAGTCCCTCGGTAATATTTTCGTTCCATTCCGAAACAACAATCCCAAACCGAAAAGGTTTCGCATTTGGGATCGTTGCTTTATCGTAGTGTGATAAGTTCTTATTTTCGGTAGCCATATTTATTTGGAGCTTTCCAACTTTCCTATGTAAATATCTATCGTTCTGCCTTCTTCCGAGTTTGGATATTCATCCTTGATCCGGTTGAGATATTTCAGGGCCTTTTCTTTTTGTCCCAGCTCCTGAGCAGTAATCCCTGCCTTAAAGAGAAATCTCGGCGTCGTAAATTCATTTTTACCAGCAGCAAAAGCATCTTCGTAATAGCCCAAGGCCTCCTCTGGTTGGTCCAACTGCATAAATGCATCTGCTATACCTCCTTTGGCCAGTGGCCCCAGAACCCCGTCTTTCGTAGAGAAGTCCTGCAAATAAGTGATAGCCTCCTGGTATTTATTCATGTTCAGGTATGCCATCCCCGCGCTGTAATTGGCCAGGTTGGCGGCATCCGTGCCTTTATACTTGTCTATAATGTCCAGGAAGCCGTATTTTCCTTCCGCACCGTTAAGGGCAAGCGTATAAAGCGAATCTTTGTTGGTTCCGTTTACCGCCTCGTTAAAATATTGTTGTGCAAAGAAAGACTCGTTGGCCGCTTCGATGCTCTTAGGCTTCTTCACAAACTCCTGATATCCCAAAAATCCGAGTACCGCTACAGCTACCACTCCTATACCTATAAGTATGTACTTCTGGTTCCTGGCTACCCAGGCCTCGGTCCTGGAGGCGCTTTCGTCCAGCGTACCAAATACCTCGGCTGTTGTGCTGTTCGATTCTTCTAATTCTTTCTTCTCTTTTTTATTTTGTGGTTTATCTCCTCGTTTCTTGTACGTTGCCATCTTCAGACTTTATTTGTGCCGCAAAAATATAATTTTTATTGATATATGGAAGTGTATTTATTCGATTATTTTCATTAGTTTAGGCAACTTTCGGGCAGCGAACAACAATAAGAACCACAGCTTAAAAGGGAATGTTTTTAAAAAACCTATCATTAGTTAACTATAAGAATTTCAGTTCGGAAGATTTTCAATTTGACGAAAAGATCAATTGTTTCGTAGGTAATAACGGCATCGGAAAAACCAATATCCTGGATGCCATTTATCATCTTTCCTTCGGAAAAAGTTATTTCAATCCTATTGCCATTCAAAATATCAGGCACGGGGAGGAATTTTTTGTCATCGACGGCCAGTTTGAAAAAGAAGAACTTCAGGAGCATATTATATGCAGTCTGAAAAAAGGACAAAAGAAGGCTATTAAACGCAATGGCAAACTATACGAAAAATTATCGGACCACATAGGGCTTTTGCCTTTGGTCATTATTTCCCCGGCCGACCGTGACCTCATCATAGAAGGGAGCGAAACACGGCGAAAATTCATAGACAGTGTTATTTCACAGTCCGACAAGAACTATCTCACTCAGCTTATCCTTTACAACAGGGCGCTTGCCCAGCGCAATTCCCTGTTAAAATACTTCGCCCTTAACCACACCTACGATTACGATACCTTATCTATATACAATGACCAGTTACACACTTACGGGACCGAAGTATTCCGCATCCGCCAACATTTCCTGGCAGCGTTCATCCCTATTTTCCGGGAGCGGTACCATGCCATTTCGGCCAACGGTGAAAATGTAGACATATCTTATAGCAGTCAGCTATCGGAACAACCGCTGAACGAGTTGCTCAGTACCTCCATAAATAAGGACAAGGCCCTGCAATATACCAGCACCGGGATACACCGGGATGACCTCAGTTTTGAAATCGAAGGGTTCCCGGTAAAAAAATTCGGCAGCCAGGGACAACAAAAGTCTTTCCTGATAGCCCTGAAACTGGCCCAGTTCGATTTTATAAAACAACAGGCCAGGGTAACCCCCATTCTGCTGCTGGATGATATTTTCGATAAACTGGACGAAAACCGGGTGGCACAAATTGTAAAGCTCATGGATGAAAACTTCGGGCAGCTCTTTATCAGTGATACCCATGCAGACCGGACAGAAGCCGTGGTAAAGGAAACCCATCAAACTTATAAAATGTTCCGATTATGAGCAGGATGAATATACCCGGCAAAAAAATAAAGGCGCGAACCACAACCCTCTTCTTTATACTTTTTATAGCATGGGGCTGTACACAAAGCCCTGAGAAGCAATTAAAGGACATAAACGGATATTGGGAAATTGAAAAAGTCGAATTCCCGGACGGACAGGAAAAAGAATACAAGGTAAACACCACTATAGATTATATTGAAATAACGACAGATACCAGTGGCTTCCGCAAAAAGCTGCAACCTCGTCTCGATGGTGGTTTTTATGCTTCGGATGACCGGGAAAGTTTTACGATAACCGTCGAGGATGACTATATTTCACTGCATTATCACACCTCACTCAGCCAGTGGGAAGAAAAGGTAATAAAGGCAACTAAAGAACGGCTTATACTTCGGAATACGGATAATTTAAACTACTTTTACAAACGGTTCGAGCCTATAAATCCGGGCAAATGACAGCAATAAAAAAGACACCAAACCGCTCTGGACAATAAATCCAGAGTTTAGGGAGCGGCAATAAATTGCCATACTTATAAGGTTACTTGGTTATTTAGTCAACACGCAATTACCCAATAAATAAACAGAAAAACGCAAAATGGCAAAGCGACATAGCGAACATATACCTCTATCGGAAGCACTGAAAGCGTTTATAAAAGAAAACAGACTGCAATCGGGGATGGACAAGATCGATGTCCGGGATGCCTGGAAACAACTTATGGGTAGCGGCATTAACAACTACACCGCGGATATACAACTAAAAGGGGATACACTGTATATAAATCTTACGTCTTCCGTACTCAGGGAAGAACTCAGCTATGGCAGGGAGAAAATTGTAAAGATGATCAATGACGAACTGGGGAAAGAACTGGTAAAAAAACTGGTATTGCGATAGGGCACCCGCCACGGTTCCCACAAAACAGGAAGTACCGTGTTTTAACAATACCTCCTGTCTTCGGGGATTTTTTTCTATACTATATACTATTTACAAGCATTTAGAATATTTCTCTTCCGGCGAAATGGAATGCACTTTCTATAGCGGCATTTTCATCACTGTCCGAACCGTGTACAGCATTCTCTCCAATGGAAGTCGCATATAATTTACGGATGGTCCCTTCTGCAGCTTCTGCCGGATTGGTAGCACCGATAAGCGCACGAAAATCCTCAACGGCATTTTCTTTTTCCAGTACTGCAGCTACAATAGGCCCCCTGGTCATAAAATCTACCAGTTCACCGAAAAAGGGACGTTCTTTATGGATAGCATAAAACTCTTCCGCATCTCTCTTGCTTAGTTGTGTGTATTTCATAGCTACGATCTTAAAACCCGCAGCTGTGATCTTTTCTAAAATAGCCCCGATATGCCCGTTTTCTACCGCATCGGGTTTAATCATGGTAAATGTTCTGTTTGTTGCCATTTGCTTTTTTAAAATTTTGTGCAAAGGTACTCCTTTACTTATAAAGTACAAAGTCCGGAAATTCCAGGTACCGGTGGCCCGGATCAGGAATTCAGCTTATCATTAAATTCACCCCAGGCTTTGTGGTACGCTTTACCACCGTACCCCCCCGCACACAGCACTAGGATTACCTGATTTTACTTTATGACACTAAGAAACTGTTTTAAGTTTCCCGGCAATCTTTTTCTTTCCGGGCTACAAACAAAAAAGCTACCTGTAAAAGATAGCTTTGTTCGTTTTGTAATGAATGGTTAATACTTAGATCATATCGATTTTTTTCACTTTTTTATCTCTATTATTTCTTAATAATGATAAAAGAAGACCTCCTGTTCATCTGGTGCTCTTCTTCGGTGCAGTCCACTCCGTTGGCACAGTTGTTCAGTAATCGTTTCTCCCCGTAGCCTATAGCACTTTCTATACGACCCTTGGCAACACCCCTGGAATAGATATAATCGCGGGTAGCTTTGGCACGGTTATCGGAAAGTTTTTCATTGTAGGTGTCATTTCCCCGTGAATCGGTATGCGACTCTATTTTGATAACCATCTCCGGATGTGCGTTCATAACGCTTACTATATGTTCCAGTTCATACTCCGCATCAGGACGAATATCCCACTTATCATAATCGAAATAGATGGGATTAATTACAATTTCGTCTGCTATAATAAGTGGTGTAAGAGCTATATCCGCTTTCACCTCTTCTTTCCCTTTTACATTTACCTCTTTCTGTCCGGAACGGTAATCTTCCTGCTCGGCCACAACGGTATACACACCATCCAGGCAATCCCCTTTTAAACGGTACATACCGTCTACATCGGTCAGTACTTTTGCCACTACACCACCTCCGGGTTCTATGAGTCTAACGGATGCCTCAACCAATGGTTCTTCTGTACGACTGTCTGTAATAGTCCCCCTTATGGTGACCATACATTCCCTTGCGGTAAAATGGTAGATATCATCATCGCCCTTACCTCCCAATCTATTGGAAGACAGGTACCCTTCCGTATTATCTTCATTCATCATAAAAGCAAAGTCGTCAAGGGCACTGTTAATAGGCACGCCAGGGTTTTCCACCTTACCAAACCCACCACTTTGCGGCTCGCTTTTCTGAATATCCAGTCCACCGAGACCGGGATGTCCGTTAGAGGAGAAATAAAGCACCCCGTCTTTGTCTACAAACGGGAACATTTCCCTTCCCCTGGTATTAATCGTATTCCCCAGGTTTTGTGGTTCACTGTAGCTTCCATCATCCTGGATATCTACCACATAAATATCCGTAACACCGTATCCGCCTGGCATATCCGAAACAAAATAAAGTTTCTTCTCATCAGGACTTAAGGCCGGGTGACCTACGGAATAACTTACATTGTTAAAAGGCAGTTCGGTGATACTTCCCCATTTTCCCTCTTCATCCTGGATCGCTTTGTACAATTGCAGGTGCACCGTCCCTTCTTCATCCTTTTCGGACCTCCTTCCGTTATCCGAATTATCCCTGGTAAAATACATCGTTTTACCATCGTTTGTAATCACCATAGTAGCTTCGTGATACTGAGTATTGATCTCCCCTTCCAGCTTATAAATTTCGTCTACTTCATTACCTATTCGGTTCCCTGCGTATATATTAAGGAATGGCTGTTTGTTCCAGTCATATATCTTGGTCCTTCCTTTGGACGGTCGTGTAGACGCAAAATAGAACCGGTTTCCAAAGATAAAACATCCGAAATCCGAATATTCCGTGTTCATGGCCAGGTTATGCACATTGCCGAACAAACGGGCTTTAGGGTTGGTAAGACGGGTGTAATAATCCCCTTCTTCCAGCAGGCGTAGCATTTCCGGATCACTACCTCCTCTTTCGGCGGAAGCTTTCATCCATTTCATGGCTTCATCGTACTTTTCATTACCTTTCAGGGACTGTGCATACCGGAAAAGATAATCCGGTTTAACCTCTTCACCGTATTTGGACAATAATATATCGTACCACTTCTCCGCCTCCTTCATATTGGTATTGTAATAATAAGAGTCTCCCAAACGGCTGAGTACGTGCATGGATGAATCTCCCTTTTTGACCAGGGCTGCATAAAGATCTGCCGATTTTACATAAGCCAGTTTTTCAAAATAACGATCTGCAACAGTACGTTGCTGTCCGTAAGACCAGGTGATTCCCAAAAGAAGTAACAGTAGTAGTTTTTTCCTCATAATTTCACATTTTATCGCCCGAATATGCACTATTGCACCCCAAAAAGTTCTCCAAAAGACACTTTTCAGAACACTAATATAAAACTAAACTTTCAATATGCGATTCTGCATACTGTTTTTTTATCAGCTAAAAAAGAAAGAAACAGGCTACCAGATTTTTACAAACAGAAAGGGGAATATTGAAAATCAAACCCTGTCAACCTTTAATGGTTTGTATTATAATACTATTTTTGCAACCACAATAGAAGAATCTATGAGCTTAGTTAAAGAGATCAACAAAAGGAGGACATTCGGTATCATATCCCACCCCGATGCCGGAAAGACTACATTGACTGAAAAACTACTTCTTTTCGGAGGAGCTATCCAGGAAGCGGGAGCCGTAAAAAGCAATAAGATAAAAAAGGGAGCTACGAGCGACTTTATGGAAATAGAAAGACAAAGAGGTATTTCTGTTGCCACCTCCGTACTGGCCTTCAACTATAAAGACAAGAAAATAAACATCCTGGATACTCCGGGGCACAAGGATTTTTCCGAAGATACCTTCCGCACCCTCACAGCAGTGGACAGTGTTATTGTAGTAATAGACGTTGCCAAAGGAGTCGAAGAACAAACGGAAAAACTGGTACAGGTATGCCGTATGCGAAACATTCCGATGATCGTTTTTATTAACAAACTCGACCGGGAAGGAAAAGACGCCTTTGATCTTCTGGACGAAGTGGAACAAAAGCTCGGCCTGCAGGTTACCCCGCTTAGTTTCCCTATTGGTATGGGATATGACTTTAAGGGCATTTACAATATCTGGGAGAAAAACATCAACCTCTTTAGCGGGGACAGCAAGAAGAACATAGAAGAAACTATTGCTTTTAACAATATAAAAGATCCGGAGCTGGATGGCATCATCGGGGAGAATGCAGCAGATTCATTACGGGAAAACCTGGAACTCGTACATGGAGTATATCCGGAGTTTGACCGCGATGCCTATCTGAAAGGCGAATTACAGCCTGTATTTTTCGGTTCGGCATTAAACAATTTCGGAGTGCGGGAATTGCTGGATTGTTTTATAGACATAGCCCCTTTTCCGAGGCCTAAACAAAGTGAAGAGCGCCTGGTTAAGCCGGATGAAGAAACTTTTTCCGGCTTTGTCTTTAAGATACACGCTAACATGGACCCCAAACATCGGGACCGCCTGGCCTTTATAAAGATCGTTTCCGGTACTTTTGAGAGGAACACGCCTTATCTACATGTAAGGCATAACAAAAAAATGAAGTTTTCCAGTCCAAATGCTTTCTTTGCGGAAAAAAAGGAAATCGTGGATATTTCCTATGCAGGAGATATCGTGGGACTGCACGATACCGGGAACTTTAAGATAGGAGATACACTTACGGAGGGTGAAATACTCAATTTCAAAGGAATTCCGAGTTTTTCACCGGAACACTTCCGCTATATCAACAATGCAGACCCGATGAAAGCCAAGCAATTGATGAAAGGAATAGATCAGTTGATGGACGAAGGAGTAGCCCAGCTTTTCACCCTTGAGCTTAATGGACGTAAAGTAATTGGTACCGTTGGGGCACTGCAATACGAAGTTATACAATATCGCCTGGAACACGAATACGGGGCCAAATGCACCTATGAAAACTTCCCTATTCACAAAGCGTGCTGGGTAGAGCCCGAAGACCCGAAAAGCGAAGAATTTGCCGAGTTTAAAAGAGTAAAACAGAAATTCCTGGCTACGGATAAACAAGGACAGCTGGTATTCCTGGCAGATTCCTCATTTTCCATACAAATGACACAACAGAAATACCCGTCAGTAAAGCTGCATTTTTCTTCGGAATACTAGGGACCTGTTAAACCCAGATCAGTCTATCCGGCCTGCACGAAGCATAATAGGGAAAGTAACGGTTTTGGTATCCCGGCTTTCCCAGCTTTCTTTCAGCTCGTTATAGATCATTGCAACGGGATCCTTACCATTTTTGCTGATATAGTGCTTTACGGCCGACCAGGTCTCCAGGTAACCGCAGAGTTGTTCCAGGGTCCACCGATATTCACTCCGGAACTCCGGAGTTTTTTCTTCACGGAATGGAAAAGGAATGGTTTGGTATAATTCGTCTATATATTTTCTTTCCGGGTCCCAATAAGTCCCGAGAATATCGGAATACAGCTTTTGTATCACCCTATCCGTACTTTCATCTACCTGAAGAAGAGCATAGCCCAATACCGCCAATGCCCCGTCTTTCCGCAAGGTACGTCTTACCTCGGCATAAAATGCAGCAAAATCAAACCAGTGAATAGCCTGGGCCACGGTGATCAGGTCGAACTGTCCGTCGGTAAAACCTGTTTTTTCTGCATTTTCTACTTTATACCGGACATTTTCCTTTTGTTTCGCATTTTTTATCTGGTTCTCACTGAGGTCCGTAGCGTATACTTCTTCGAAATAACCCGCCAGCTTTACAGCAAGCTGACCATTACCCGTACCACAGTCCCAGGCACATTTCTGCTGTCTGGTTAGCGAAACGAGGTAAGATATCAGTTCCGAGTCATACCCGGGACGGAACCTGGAGTAAGCATCGGCATGTCCGGAAAAATTATCTTTCATATTATTGTTTTTAGCTTGGGCTTTTTCTTTCACATCGTACCGCTAGAGAAAATTATTCCGGTACCACTCTACCTGTCTGGTAAGTCCTTCTTCAAAAGAGGTCGCAGGATTATATCCTAACAGCTTACGGGCCTTATCAATAAGGGCCGTAGTACGCAACTGATCTCCCGGACGTGGCGGGGTAATTTCTATTTTCGCTTTTTTCCCGATGATCTTTTCTATAAGTTCTATGCCTTCTTTGGTAGTATATTCCTTATCCGAACCAATATTGATAATTTCTCCGGACACTACATCCTCCTTTCCTATCACGGCAGCTATTCCCGCTACGATATCCCCAACATAGGTAAAACTCCTCGAATGCTTTTCACTTCCTTCGAAAAGCGGGAATGATGTTTCCTCGAAAATGGATTTGATCAGTTTGGTGTAAAGTTTTTCCGGTCTTTCTCTAGGTCCGTAAACCGAATATAGCCGGAGCGAGCATGCATTGACCTTTCCAACGCGCTGTCCTCCCAGTACCAACTGTTCTGCCGCAAGTTTTGTGGTCCCATAGAAAGAAATAGGTTCGGGAACAGCCGTCTCGGGCAGGGTGGCCTCCTTTCCGTAAATGGATGAAGTAGCTATATTGACAAATAAGCGCAGGTTTTCATTTTCTTCTTCTGTCCATTGTAACAGGTTTTGCGTAGCAAAAATATTGTTCCTTACATATTCCTGCAGGGAAACATCCGGGGATATTCCGGGTTGTGCAGCAAAGTGGAATATATAATCCATAACCCCGGGCAACTTGTTTGTTAACGGCTCCGTAAGATCTGCTTCCGTAAAAATAACTCCGGCAGATTCGATATCTCTTACATTCCTTTTTTTCAGCGCCACGTCATAATAATCCGAAAAATTATCCACCCCGTAAACCGTATGTCCTTCGGCGGCCAATTGTTCCGCAAGATGCGACCCTATAAAACCGGCCGCACCGGTCACCAATATTTTATAATTTTCCATTATCTAATTCTCTTTCTTAATACCAAAAGGTGTCCACTTACTTTTGCTGCCCCTGGTGTGTTGTCGTATAGCCTGGTTTTTTGCGATAGATTCCGGGGTTTTGTATCCCCTGGCGTGATCGAGATGTATGCAGATGGCACTATATCTTATCTGTTTTCCTTTAATCCCGTAATTAAACAGGCGTTCCCCCAGTTCCCTGTCCTGCCCGCCATATTGCATGCGTTCATCAAAACCGTTAACCGCTACAATATCATCCTTCCACCCGGAAGAATTATGCCCGTTCCAGGTTGCTCCCGTCGGAGTTATAGCATTTAAAAATGTAGCTTTAAAACCTCCGGAAGTCAATTTATTATTCTTAAAAGAAGATTTCAACCCGTGTTCCTTCAACCAGTTCACATCAAAACAACGTCCGGTTTCGATATCTTCCCCCGAAATCTCCTCAGATATGGACATGGGTAACATAAAATACCCTCCGGAAAGGAAATACCCCTTTTCCTTATACCTGTTGTGTACTTCCAGGAAGTCATTTCTCGGAATACAATCCCCGTCACTCATTACAATATAATCTGCCGAACATTTCTCCACGGCTTTATTGAGTATCCTCGATTTCTGAAAACCGTCATCTTCCTGCCAGACGTGTACTATAGGATAAAAAACCTCCTGTTGTATCCGTTCCAGAAGCACCTTGGTACCCGGTCCGGAGCCATCATCGGCAATGACCATCTCAAAGTCTTTAAACGTTTGCATATTATACCCCCACAACACCTTTTCAAGCCAGGCTTCAGCATTATAGGTGCTAATAATCACCGAAATCGTCTTGTTACTCATGCTTTCGATTTATCTATATAAAGGCAAAAGTATGAATACAGATATATATCTTTGCCTTAAATCTGACTAAAAATCGGTAAAATTGACGAAACTCACTATCATTATACCTACCTTAAACGAGGAAGAATTTATAGAACAGGCTATTTTATCTGCAACATTTGCCGATGAAATACTGATTATTGATTCGTTCAGTGATGACCGCACTCTGGAAATTGCCAAACAACATACGGTAAGTATTTATCAAAGAAAATTCGATGACTTTTCCAGCCAGAAAAACTATGCTATCGACCAGGCAAAAAATGACTGGATATTTATCCTGGATGCCGACGAAGTTATTGATCCCGGACTCCGGGAAGAAATAATATCGGAGCTTGGAAAAGAGGAACCCTGTGCCGCTTATGAAATAAGAACAGTACGTATATTCATGGCAAGGCAAATGAAGTACGGTACTGCCAAAAATGATACTAAAACCTTATTGTTCCACAAGAAATATTGCAGATTCGGCACCAAACTGGTACATGAAAATCTGGTCGTAGAAGGCAAGACAGGAGCCTTGAAGAACTATATCCTGCATTATACCTACCGGGGGTTCGATCATTTTATCGGAAAAAAAAATCACTATGCATGGTTACAAGCCAGAGAAATGTTTGCCAAAGGTAAAAAAGCAAACCTATTTCACATCCTGATAAAACCGTCTTTCCGCTTCTTCAGTGAATACATTCTGAAAAGAGGATTCATGGATCGTTTTCCAGGATTTGTAAGCGCCTATATAAATTCCTATGGCGTAATGTCCCGGTATATAAAATTATGGCTGCTACAACACAAACAAAAGTAATTGATGTACAAATCGTCTGAAATTCACACTATAACCGGGCATGCAGCGAAAAAATGCTTGTATCATCCTTATAATTAAGCAACTACAACGTATGAAAGTCAAGGAAATACCGCCTTCCATATACCACACCTTAAAATTACGTGCCATACCGGCCAACAAACTTAGGCATAAAACAGGAAAAGAAATTCCGGTGATCGTTTCGCTGACCACCATCCCTTTCCGTCTGAATAAACTACATATTGTCATACGAAGCATTTTAACGCAGGACACCAGGCCTCAAAAAATTATTTTGTGGCTCCATGAATCTCTGAAAAACCAGCTCCCTGACAGTCTGAAAGTATTGGAAGGAGATATTTTTGAGGTAAGGTTCTCCACACTCGATTGTCCGCATTTGAAGCTGGTCGAATCTTTAAAATCCTTCCCGGACAAGGTTATCGTAACCTGTGATGATGATTTTATTTACCCGAAAGACTGGCTTACGACATTATACGACGAGCACCTGAAAAAACCGGAAACCGTAGTAGCTATTACAACAAGGCTTATCCGGTATGACCGCGACGGCAATGTTCTTCCCTACAAAAACTGGAATTACAAAGATGTTTCGGGGATCGATAAAAAGGCTGTTCTACCTATTGGTTCCTCAGGCGTTTTATATCCTCCGGATAGTTTTCACCCATCCGTGACTGACGAAAAGTTGTTTTTAAAGCTTTCTCCGAAAGCGGACGACCTGTGGTTTAAAGCCATGTCCCTTTTGAATAATACGCCATCGGCAAAAGTAATGGGATATAATAAGGAAGTGATCCCGATCATAGGAACGCAAGGAGTAAGTCTGAAAAAACAAAACATCCGGCAGGACAAGAACAGGGAACAATGGCAGGCCCTGGCCAATCATTTTGGCATAACACTGTTTAAAGACCATTAGCAATCTGTCAAAAGTAATATATAATAAACAATAGTATCCGGTAAAATGCAAGACGAAATCAACAACGCCGTATCTGTACTCCGGGAAGGAGGACTCCTCCTCTATCCAACCGATACCGTATGGGGAATAGGCTGCGATGCTACCAATGCCAAAGCCGTTGCCAAAGTGTATACATTAAAAAAAAGACCGGATGCCAAAGCACTCATTTGCCTGGTATCCGATGTTCCTATGCTCGAAAAGTACATTCCGGAAATAGCGGATGTCACCTATGATATCATAGACCTTGCCACCAGACCCACAACCATTATTTATGACAATCCCGTTGGCATCGCCCCCAACCTGGTAGCACCGGACAATACCCTTGCTATAAGAGTGGCATCCGATGCCTTCTGTCAACGGCTCATCCGTAAATTCGGGAAACCGCTGGTTTCCACATCGGCAAATATCAGCGGCGCACCCACTCCGCAATCCTATGCCAAAATAAGTGACGAAATTTTAAAAGGTGTAGACTATGTAGTAAATTTGCACCGCGAAAACAAAGGAGGTCAGCCGTCTTCTATCATTAAGATCAGTAAAGACGGGGTCGTAAAGATCATCCGGAAGTAGTTTTTTGCCACGGATGCACGGATGTTTTTGTTTTTCTGCCTGGCGGCAACGAGGAACTGAAGTTCTTATAGTCTTGTCAGGAAAATTAAAAAGGATGAAGTATATTCACCAACCAATCACACCAACATGGCTGATTTAATTTTAAAGAAGAAAGCTATACGATCATCGGAACATTATTCGAAGTATATAACCATTTGGGACATGGCTTTTCCGAAATTGTTTATAAAGATGCCATCGAACACGAATTTAAATCTAAAGGTATTCCCTTTGAAAGGGAAAAATAGTACAGGGTAAATTATAAAGATATTGTTTTACCCCATAAATTTTATGCGGATTTTGTCGTATTCGATAAAATAGTTTTGGAGATCAAATGTGTAGAGAGTATACAAGATACTCATACGGCACAATGTATTAATTATTTAAAAGTGTCCGGTTGGCTTTATTAGCCAATTTTCACAAAGACCTGCTGGACCACAAAAAACATTAGTGCATCCGTGGCAACACAAAAAGAATTTAAGGTGACTGTACAGAATTATAAAGAAGCATTACAACAGGATATTTTCAAGGTAATATCAGAAGCCGCTGCCGAGCTGGATGTGGACAGCTATGTTATAGGCGGTTTTGTACGGGATTACCTGTTGCAGCGCGATATTCCCAAAGATATTGATGTCGTCGCCATAGGCAGCGGCATAGAACTGGCCAAAAAAGTAGCCGGAAAATTGCCGAAGAAACCTAAAGTACAGGTGTTTAAAAATTTCGGTACGGCCATGCTTCGCTGGAACGACCTGGAAGTTGAGTTTGTAGGTGCAAGAAAGGAAAGTTACCGTTCGGACAGCCGTAAGCCCATTGTGGAAAACGGTACCCTGCAAGATGATCAGAACCGTCGCGATTTTACCATCAATGCTTTGGCACTGTCCTTACACAAAGAAAGTTTCGGCGATCTGCTGGACTCTTTCGGGGGCGTTGACGATCTGAAACAAAAACTGATACGCACACCTCTCGATCCGGATATTACCTATTCCGATGATCCGCTGCGGATGCTCAGGGCCATTCGTTTTGCTTCGCAATTAAACTTTAAGATCTTTCCTGATTCGCTCGAAGCCATTTCCCGGAACAAAGAAAGGATAAAGATCATATCTAAAGAACGTGTCGTAGACGAATTGAACAAAATACTCAAATGCGACAAACCTTCCATCGGTCTAAGCCTGCTTTTCAAAACCGGACTTCTTCACATTATCCTCCCCGAACTCACCAGGCTGCAAGGCATTGAAGAAAAAGAAGGACAACGGCATAAAGACAACTTCTGGCATACGCTCGAAGTGGTAGACAACATATCCGAAAACACCGACGACCTGTGGCTCCGGTGGGCGGCACTCCTGCACGATATAGGGAAAGCCCCCACCAAAAGATTTGACAAAAAAATAGGATGGACTTTCCACGGACATGAATTCGTAGGCTCCAAAATGGTATTCAAGCTCTTTAAACGGCTGAGAATGCCGCTCAATGAAAAGATGAAGTTCGTTCAGAAAATGGTGTTAATGAGCTCCAGGCCCATTGTATTGGCACAGGATACGGTTACGGACTCTGCCGTGCGCCGCCTGGTATTCGATGCCGGCGATCATGTAGAAGACCTTATGACCTTGTGTGAAGCGGACATTACTACCAAAAATCCAAAGAAGTTCAAAAAATATCATTATAATTTCCAGATCGTCAGGCAAAAGATCGTGGAAGTGGAAGAACGCGACCATATCCGTAATTTCCAGCCACCCATAAGCGGAGAGGACATTATGAAAACCTTTAACCTGAAACCTTCCCGTGAAATAGGCCTTATCAAAGAAGCTATTAAAGAAGCTATCCTGGAAGGGGAAATCCCCAACGAATACGAAGCCGCCCGCGACTTTATGCTGAAGAAGGGCATGGAGTTGGGATTAGAACCGGGAGAATAAGGTGGTTTAGTTGTGAAGTTTGGGAGCTAATTTGGTTATTGAATTATTTAGGCAGACAATAAAGTTAAAAAAGGGAGCTTATCCCGGAAAGCAAGGCCCCTGACCAACATTCCGCAAGGAACCATATAAATCATTAGTGTATCCGTGGCAACTAACAAATACCGGAAAAAACATAATCCAATCCATAAAACACCGTTCTTAAATATCGTGGTAAACACATAAAAACAACAACATGCGCGTGTGGCTTAAAAAGAATTTCAGAACCATAACCAAAACGACGCTTATCCTCGTGTACATGGTTATCGTTGCCGGTGCCCTGGTCCGTATGACCGGGAGCGGCATGGGCTGTCCGGACTGGCCCAAATGTTTCGGGTATTACATTCCCCCTACGGAAGAATCACAATTGCTGTGGCATGCGGACAAAACGTATAAAAAAGGACAGGTTATCATCCGGAACGAATCGTTGCAGGTCGCAAAAACCAATTTTACGGCTTCCGGCACCTACAATCCTGACAACTGGGCACTATACACCAAACACAACTATGCGGTGTTTAATCCCAAACATACCTGGATAGAATACATCAACCGGCTTTGCGGGGCACTTGCCGGGATGGCTACGCTTTTTATGGCTGTGGCTTCCTTTGTTTATTGGAAAGAAAAACGCAGCGTCACCCTGCTCTCCTGGCTCACCGTTTTCGGTATGGGCTTCCAGGCCTGGTTAGGGGCTACCGTCGTGTATTCCGTTCTCGCTCCGGTAAAGATCACCATTCACATGGTTATGGCACTGGCCATCGTAGCCCTTATCCTGTATATCCTCCACCTTACCAGGGTGGTTAAAAGCAAGTATAAGACAGACAGGCTTTTCACCAATCTCATCCGGCTGGCCCTTTTCCTCACGCTCATACAGGTAGTACTGGGTACGCAAGTAAGGCAGTTTGTAGACGAACAGGTAAAAATAGTTGGAGATACCGCCCGCGACCTGTGGCTCCAAAATCCGGGGCTGGACTTTTACATACACCGTTCTTTTTCCATACTGGTGCTGGCCGTTAATGTATTCCTGTTTATCCTCAACCGTAGCAGGCAACTGCATTTTGTCCGTGTAAACTGGGTGATGCTACTAATTTTATTGGAGATCATCAGCGGTGTGACTATGGCCTATTTAGATTTTCCGTTTGCTTCGCAGCCCTTGCACCTAGTCCTGGCATCCGTTCTGTTCGGGGTGCAGTATTATCTGTTGCTCGATACGCGGCATGCAGCGAAATCTTTGTAACTTTACAGGCTCAAAAGTTACCATTTCAATGGCAGGAACGTACATAACACACAGAAATACAACCTATAAGATATGATTTATAAATTCAGGATAATATTAGATGCAGAAGAAGACGTTTTCAGAGATGTAGAAATAGAATCCGGGGATTCCATGGAGGAGTTTCACAATACCATTACCCAGGCTTTCGGTTTTGAAGGTTCGGAGATGGCCTCTTTCTATCTCAGTAACGAAGAATGGCACCAGGGTGAGGAAATTGCTCTTTTTGATATGGGCGACGGACTGGAAGATATTCGCCTGATGGGCGAAACTACACTGGCAGATGTCGTAAACGAAGAAAATAACAGGCTTATCTACGTATATGACTTTCTGAACATGTGGACTTTCTTTGTCGAACTAGCGGATATCGCCGGGAAAGAGGACGGCAGGTCCTACCCCAATCTCCTGTTCGCCCACGGACAGCTTCCGGAATTCCCACCCGAAAAGCAATTTGAGTCCGAGGAAGGCGTGAACGATGATTTTAACGACTTCGGCATGGACATAGACGACTATGATAACCTGGACTTTGACGAAAACTGGAATTGAAAAAGTTGAGGAGTTGGGAGTTATGGAGTTATGGAGTTATGGAGAACGGGCCAGGTAACAGCAAAACTCCGACTTATGACTAAAATAATAAACACACGTTAACACATTAACAAAATCTACAATCGCCACCGATATTCCATCCGAAAACAATGGATTCGTGGCAAACAACACGATAAAACCATATGCTGAACCTGTATCCTTCTCAAATAGAAAGCCTTTCCGTACACCGGGTAGGTAATAAAAGTAGAAACGAAGGCATATTCCTTTCGCGTGAACCCTATCTTCTCAATGATGAGATTACAGGGATACTCAAGGAATACTTCCTTAAACCTTTCCGGGAAAAGGAAGAGAACTACTTTCGTTTTGCCAACGAGGTAGATGTGGAATTCCACCCGTTGTTTGAAATTATTTCCAATATATTTCTGGAACCGGCAACCGTACATGAAAACTCCAAAAAAATCGCCACCCATCTTTTTGACCAGTCCAACCATCCTCACATTAAAAGCGGGGAAGTGTATGTGGCCCATTTCAGCGATATGGTGCTGGATAACCAGAAGGTCGATGCCATCGGTGTTTTCAAAAGCGAATTAAAGCACGACTTCCTGCAGTTCCGCGAAGAAGAAAGCAACCTGGATATTGTTATTCAGCAGGGCGTTAATATCAACAAACTGGATAAAGGTTGTATCATCTTCAATACCAATCGCGAAGAAGGTTATAAAATCCTCTCCGTAGACAGCAACCGTTACGACACCAAGTACTGGCTGGAAAACTTTTTGGGTGTAGATGCGCTTACGGACGAAAATTTCATCACCAAAAAATACCTGAAATTTTGCCAGGACTTTGCCAAAGACGTAGTGCTTCCGGCAGAAGACAAAAAACAGGAAGTGATGTTTATGAACCGTGCCGTAAATCACTTTGCAAAGAACGACGACTTCGAAGAAACCAACTTCCTCAACGAAGTCATGGACAACCCGGAACTTATCCCCGAGTTCAAACATTACAAAGTAGAAAAAGGACCAAAATACCATATCGAAGACGTATCCAGCTTCCCCATAGCTAACAAAGCGGTTACGGAAGCGCGAAAGAAAATCAAGAACGTCATTAACCTGGATACCAACATCCAGATAAAAATGGACTTCGTAAACCCCGAATCCGCCGAAAAGTTCGTGGAAAAAGGCTGGGACGAAGAAAAGCAGATGTATTACTACCTGGTGTACTTCAACCGGGAAGAGAAGAGTTAAGTAGATGTTAGATAGCGGCTTTTATAGCATACTATTTTAGTAGATGACAAAAACACATCCTATAAAGAGTGAACTTACGGGTTCACTCTTTTTTATTGGGGAGTTTTCTATTAGCCATTAAGTCTTCCTTCTAAACAATCCCCTGGTATTGATATCCTCATAATTACGTTTTACGAAATCAAGGGCGGCTTCGAGAATCTGTCCCATATTGGTAGCTTTTTTAAATTCCACATCCTGTACAAAACGCAGGATCTCCATTTTTAGCCTTTCCACATTTTCGGGGACGGATAGGGTGTCGTTCTTCGCACAGGAAAGCAGTTCTTCCATCCGTTCGTTGTAACTGATAAGCCTTTTGGCTACGATGGACCGCTCTTCAACCTTATACTGGTCTACCGAACTTCGCTGTAATTTGTCGCGCACCATGTTTACCATAGTATTGTTCTCCTTAAAAAACTGGGGGCGGTATACCTTAAACTTACCTTCAAAGCTTTGCTGGTCAAAATCTATGGCCCGGATGCGGTACACTACATGATCAAAGTCATGGGTAGATACGATGACGTAATTATACGACCGCATATCGCCCAGCAGGCGTATCATACAACGCTCATTAAACTTTACGAACTCTTTGGCGATCTGCGCTTTTTCCATCTCCGTGCAATTGGGCAGGAAGTCCTTGATAAACACATCGCCGGGAATGCCTGCTATATGCTCTTCTATAAGCGTATCCTTGTACACCAGGAAGTTCAGGTTGTACGGTGAGAGCATGTGCTCCAGTTCCAGGCCGTATATACGGGAGGCATCGGCTTTTTTTACGTAGAAATAGGTATAGTTGTCGTTCAGCACGTTACGGACCTTAACGCGAAAGGGTTTGGAGTTACCGAATGTACAGTAATCTATGGCATCTACATTCAAGAACTGTAAAATACGATCGCTACCGTCCGAGTGCAGGATGGAATACACCCTTTTAAGGCTCATGTCTATCTCCTCACGGTCAAATTCATTGTAAAAGACACGTATCCACAGGGTATCTTCATCATTTTTATCGTACACCACCACAGAACCGGAAAACCGGAGGAGGTCATCATAAAAGATGGGTATCTTAATATCCCGGTTATATTCTTTCAGGTACCCGTGCAACTGTTCCGTTACCGGGTAGGCGGGTTTCTTCTTCGACATGAGCTTCTCTTCGGACATCGGCTTGGTATAAAAGGATTCTGTATTCAAACTTACACATTTTTTCAGGTAGGATACGACAACAGTGTGCGAAAAAAAATTCCGGAAATTCTGCGAAGGCTTGTAACAAAATCGTACTTTACCCGTCATGTTTATTATAAAGACTTTAGTTCATGAGAAAATTTGTTTTCAATCGGTTGTCGGAAAATCTTCCCGGACCGATTTTGTCATGTACTGAAAAACCTAAAAACCATATATTTTGGAAACCATTTTAAGCATTCATAACCTCACCAAAAAGTTCGGCTATCTCACCGCGGTGCGCGATCTTTCTTTTACCATCGAAAAAGGGAATGTATACGGCATCCTGGGGCCAAACGGCAGCGGAAAATCCACCACCCTGGGCATTGTCCTGAATGTAGTGAATAAGACTTCGGGAGATTTCAACTGGTTCGAGGGAAAAGTGTCTACGCACAATGCCCTTAAAAAAGTAGGCGCCATTATTGAGCGGCCTAATTTCTACCCGTACATGTCCGCCGAAAAAAACCTGGAGCTGGTATGTAAGATCAAGGGAGTGCCTTATGAAAAGATACAGGAAAAACTCGAAGTGGTCGGCCTGGCAGATCGTAAAGACAGTAAGTTTAGGACCTATTCGCTGGGAATGAAACAACGTCTGGCCATAGCTTCTGCCCTGCTCAACGACCCGGAGATACTCATTCTGGACGAGCCGACCAACGGACTGGACCCGCAGGGGATACATCAGATAAGACAACTCATCAAACAGATTGCGGCAAACGGCACCACCATTCTCCTGGCCTCTCACCTGCTGGACGAAGTAGAGAAAGTATGCTCTCATGTGGTCATACTCCGCAAGGGAGAAAAACTATACTCCGGACGGGTAGATGAGATGATTGCCAGTCATGGCTTTTTTGAATTCAAATGCTCGGAACGGGAAAAAGCTATCACCCTGATGCAAAACAATCCTGCCTTCCGGGAGATCAAGGAAGAGAACGACCTCATTACCGCTTTTCTCAACGAACCCATGGAAGCGGAGACCTTTAACCGTTTTATGTTCGACAACGGTATTGTCCTCTCCCATCTTGTAAAACGTAAGGAAAACCTGGAAGAACAGTTCCTGGCACTTACGGGAAGTTGATGTGGGTTGATGAGTTAATGGGTTACTGAGTTATTAAGGAATCTGGCTGGTAATTTTTTGAGATGATCGTAAAAAACACCATTCCCATGATAAAAGAATATCTCCAAACTACTATGATAAACGCTCAAAAAAAGTCCCGCAAGGGACAACTAAAAAAACATTAGTGTATCAGTGGCTAACACTAAGAACTAACAAACTAAAAGACTAAAAAACTATAAAAGTATGCTTCGTTTATTACAGATAGAATTCATAAAACTGTGGAACAACCGGGCCAGTAAGTTCCTTATTGTGTCCTATTTTGTGCTGCTGACTTCCATAGCCCTTATCGCCGCTATTAAGTTTGATATCGGCCCCATAAAATTCCACCTGGCCGAGCAGGGTATTTTTAATTTCCCCTACATCTGGCACTTCAACACCTACGTAGCGGCCTTTTTAAAACTATTCCTGGCCATCGTTATCGTATCCATGACCGCCAACGAATACAGCAATAAGACCATTAAACAAAACCTGATCGACGGCCTCAGCAAATGGGAGTTTATTTACTCCAAGTTCCTCACTGTCCTGAGCTTTGCCGCCATATCCACAGTGTTTATCTTTGCAGTGTCCATGATCCTGGGGCTTATATATTCCGATTTTAACGAAGTGTCCATCATCTTTTCCGACCTGGAATACCTCCTGGCCTATTTTATAAAGCTGGTGGGCTTTTTCTCATTCTGTCTTTTCCTGGGCATCCTGATCAAACGATCGGCTTTTGCGCTAGGTTTCCTGATCCTGTGGCAGATCCTCGAAGGGATTTTCTACATGGTCATCCGCTGGCAGTCAGACGGCACTATCGCCGGGGCTGTGGCTCAATTCTTTCCGCTGAATGCTATGAGCAACCTCATCAAAGAACCCTGGACGCGACTATCGGCCGTAAGGACAGCCGCCAGCCAAATGGGTGAAGAACTTTCCAGGGATTATGCCGTACATTGGTATGAAGTAGGCATTGTACTCGTCTGGATCTCCCTGTTTATCTACTGGTCTTATGTTCTGCTCAAAAAACGCGACCTGTAAACATCCGCTTTCAACTATACATCATATACCAAAGACACAAAACAACTTTTCGCCTGTTTTGTGTCTTTGTTTTTTTCGGAATGTATGCAGAAAAGAAAGCATACCCGGGAATAAAGTGGACGTCCCTATAGCTAAAGTAAGCATCCCCATAATCAAAGTAGACACCCCTATTAGTAAAGTTGGCATCCCTCCAAGTAAAGTTAGCATCCCCCGGTATAAAGTTGGTATCCCTCCATGTAAAGTAGGCATCCCCCGGTGTAAAGTTGACATCCCCCATTGTAAAAAGCGTTTGCAACATGCAAGAAAGGGCATTACAAATGCCAGGTAAATCGGCACTCGTTGCAAACGAGCGCCAGGGAGTCTTTGGTTTTTCAGTATATATGCAGAGCTCGTTTGAGCAAAGTGGAAATAAGTACCTTTATATCACAAACCAAACTCTTTATCATATGAAAGTTTACGTAAAATGTACCTGTTGTTCAGAGGAAATCGGATACCGAACATATACCCATACTCGGGTTGAATTTGCCATGCGCGAAGGAGAAACAAAATCACTGACTTGTAAAAAGTGTAAGACAAAAGCAGATTATCACGTTGATACATTCTATGCCAAAACTTCTAAAACAGCCTTAGTTATCACTGCTATCATTTTATTTATAGGAACTCCTTTGGCTTTTTTACTAATAATTCCGGTAATCAATACTTCCGGAAGACACTACACTACTTATATTGTAGGTGGATTTCTATTGATTCCCATTATTTCTTATACGATAATCAATCAGCAAGATATAAGACGGGTAAGTGATTTTAATAAGCGTAAATTAAAAGGACGTATCCATAATATTGGATGAAAACCCCACGGATGCATATTTTAGTAAAATAAATACCCATCATACAAAATGTTTGCACCACACAAAGATTCAAAATGAAACAAAAAATACTCTTCCGAACCTTAATGATTCTTTTTGTCATTTCGAGTCATTTAGTTTACGGGCAAAAAGGAGAAGCCGTATTAATTTTAAAAGACAGTACAAAAATTAAAGGAACCGGAGAAATTAGCGGTATATCTTCTGTCGTTTCTATCAAATTCGGAAATGACACGTTAAAATACAGAACGTACAAACCTAAAGAAGCTATAGGAATTGATATCCTGGAAAAAAACTACTACAGAAAATTCAGGTATAAATATATAGATGATAAAAAATTCCCAGAGGTTCTGGAAATAGTATCCATTGATAGTTTAAGTCTATATGTTCGTATTTATGAACAGCGTATTCTATCAAATTCCTATAGTCCGGAACCAGTTATTATAATCGGAAAAGAATATGTCCAAAACATAAAGTTGGACAACGGAAAGGAAATTAGCGTTGGCTTCAGCAGAAATGTATATTACAATATTAACTTTCCTAGATATAGTTATTACGTGGGACAAGGGGCAAGTAATCACGTAGAACATTTATACACCAAAGGTTTGCCTTTGGCAAAAGGATTTAAAAAATCCATAAAGACCTATTTTAAAGATTGTCCCGAACTGGTTAAAAAAGTCGAAAACAAAGAATTTTCAAATAGTGAAGTTTGGAAAGTTTTAGATTTTTATAACCTGAACTGTTTTAAAGCAAAAAATAACTAAAATATTAATTTAAGACTCCCCCACACTGGTTTGAGCAATGCGGAAATGAACGACAGATCGAGCCATATAAACTGTAATCCACACATTTCTAATAAAAACAAAATCTCTATAAAAAACACCATACTGCAAGGTTTGTGCAGTGAATCGTGGTACCTTTAAGATATATTTCAATTTAATGCCTGACTCATTGCCACTTCATACCTCTTAGAAGACCCCGTTCCGACAGATATGACCAAAAGATGAAATCGGGAAATACCTGTGAACGGAGAGAAAGTGATACGTTACCACCAAAAAGATTTTTTTTTAGATTTTATAAATTTTACAATTCATTGAATGTGATATTTTTTCAATTGAAAAAATATCCTATATCTAAAGTCGTAAAATAATACCGTGTTCCAAATTTGCATGAATGTCTAACTTAATTCTATGGGATATGAAAAAATCAGAGTATTACGGAGTTCAGGAACTGAATGAAGTAGAATTACAGAATATTAATGGTGGAGTCTCCATTGGAGATGCCTTAGAACTGATAAACGGAATTCTGGACATTGTCCTGAGTTTTATGAATGCCGCAATAGCGGCCGTAGAAGATTATGTGAATGATTTTCTCAACGGGCAGGGATAAACCTGGTCGGCTTCCGGAAAAAACAAAAAAGGTATAACAACCTTAATCTGTGATATACTAAAAATCTTAGTATAAAATTTCTTTGTATAACTTAAATCTTACTTATTATGAAAAATTTAAAAGATTATGGCGTTCAAGATCTGAATGCAAAAGAATTACGTGAAACCAACGGAGGACTAGTTGGCCTGGACGGGATTATCAATTTGGTAACAGGTATTATAGGAACTGTAGTAAGCCTTGTTACCGGACTATTGGGAGGACTCCTGGGAGGTATATGAACTAAACGACTCCTGATCGCAGGTCCGGAAGTTCCGGGAGACTAATAGATTCCGGAATAAAAGTTCATTTCACCTATTGGTCAAATATTGCTTTGAATGAATAATTAATTTTATGTGTAACTTAAATCTTATGTATCATGAAAAGTTTAGACAATTATGGTGTTCAGGAATTGAATTCCGGTGAATTACAAGCCATTAACGGAGGCGTAGACCTCGGCCAGGTTATTGGATTGATAACAGGGGTTCTGGGTACAATTACCGGAGTAGTTGGTGGAATTGTTTCCGTAATAGGCAGCATTGTAACACTCACTTTAGGTCTTATTGGCGGAATAGGCGATCTGGGGTAAAAACCCTTACGAAAAAATTCCTGCCTATGGTATACATCAAAATTCTTCAACCCTTTTTGTACATAAAGTGCAAAAGATATGTATATCATTAGCATTTTGGAGGAGGAATTTTGAATCCAGAAAGTCAGTAAAGTAAAAAAGACAAAACCCCGGCAATAACTTTAAAATTATTGCCGGGGTTTTATTGCGCATAAAATCAGGAATTACAGAAATTGGCAACAGGAAAGGCTTCATAAACATATAAAGTTTATATTTATAGTAATTCTCACTTCAAAACTTGTCAAAAAAGCACAAAAAATCATGTATTTTATAGGTGGAATACGGATCAACACACTGAAATTCAAATATCGTGACCTTAGACTATGCTTGTTAAGTTGATAGATTCCGATTAAAATTACTTATCCTATTCACATTTGTTCATGAAATGCCCATAAATAAAATTGTCATCCCTCCCGAGAGCTTTCGGGACGACATAATTACTTTGGGCATTACTCACGACATTTTGATTTTATATGATGGAGTTCGTGAAACCTAACGCAGTGGTTCAGTCTAGCTAATCTTCGGTTTTCATCTTACCTATTAAAAGCAATTGCAAAGCACATTAATGATCTCCACTATGAAATAAACAATAAGTGAGCTAAATAAAAAAGAACAGATGAAATTATATGTAAAATATATGGTGAGTTTGCGATGTAAACTTATGGTAAAACAAGAGTTGGAAAAACTCGGATTAAACCATATAAGCATTGAACTTGGTATGATAGAAACCAAGGATGAAATAACGGATGAGCAGATACAAAAACTGAAGGAAAACTTAGCTATGTCAGGCCTGGAATTGCTGGATGATAAAAAAAGTATCCTTGTCGATAAAATAAAAAGTGTTATCATAGAAATGATACACTATGCCGAAGAAATTCCCAAAGGAAACTATTCCGATTACATCAGTGAAAAACTCGGTTATAATTACATCTATTTATCCAATCTGTTTTCAGAAGTCAAAGGTATAACCATACAACATTTTATCATTAAACATAAGGTAGAGAAAGCAAAAGAACTTATACTGTATGACCAATTAAACCTCACCGAAATCTCGTACAGGCTACATTACAGTAGTGTTGCCCACCTGTCTAACCAATTCAAAAAAGTAACCGGGCATTCTCCTTCATTCTATAAAAAACTCGGCGAAAAAAGAAAGGGTAACCTGGAAAACCTGTAACATGTGTAACGTTCTGTTTTAGTTGTGTAACATATCCTATAGTATTAGTGTCATCTTTGTATTAGTACAATGAAGTACGTATTAAAATTACAATCTCATGGAAAACAGAAATAAACAGGGAGTGAACAAAACAAGTGAACTCTTTAAGGTTCAAGGCGATTGGGGAAAACAATCCACTGCCTTAAAAGAAAAATATCCGAAACTTACCAGCGAAGATGTAAAATTTGAAACCGGCAAAGAAACGGATTTATTCAAAAGACTGGAAACCCGGCTGGAAAAAAACCGCAATGAAGTTATAGGTATTTTAAAAACAAACCATCAGGCTTGTTCTTAATATAATCGAGGTTAGTTAAAATCTAACTTTCATGAAAAGGACAGTACTTAAACAGACTGTTCTTTTCTTGTTTTCCGAAACCTGTGATATATGTAAATTATAATAGTAGTTCTGTAACAGAAATTATACTTTTCACCTTAATTTTCTCCAAAGGAGAATTAACAATTTAATATCGAAAATCATGTCAAAAGAAAAAAAGGGTTCACAAAAGAATACCAAGACTCCTGCCACAAAAACGGCAAAAGAAAAAAAGCAGGCCAAAGCAGACAAGAAAAACTCTAAAAGGTCCGAATAATCCATATTCACCAAAAATGTACAGGGCCATGAAAAATGATGAATTTAAAAAATTAATAGCTTTTAAAATTAAAGATAAGGTGGATTATGTTTCAAACACCATAGTCACAAAACATATTCTAAATCAAAAAACCGGGAACATCATGGCCCTGGCTATAGACTATGGTAAGGTCTATATCCCGAAAGTAACACCCTTTGCAACATTTATCCAGATTATCGAAGGGGAAGCCGAAGTGGTTATCAACGAACAATCAACGTATCTACAAAATGGCGATTGTATGATTATTCCCGGGCACACTCCCAATACCATAGAAGCTAATCAAAGATTTAAAATGCTTTCGTTTATTTTAAAAAGCGGTTATGATGAATTAGAAATATAGCCTAAAAACAAGGGATGTAGTGTGTGTCAAAGTAAACCCTGAACGACTCTCTGATGGTTAGGGTATTTGCAAGAAGAGTTTACTATTGTGATGTAAAAAATCATCCGGAAGAAAAAAAAGATTTATTTTGAAAGGGAAATAACAGCTTTTAGTCAATTATAAATCTTCTGTTTTTTACTTATCTGAATGGTCTGGGTTTAAACTTTTGACCAGCACTTTCCACAATTTCCCTGATGCGCTTTTGCCTGGTCTCTTCCCGTTTTGCAAGTACAAGCCACTGCAAAATATTTTTTTTAACCGATTTGCTCAAACTTAAAAAGAAGTCTTTCGAACCGGGTCGAGTTGTAAATCCTTCCTCCAGGTCCTCAGGAATGATAAGTGCCTCAACGTCGTCTAAAATGGCCCAGGAGCCATTTTGTTTTGCAATTTCTATACTTTTCAGCCCTGCCCCGGTCATACTTCCGTTCGCAATAAGCCTTTCGACTTTTTCTTTATTCACTTTGGACCACGTACTAACGGCTTTTCGCTTACAGAAAAACTGCATATATTTCTCATCATCAATAGGTTTTGCTTTACTGTCAATCCATCCGAAACACAGCGCCTCATCCACGGCTTCACTCCAGGAGATCGTGGGCATACCGGATTTCTTTTTATAACGAATGAGCCAGACCGATGCTTTCCTGTCGTGGTTTTCCTCTAACCATGCTCTCCATTGCCGCCCATTGCCCGGGTAAAAGGTTTCGGTTGCTGAATTAATCATAGGTCATCATATTACAGTTCTGAGCAAATATAGAACAGGGTTGTGACAACACTATGTCAGGAGCAGGAATTTAAATGGATGTTATCAATCAAAATATATTGCCTTTTTGCAATGGCCCGTAAGGGCATTACGAATGCCCGATAGCTCAGCATTCCCTGCAAACATACGTCAAGGTTAAGCTATCCCATAATCCGTAGACCAGACACCTTCCATCTCCGTCTATCCGTGGCTAAAATATATGGAAACTAAAGTAGTTTCAATGAAACCACAGCGTTCCAAACCTTGAACAATAACCAGCAAACTTTCATCATAAATTCTTATATTTACGAAAAACCTTACACAAAAACCCAATAACAGTAAACTTTAACCTATGAACCTACCAACCAAATTTTCTATGAAAATGGCAGTTGTATTGCTGCCGCTGTTTTTGCTAGTAGCCCTTCCAACAACGGCCCAGGTAACGTGGCCTTCCGGCCAGCTCCTTCCTTCCTTTCCCGCATCGGCTCAAACGCAGGACCTGATTATTCTTCGTGAAACATCTTCGCGCTGGCAAGGTGAAGGATCGGAACTCAGTCACAATACCGGGCGCTTAGAAAGTGACGGTTGGCTTTGCCAGACGGGGATCGACGAAGCCAACCAGCATATGATTTACGGCCCTTACGATACGAGCCTCCCCGGAGGCCCTAACGTAGCCGAATTCCGGATGAAGGTAGACAACAATACCGCCAATGATGATCCCATAGTGGATATCGATGTCAGGAATGCCACAACCGGGCAGGTATTGGCCTCACAGACCATTACCCGTACACAGTTTCCCGTTGCGGGCAACTACACGAACTTTACGCTGCCCTTTACCATTCCTGCGGACAATCAATCCACAGAATTACGAGTCTACTGGCATGGAACCTCGTATACGAAGGTAGATTGGGTTGGCGTACGGCAAAACAGTTCTTCTGCCGAAATGTACCTTTTTGCTTCGCTGAAAGGTATAGTAAACAAAACTCAGCCCCGCATCTTCTCCTATGAAGGTGATGCCTTTGCAGAAGGACAATACACCTGGCTGGAGTCCCTGGGCCTGGACTGGAATGAACCAGCGGACAAATGGGACCTGATTACCAAGTATGGTAACGAGATATCCGGTTTGATTGTTTATGACCCTGCACAGATACATACCGTAAACCTGGCAACCATGCTGGCCAAAGATCAGGGAGCACTTATTGCTTCGCCTTTACTACTGTCACGCTTAACGTCCGCACCGTATAACTTACCGATATTGGTCGATCTCCGGGGACAGTTCAGCAGTAAGCTACAGGTATATCAAACCATGTTTGACACCTATTGGCCAAACCTGGACCAGCGCCTGTTAATAGGTCTGAATCCCGACATACATAAAGCCGCACTGCGCGAATACGCCACGGCACTGGGGGCTGCGGTAATATGGCTGGATCCTAAAGTAAGCGGGGAAAGCGAACTGTTAAACAGTTTCTTCTCTTCCATGCCCGACGGGGCCAATTACATGGGCTGGTGGCCGGAAGAAGAACCGGGGGTACAAAGGGCTTCTTCCTATGGTATTACCACCATTGCCAGCGATTGGGCCACCAACCTCACAGTGCATAGCGGTATGCCCCGGACCATAAATGTGAAACCTGCTCCTCCGAAACCCGCATTGCAAAATAAACTCTATGTGGCTTTCATTATAAGCGATGGCGATAACTTACAGTATGTTGAACACCTTATGCGTAAGATATGGGGGAATTCCGATCGTGGTTCCGTTCCGATCGGGTGGACACTTTCGCCGGCCATGCTCGATGCCATGCCGGGGGCACTTAACTATTACTACGAAAGTGCAACCGACAATGACAACCTCATTTCCGGTCCCTCCGGGTACGGCTATACCTATCCTAACAACTGGCCCAGCCAGAATCTGTTGAACCAGTTTGTTATCAAGACCGAAGATTATAACCAACGCGCCGGTTTCCGGGTGATTACCATCTGGAACACCATTACCGGGGGCATTGACCAGAACGTAGGTCAAACCTTTGCCTCCCTTGCCCCTTCCCTACTCGGTTTAACGGCCCAGAATACGGGGGGAGGACTTACCATTTACGACAATGACCTTCCCGGAATGGCGCTTTCCTGTAACTATTGCACCAACGAACAGGCCATGAAAGACCATATTGCCAGTGCCGCATCCGGTTGGAGCGGTAACGAACCTCGTTTTATTATCATACAGGCACAGCCTTGGAATAACGTAACCCCCACAAGCTTTAAAAATGTATCCGAATCCCTCAACGAAGACTATGAAGTAGTGCGCCCGGACCATATTTTTCAGCTTATCCGGGAGGCAAATAACCTTCCTTCGAATAAAACAGGTAAGGGCCATACGCATAGGAATAAGCGGTTGTAAGGTATTGCGGGAAGTACAATTTTCCCCTCCGGTTAAATCGCTTCGTTCGATATATGAAACCGATGACAACAATAGTGATCATTTGTAATATATAATTTCTTCAAAAGTCCCTTGACCGGGACTTTTTTAATTATTGGATAGTAGACATAATGATAAATACCGGATAATTTCCTAACTTGTATAGCATCTTTAATATGTTGCCACATGAAACATCTTCATTATTTTACAAGTCTTCTGTTACTTGTCATGATCAGTAGTTGCGGCGCAACCAAAAATAACACTTCCGATTCCGGTGCCCTGACCGCATTGGATTCCCTAGTAAAGCAAAAACAAATCAGGATCGTCAACAACTGGGCATATCCTATGGCCACCAATGCCATGATGCAGGTTGGCATACTCCTTGGCCCCATGAACAACGCACAACGCATTAACCTTATTGGAAACCCGAATTACCTGGAGATCAAAGGAGATTCGGTAAAAGCCGAGCTGCCCTATTTCGGAGAACGACAAATGGGAGGCGGTTATAATCCGGATGGAGAAGGTATAAAATTTGATACGAAAATTTCGGATTGGGAAATGAATTATATAGCGAAGAAAAAACTGTACCGGATTAAGTTCAAGACCCGAAAAAACAGTGAATCCTTTAACGTTATCCTTGAAATGTACCCGAATAAAAGGACCATGCTCATGATAAACAGTACCCAAAGAAATCCTATAAGCTATGAAGGGACCACAACTTCTTTTGAAAAAGACTGACCAGTAGATCGTGCCGGAATTTATTTTCTCTAAAAAAAGCCTTTGTCAAAGTATTGTTTTTGTAAAAAACACCTGGTGTCCAACACAAGAAATTTATACATTTACTCCTGCAAGAAAGGATATATATGACAGAAGAAGATAAAAATTTTATGCGCAGAGCCATTGCCCTCGCCGGGGAAGGTATGAATGCCAATGCCGGGGGGCCTTTCGGTGCTGTTGTAGTAAAGGATGGCCAGATTATAGCCGAAGGATATAACCAGGTGACTTCGCATAACGACCCTACCGCTCATGCGGAAGTAACAGCTATCCGTAAAGCATGCGAAAAACTCGGGTCGTTCCAGCTTGAAGGTTGTGTCATATACACCTCATGCGAACCCTGCCCCATGTGCCTCGGTGCCATTTACTGGGCCAGGCCGCAAAAAGTATATTACGCACTCAACCGGGAAGATGCAGCCAAAATAGGTTTTGACGACCAGTATATCTATGACGAACTGGACAAAGCCATAACATCACGTCAAATAATCTTTGAAAACATTATACGTAACGAAGCACTGCCGGTTTTTGAAGCATGGAGCAGTAAGGAGAATAAAGTTGATTATTGAAAAATACTATCCCCCGGAAACTTTAAAGTTATGTACTATCTATAACTCTTCGTCCGGATTCCGACAGATCCGTCTCAAAACCCGATTTTCACTTTTCTCAAAGAACAAAAAAACGAGCTATATGCTATCCAAAAATTGTCTTTGGCAAAGAATTTGAGGGTGGAAATGCATTATTTTCTCCATGCGGATATCTGTAATTCTATATAAACCATACTTTAAATATACACCATGAAAAAAATTATCCTCCCGCTCATCGCATTAGTCTCCCTGCATTTCTCCCTTGCTCAAGATCTCAAAGCAAAAATCACTTATGAAGTAACCCTGGACAATACGGATTTCCATGATCGTTTGATCAAAGATACTACCATTACAGAATTTAGCAGAAATGCCCATTTGGAAGATATCCGTTCTACGAGTCCAATGAATTTCATCTTATATATTAATGGTAAAGAAGCTTTATACCAATGTGAATATGATTTGCAACAACAACGCAGTTTAGGATTTGGGTATAACCGTACTGGAAGCGTCGGACGAAGTGACAACGTTTATTATGTCAATTTGGGAACAGGAGAAAAGTACTATCAAAATTTCTTTACCAAAGAAGTAATCGTAGATATGGAAAAAGTAAACTGGATATTAACCAAAGAAACTAAAAAAATAGGAAAATATACTTGCTACAAAGCTACCGCCACTATAGATTCGGAACAAGAGCCAGGCATGGGGTTTATGACTCCTGTAGAGGCCTGGTACACCCCGGACATTGCCACATCGTTCGGAATTCAATATCTTCAGGGATTACCAGGTTTAACCTTAGAGCTGATAGCGGATCATAAAGATGGTAAGTTATTTTATAAAGTTACCGATATAGCATTAAACCCAAAACCAGATATTTATATCAAAAAACCTGAAGCAGAGCGTCGAATGTCACAGCAGAAATACCTTGCGTACCTCAAAAAACTAAATGAAAACAGGTTTCGATAAGTTATCCTTAGTTTTACCTCGCCTATTGTCTTCCGGACGTTAAAATCTCTTCCGTTTCCTGCATTTTTACCCTCGCGTCCGCAAGGCTTTTCAATATTTCTACTCTATTCTCTTCCGGAATATCCATTCCGGAAAAAAGTTTTTCGTAATACGTAATCCCTTCCGAAAGATTATCCTTAAAGCGTTTCACCTTTTTATCTGCCTGAACAGAAGGCTGTTCTTTAGTCTCTTTTGTCTCCTTTTCATAAGCTTCCAGGTATAATTCCAGTTCCTTGATAAACATATGCGGACGGTTTTTCGCAGCCAGGAGGTTTTCCCTCCCGTAAATATGCCCCACCATTTCCTGCAGGGTTGCCTGCTTGTCAAAATAAGCGATATTCGGCCCGGGACAAATAACCACACCTTGTGTTTCCCCTTTTACCGGAAGGTCATTCTCCAGGTAGGCAGCATTGGCCAGACCGACACACAAACAGGATTTCTCCGTAATCCGGTTCTTCTCTTCCCGGTAAGCTGCGGGAGAGAGGACTTCCATATCCAGGACCTTCAATTGCGCCTCCTGGTATTTACGCGATGCCGTACAAATTTGTTTTTCCCCGTTAAAAGTTTGCAGGGCAAGGTATTTTTTCGGGCAGGAACTTCCCGGCCTGTTTTTGGCAATGCGGGCATCCCTTAGTTGTTGATTGGTCGTGTTCTTTACAGTATGGAACGGAACGCCAAGAGGTGAGATTTCACTAAGGTACAGATCTTCTTCCATGGCATTCGTCAGCAGGTTCCGGGTTTCCGTATCTACTGCCGTAGCCTCCTCTACCAATAAAAAAGGAGATCCCCACCCTACACTATTTACCTGGTAATAATCTAGCAGGAATTGATGCTCCCCGGCAGTTCCCACTCCTCCCTGTACGGTAATCTTTAATTCCGGTTGTTCCGCGGGGATTATCTTCCCTTTACTTTCCAGGACTTTACAAACCGTTTCGTATGCCAAAGTTTCCAGTTGTGATTTCTTCTCCCGGAACTCTTCCAGGATAGGCCCCAGCAAATAGCCATCACTGGCAAAGGCATGCCCGCCACAATTGAGCCCGGACTCGATACGGAACTCCGATACCCACAATCCCTTTTGCGCCAGGAAACGACTTTGCACTTGGGCCGACCGGAAATCGCTTACCTTTAAAACAATTTTCTTTTTCAGGTTTCCGTCCGTGTCCGGAAAAAAATCTTCGAAATTCTCCATATAAGAGTACAACCGGGGATTCATCCCCGCGGAAAGGATCAGCGACGAATTCAAATTGCTCTGCGCAAAACCCCGTAACGCTGCATGGGCATCGTTGAATTCGACAGGTAGCACCTCTCCATTGCTATAGTTCTCTTTATCTACTTTAGTCATTATATTGACATCAATAGCCCCGGGATACAATACTTTGCTCAGGTATTCTGCAATACTTTCCTTTAAAATCATACCGCCTTCCGTTAACTCCTGAAGTCTTTTCTTTATACTGTTCCCATCCGGTAAGATACTATGGAAATACTCCTGCACGGAACTGCTCGTAGCCAGTTCCTGCTTAAATGTGTTGAATTTTTGCTGTACTATGTTTTCTACGAGGTTCAGGTAATTGGTAATTCGTTTTGCCCGGTAATCCAGTACCTTTTTGGTCGTTTCCCGGTAAGGAAAATTGAACTTTTTACTGTAAAAGGCATTCATGCGTTCTACAAGCTCATCATCCACGATAGATATCACCGAATCAATCCCGTATTGTGCTACACGAACAGGTGTGTCTATGGTAAATGCCAGTCCCATTACGGGAATATGAAAAGTATGCAATGTCTGGTTGTTCATCCTTGTTTCGCTGTTTTAATAGAGAATAAGCGCTAAAGATGCGATGATCCATCCGGGCAGAAAATGACAATTGTCATATGCTCCCATTTTATGTCAGAAAACAAAAATCGTGAAAGCCTTACTCGAAATCATAGAAATATAAAAACCAAAGGATTACTTGTGGTAATTCTCGAAAACGCCTAAATATTTTAAAGGAGGGGCATATAATTTTCTTCATCTTGTACGTCCATCCTATGACAATCTTTAATTTATAATCCATTCCTGATAGATTAATTCAGATATACTATCGCACTTCCTTGTATACTAAATTAAAGATCTCTCCACCTTAAATACATAACACACATATATGCCATATCAGCTACGTACACGGAAAATAAGATTATATTTTATATTTTAAAAAGTATTTTATTACAATTATTTAACATATTTTTGGTAGTACTAACACTAAAAATTTTACTTATGAAGAAAATCCTACCAATTTTAAGTCTTTTTTTATGCTTTACATATGGTTTTGCCCAGGATATGACGGTAACCGGAACTGTAACCGATGATTCCGGGGAGCCACTCATAGGCGTATCAGTTGCTGTTAAAGGAACAACCCGTGGCAGTACTACAGATTTTGACGGAAATTATGCTATAGATGCATCTGCCGGAGATATCCTTATATTTTCTTACGTCGGTTTTGAAAGCAAACAGATCACCGTAAGTTCTTCCGACCTGGACGTGCAACTGGAATCGGGGGTAGCCCTGGAAAACGTAGTTGTCGTAGGGTCAAGGAACCCGGCAAGGACAGCCACCGAAACCGCGGTACCGGTAGATGTTATTGATGTGAGTGAACTTACTTCACAAGGACCACAGGTAAACCTGAACCAGATCCTCAATTACGTTGCTCCCTCCTTTTCCTCCAATACCCAAACCATCTCGGACGGAACGGACCACGTAGACCCGGCTTCACTGAGAGGACTCGGACCGGACCAGGTTCTGGTACTCATCAATGGAAAAAGAAGGCATACTTCTTCTCTTATCAACATCAATGGTACTTTCGGAAGAGGTAATGTCGGGACCGACCTCAATGCCATTCCGGCTGCGGCCATTGAACGCATTGAAGTCCTGCGTGACGGTGCCGCCGCACAATACGGCTCGGACGCTATTGCCGGGGTTATCAATATCGTATTAAAGAAAAGCGTAAACGAACTTACCGTAATCGCCACAACCGGCGCGAATTTTTCCAAAAATGCCGAAGAACAGACCGGGGGTGTAGATGGTGCTACAACCAATATAAGCGCAAATTACGGCCTGGCCCTGGGAGACAAGGGTGGTTACATAAACTTTACCGGGGACTTTGATTACCGGGATGATTATAACCGGATGAAAGAATGGGAAGGCTCTGTTTTTAATGCATACAATGCCATAGAAAATGTAGCTAATGCCAGCAATTATGACATTAGCAATCTTTTTACCGATGTTGACGCCATAAAACAATACGGTGCACAAGTCCCGTACTTTTCTTCGGAATTACAAGGTCAGATAGCCTCTGCCAATAGTATAGAGGACTTGCAGGGTATTTTAGATGCAGATGTAACCGACCAGGAACTTGCTGCCAGGGGCATGAATCGCACGGACTTTAACATGCGCGTCGGGCAATCCGCATTGCGGGGCGGACGGTTTATGGCCAATTTCTCCCTTCCGTTAGACGATAACGGTACGGAACTCTATTCCTTTGCAGGGATCAGCTCCAGGAACGGGAACTCTGCCGGATTCTACCGTATGCCCAATGAGTCACGGACCTATACCCCGGCGTATATCAATGGTTTTCTCCCGGAGATCAACTCCAAGATCAAAGACCGTTCTCTCTCTGCGGGGATAAAAGGAAAAATAGGCGACTGGAATGTAGATTTCAGCAATACTTATGGAAAAAACTCCTTTGATTATGAAATTTCCAACACTTCCAACGCCTCCATGCTGAATGCTTCCCCTACCCGTTTCGATGCCGGGGGATTTGCCTTCGCACAAAACACCACCAACCTGGACATAAACCGCTTCTTCGAAGATGTTTTTGCAGGGGTTAACGTAGCTTTCGGAGCAGAACACCGTTTTGAAAACTACGAGATCACCGAGGGAGAACTCGCCTCGTATGCTAAGTATGATGTAAATGGCATGCCGATTACAACAGATTCTCAAACTTCAAGAACAGATTTCTTCGGAGAAGAGAGACCTGGAGGTTCCCAGGTGTTTCCCGGTTTTACGGAGACCAACGCCTTGTCTCGTGACCGGAGCAGTATAGCCGGGTATTTTGATGTAGAAGCCGATTTTACCGAAAAGTTCCTGGTCAACTTTGCTACCAGGTTTGAGAATTATTCGGATTTCGGATCGACCATCAACTTTAAAGTTGCCACCCGTGTAAAAGCTACGGACAACCTGAACCTGCGTGCCGCACTGAACACCGGGTTCCGTGCACCTTCCCTGCACCAGCTTTATTTTAATTCTACTTCTACCATCTTTGACAACCAGGGAAATCCGCAGGAAGTAGGTACCTTTTCTAATGACAGCCGTGTGGCCAAATTACTTGGTATTCCTAAACTGAAGGAAGAAACTTCTAAAAGTATCAGTGTCGGTTTTACCGCAAAACTTCCGGATGCCAACATAAGTATTACCGTAGACGGTTACTTTGTAGCTATAGACGACCGAATCGTGTATACCGGTCAGTTCGAGCCCGGTGATAATGAAGAACTACAAATATACTTCAATCAGGTCAATGCCTCAAAGGCTGCATTCTTTGCTAACGCTATTAATACAGAGTCCAAAGGGCTGGATGTGGTAGTTACCCATAAAGCTTTTTTGGGTGAAAATCTGCAATTGAAAAACGATCTTTCCGCCACCTTCTCCCAAACCAGGAGGGTCGGTGATATCAAAGCCTCCCCCATACTAGAGCAAGCCCAACAGGTAGGCACCTATTTTTCGGAAGAAAGCCGTATCTATCTCGAAGAAGCTGTTCCCAGGACCAAGATCAACCTGACCAACAACCTGTCCACTAATAAATTCAACATATTTCTGAGAAATGTTTTCTTCGGAAAGGTCACGGAGGCCACTAATATCATTGAAAACCAGCAGGAATTCGGTACCAAACTGGTAACCGATCTTTCCGTAGGCTATAAATTCACAGAAGAACTGACCCTTACCCTGGGAGCCAATAACCTGTTCGATATCTATCCGGACCGGGCCATAGAAGCCAACAGGAGCAGTGGCCGCTTCGACTGGTCACGACGGGCACAGCAGTTTGGTATTGGCGGACGTTTTCTTTTTGCAAGGATTAGCTTTGTATTGAAATAAAAAACAAAACTAAAAAAGAGGTTAAAATAATGATAATCAAAACTTAACTTGATTTTCATATTACAGGGGTCAAAAAAATTACATTTTTTTTGACCCTTCACAAAATATCACACAAAAAAGAGCGTTACTATTACAGAATACAGAGAAACTTGTTTCATAGACAACAAACTGTGTATTCTATTTTTTCAAGTTCTCATTTTTGAGATTGTGTTTGATTTAGCCCCAAACTTCCACTTCGGTGGGAGTTTGTTTTTTTTGGGGGGAGGCTAGAAAGTTACGGGTTGTACTAACCAACTCCAAAACTAACAACTCACAAACTAAAAAACCCAAAACTTTTCCCTTTTCATCTTCGGAATATCAGGCTTAAATTTCCGACTTTGTTTGTATATTTACCCTATGAAATTCCATGTAAAATCAGAATTCCAACCGACCGGGGATCAGCCGGAAGCCATAAGACAGTTGGTTTCGGGGATCATAGACCAAGAGAGATACCAGACGTTACTGGGAGTTACGGGATCGGGAAAAACTTTTACAGTTGCCAACGTTATCCAGGAAGTACAACGTCCTACCCTGGTACTTGCCCACAACAAAACCCTGGCGGCACAACTCTATTCGGAATTCAAACAGTTTTTCCCGGACAATGCAGTGGAATATTTTGTTTCCTACTATGATTACTACCAGCCGGAAGCTTATATTCCCGTTACCGGAACTTATATTGAAAAGGACCTCTCTATTAATGAGGAAATAGAAAAACTACGGTTAAGCACTACCTCTTCCCTCCTTTCCGGAAGAAGGGACGTCCTGGTAGTGGCCTCCGTATCTTGTTTGTACGGTATAGGTAACCCCGTGGAATTTCAGAAGAATGTCATTCCCGTAGAACGCGACCAGGTCATATCCCGAACCAGGTTTTTACATCAGCTCGTACAGAGTTTGTATTCGCGGACCACGGGAGAATTTACTCGCGGTACGTTCCGTATCAAAGGCGATACGGTAGATGTATTTCCCGGCTATGCGGACAATGCTTTTCGCATTCACTTTTTTGGCGATGAAATAGAAGATATCGAAGCCTTTGACCCGCAGACAAACCAGATACTGGAAAAGTACGAAAAACTGAATATCTATCCCGCCAATATATTTGTCACTTCCCCGGACGTATTGCAGAATGCCATTAAGCATATCCAGGACGACCTGGTAAAACAGGTTACCTATTTTAACGAAACAGGCAAACAACTGGAAGCAAAACGCCTGGAAGAACGGACCAACTTTGACCTGGAAATGATCCGGGAACTGGGGTACTGTTCCGGTATTGAAAACTATTCCCGTTACCTGGACGGTCGTGAGGCAGGAACCCGTCCTTTCTGTCTTTTGGACTATTTTCCGGAAGATTTCCTGATGGTCGTGGACGAAAGCCACGTTACCCTCCCCCAGGTACACGCCATGTACGGCGGGGACCGTTCCCGTAAAGAAAACCTGGTGGAATACGGATTCCGCTTACCGGCAGCCATGGACAACCGTCCGCTGAAATTCGAGGAATTCGAAGCCCTGCAAAACCAGGTTATATATGTAAGCGCCACCCCGGCAGATTATGAACTTCAGAAAACCGGCGGTGTGTATGTGGAGCAAGTGATCCGTCCCACCGGCCTTCTGGATCCGGTGATCGAAGTACGCCCCAGCCAGAACCAGATCGATGACCTGGTGGAAGAGATACAGATAAGGGTAGAAAAAGACGAACGTGTGTTGGTGACCACCCTTACCAAACGTATGGCAGAAGAACTTTCGAAATACCTGACAAGAATACGGGTACGGTGCCGTTACATTCACAGTGACGTGGACACCCTGGAACGCGTGCAAATTATGCAGGACCTGAGAAAAGGCCTGTTTGACGTGCTCATAGGTGTAAACCTCCTCCGGGAAGGGCTTGACCTGCCGGAAGTATCTCTAGTAGCTATCCTGGATGCCGACAAAGAAGGTTTCCTCCGAAGTGCCCGCTCCCTGACCCAAACCGTGGGACGTGCAGCAAGGAACCTCAACGGAAAAGCCATTATGTATGCCGATAAGATAACCAACAGCATGCAAAAGACTATGGATGAGACTAATTATCGCAGGGAAAAACAAATAGAATTCAACAAAGTCAATAATATCACTCCGAAAGCCCTGAACAAAAGGATAGACAACAACCTGGGCAAAAGTCCGATTTCCGAAGTGTATTATAACGATACACAAAGCGGATTGGCATCCGCAGCAGAACCACGTATGGAATATGCATCCAAAGACCAGGTGGAAAAAATAATCCGCGAAAAGCGAAAAACTATGGAAAAAGCTGCTAAAGACCTGGATTTCCTCCAGGCTGCAAAACTGAGAGATGAAATAAAAGCACTCCAGGATAAGGTAAAAACGCTTTAAAAACCTGTCTCCGGTTTGAGAACAGGCAATGTAGTATAAGTCGTATTCCTAACAGAACCTGTTTTTTTGTTAAATAATGTTAATTCCTAAAAAAAGAGAGAATAATTGTATAATATTCGGAGAACTTACAAGTAATTATAATTAATCTAAACCAAAAATGCTCCGTAGCCGAATCTATGCCTCCCTCCTTTTCATGGGGCTTTCCGTAATAATGTTCACGATAACATCATGGACCCCAAAATCAGGAAAAGACAAATTTGACCCTTATACCCAAAACATTCCCGGAGCCTCTGTTTCGTTTGATATGACCCCCATAACGGAAGGGACTTTCAATATGGGAAGCCCAGAAAATAGCGCTGTAAACCGCGAAGACGAAATCCCCCGGCATGAAGTGAAAATATCCCCTTTCTGGATGGGAACCCATGAAATTACCTGGGATATTTATGAAATGTTCCTCAACAAGGATTATGAACAAACCATGAGTGACAGCCCCATCACGGATGAAGTAGATGCCGTATCCCGTCCTACCACTCCTTACCTGGATATGACCTTTGGCATGGGAAAGGAAAATATGCCCGCCATAGGGATGACACAGTATAATGCCATAAAGTTCTGTAAATGGTTGTATGCAAAAACAGGTGTATTCTATCGTTTACCTACCGAAGCGGAATGGGAATATGCCTGCCGCGCCGGGGCTTCCTCTGTTTACTTTTTTGGTGATTCCCCGGAAAAACTTGACGATTATGCCTGGTATGCGGGCAACAGTGAGGATAAAACCCACCCCATAGGACAAAAAAAGCCTAACCCGTGGGGGCTATACGATATACTGGGCAATGTAATGGAGTGGACGGCTGACCAGTACGCGGAAGATAGTTACCAGAAATTTGCGGGAAAAACCACAGATAATCCCGTTGTCGAAGCAACCGAACTTTATCCCCGTTCTATACGTGGCGGCAGCTATAAGAGTAAAGCCGAAGATCTCCGATCAGCCAGACGTTTCGCTTCCACTCCTTCCTGGAAACAGATAGATCCGCAAATGCCGAAAAGCAACTGGTGGTTCCCGGAAGCTCCTTTCCTGGGAATTCGTGTAGTACGCCCCTTAAATCCGCCTTCCAAAGAAGAGATTATGGCTTATTACAACCAGGAACCCATTGAAGATTACTAATAAATTCTGAATTTCAACCTTATGTTAACCGTTAAACAAATACCTTTCTTATGAAACCATCCAATACAAATAGTCGCAGAGATTTTATGAAAACTGCCGCCTTGGCCACTGCCGGTGCTACCATGTTAAACCCACTTAACATTCCGGGGGCATATGCTGCCGGAAGCGATGTTATAAAAATAGCCCTTATAGGTTGCGGAGGACGGGGCACAGGTGCTGCCTTCCAGGCTTTCGAGACCGGTCATAACCTGAAACTCGTTGCCATGGCCGATGCCTTTAAAGATCAGCTGGAAGACAGTCACTCGAAAATTCTGAAGAAATTCGGTAAGGAAAAGGTGGATGTTCCGGAAGAAAGGAAATTTGTAGGTTTTGATGCTTACAAAAATGCTATCAAAGAAGCAGATGTGGTACTTATTGCCACTCCCCCCGGCTTCCGTCCCTATCATTTTGAAGAAGCCATAAACCAGGGCAAACAGGTGTTCATGGAAAAACCCGTGGCCACAGATGCCATTGGTATCCGTAAGGTGCTCGAAGTTGCGGAAAAAGCCAAAGCAAAAAAACTAAACGTGGTTGTCGGTTTACAACGAAGATACCAGGATAATTATATTGAAACGGTAAAAAGAATACACGACGGTGCCATTGGGGACATCGTAGGCGGACAGGTATTCTGGAACGGCGGCGGCGTATGGGTGCGTGAAAGACAACCTGGCCAAACCGAAATGGAATACCAGATGCGTAACTGGTATTACTTTAACTGGTTATGCGGCGATCATATTGTGGAACAACATGTACATAATATAGATGTGGCCAACTGGGTTAAAGGCAGCTACCCTGTAAAAGCCGAAGGTACGGGTGGGCGCCTCGTACGAACAGGAAAAGATAACGGGGAAATTTATGACCATCATGTTATATTGTTTACTTACGACGATGGTACCGTTATACATAGTGAATGCAGACATTTCCCCGGGGCCCATAACCGTGTGGACGAGAGCTTCCAGGGCACTAAAGGACGTACGTTTATGCATGCGGGGAATCATGGAGTTATCTGGGATACCAAAGGCAACGAGCTGTATAAACACAACGGGGAGAACAACCCTAATCCGTACCAGAAGGAACACGACGAGCTCTTTGCTGCTATCGTAAAAGGTGAATATAAATTCGCAGATGCCGAAAATGCCGCGAAAAGTACCATGACCGCTATTATGGGAAGGTATGCCTCCTACTCCGGTAAGATTATTAACTGGGAGGATGCACTGAATTCTGAAGTAAGCCTAATGCCGGATCAATTAGATTGGAATGCAAACCCTAAAGTACTGCCCAGAGATGACGGATATTATCCGCATGCCATTCCCGGCAAAACCAAGGTGATATAATAGAAAATAAGGTAATTACTGCCGATGTGCCTATGGCCTGGCAGCTAATTCATTTTTATAGATCTGCCTGCCCAACTCCGCCAGGAACGGCAGGCCGGTTTTTTCATAGTCATAAACGCCATCGTTGAATATACCATTTTCGTTAACCAGTACGGTAGCGGTAAGAATGAATTCCACTCCGCTATCCTTGTCCTTTATGTATGCACAATCCGTAAGGGTCCCGTAAGCATACCCGACCTTATTGTAAATCTCCAGATGTTTCGGAATCGTGGTAATGGTATCACCATAAAGAAAAAAACGATCAAAACTATCCGGGTATGTTCCGGCATCATAACCGGCCTGGGCAGGCGTTGCCTTCATGGCCGCCAGCAAATATTTACGGTCATCTTCCCTTAAGTCAAAACGCTGTTCCTCCGGATATACTTCAGGAAAAATAAGCCTTTTCATCGTGTTATGAAGCGTTTTTACCGGGTAGTAATTTTTCAGGGAAAAATCCATGGGCTCTTCCACAAGCACACTGTCTTTCATATACCCCTTTCCTTTGAACACTTCCTTTAACTTCAGGGAGTCCGGGGCTCTATTATAACTGGAGAACAATTGTACCAGCGTAGTGTCGTTCTTATAAGCTACTATCGGCCTGGTGGCTATATTCGCGGCATCTTCGACAGATAGACGATGGGAAAGTCGGAAAGGCGTCAATCCCTTATCTTCCATCTTCTGGTTCATATAGTCCGTCCCCAGGAATTCAAAAAGGCGGTTAAAAGCCTCATTGTCACTTACGGCAAATATTTTCTTTACTTCCTCGGCCACTGTAGTTTCTACCGTATCCTCTTCCAGATAAAACCTGGTATTACGGTTCATCCATTTCTTTTCCTTCACCCTTTCGAGAGCTAATATCGCCATGGGAAATTTCACTGTGCTCGCGGGATAAAAATATACGCTATCATCTGCATGATAAAAAAAATCTTCAAAAACAGGCTTACCCAAAGAGTCATTGGTGATACGCGAAAAAACAATCTGGACTCCATATACATCCGGGTCATCCATTACCTTTCGTATCTTGGGCAGGTCCGAAGAAAGAACCGTTTCCAGTGGTGCCGACGTATCCGTTGCAACATCCTTTTTACAGGCACCTGTTATTAAGACAAGAAAAAAAGCACAGCATAAAATTCGAACCATAGTAGTAAAGCCTTGACATTGAAGTAAATTTAACAATTTATTTCCAATTAAAACTAAACTTTACGTTAATAGCGAAAGAAATTACATTAACCTATAAAAGAAAATGACTATTTACCGGGACTATCCTTGTATTCTTCCCAGGGAGTTGTTTCAAAGATATTATCTCCGAAGTATCTGGCTACCCTGAGGAAGTTATCGGGGCCCTGGTAACCGGGCACGGGGGAAAGCAGCTGCTGTTTTTCATTCAGAAAAACTCCCGTAGGATAACTGAAACGATTTTGAAGTAATGCTGCTGCCAGTTCGTGGTATCCTCTTCTGCCCGCCTCGACAAACTTAAAGGTACGACCGTTATATTCTATATCTTCTTTACCCTCCCCGTCCAGTTTCACCATATAAAACTTATCGCGCATGTAAGTTGCAACCTCCGGATTGGCAAAAGTATTTTTGTCCATCTTTTTACACCATCCGCACCAGTCCGTATATACATCTACAAATATTTTTTTGGGCACATTGTCTCTTTCCGCTTTTTCAATAGCCTCTTCCCAGCTTAACCACTGTACTGCAAGGTTTTCTTCCTGGCCGAAGGCCGTGAATATTCCCATGAGTACAAACAAAATGAAGGACAATATATATCGTATCCAGGCCATGTTTCTGTATTTTAGTGTATAAAGATATAAAAAAGCTGTTTTCCGTAAAAAATCTGTCTCCTTCTTTTTCTACATGACGGAAAGTATTTTGTCTTTATGCTCCCCAATCATTTGCAATGCAATATCTATTCCTCTCCTGTATGTCCGGAAACTTAAACAGTTTCTTAGAACAGGTACACCTTGCTTACCTTTTTATTTATTCTAAAACGGAAAATTGTTACATTTACTTTTTCCGACGGAAGTCCTGACTTTCCGGAGAAGCACAAAAAACATCTATAATGAACTCAAAAATTATTGCGAACGGTATACTCCGGGCTGTAGGCATACTGACCGGTATCGCTGTTTTATCTTTTTTTCTCTACAAAATACAATCCGTATTGATATACATTGCCTTTGCTGTGGTCATATCACTTATAGGAAGACCTATAGTACGTTTTTTCAAATACAGACTGAAATTCGGTAATACGATTTCCGTTGTAATTGCCATGGCGCTGCTGGTCTCTATTCTTGTCGGACTAATAGCTATGTTCATACCTCTCGTTATACAACAAGGGTACAATTTATCGCTCCTCAACATCAATGAACTTCAGAAAAATCTGGAAAACCTGTACCGGCAGATAAGCGAATACCTGGCTATACGGCAAATAGATGTTTCACGGTCCATCCAGGATTCCAATTTGTTTTCCGGCTTGGGTATATCTGCCATTCCGAACTTTCTCAATTCTTTCGTAGGCACCCTCGGCAATTTTGGTGCAGGACTGTTTGCCGTAATCTTTATCTCCTTCTTTTTCCTGAAAGACAGCAGGCTATTTGACGCATCGGTCTTTACCCTTGTGCCCGATGATAAGGAAGAAAAAGCCAGGAGATCCATGGAGAAAATAAAAAATCTGCTATCCAGGTATTTTATCGGGTTGGTTTTTCAGATACTGGTACTGTTTATCATTTACACCATTATTCTGCTTATCCTGGGCATTCCAAATGCCATAGTTATCGCTTTCCTTTGTGCCCTGCTCAACCTCATTCCCTATATCGGTCCCCTTATAGGTGGAGCACTGATGATCACCCTCACAATGACAGGTAACCTGGGAGAAGATTTCAGCACCGTGATATTACCTAAAAGTATTTATGTTCTTATCGGTTTTGTCATTGGTCAGCTTATCGATAATTTTGTCAGCCAGCCCTTAATTTTCTCCAACAGCGTAAAATCGCACCCCCTGGAAATCTTTCTCATCATCATCATAGGAGGATTACTTTTCGGGGTAAGCGGAATGATCGTTGCTGTGCCTGCATATACCGCTATAAAGGTAATTTTAAAGGAATTTCTCGCTGAAAATAAGATTGTTAAGTCATTGACTAAAAACTTATAGTAAAGCTTTGAATAAAAAAATATTAAATACTGGTATACAATATTTTATACAAAAAAACCACAATACTGACATTGTGTCACTCCTGTTAAAAAAGAGTCCTTTTCAGGATGTAAGCATGCAGGATATAGCCAACCAGCTGGAATCCAGAAAAAAGGCGGAAAAAAAGCTACCTTTATGGTTCCGCACTCCCGGTATATATTATCCTCCGAAACTGTCGATAGAGCAAACTTCATCAGAGACAACAGCAGCATACAAAGCGGATCTTGTTTATGGCAAAACGCTTATCGACCTTACGGGAGGTTTTGGTGTGGACTGCCGCTTTTTTGCGGAGAAGTTCGACCGGGTTATTCATTGCGAAATGAACCCGGAACTATCGGAAATAGCATCCCATAATTTCGAAGTACTGGGAATAAAAAACATTACTACGGTTTCCGGGGATGGTATCGGTTACTTGCAAAAAAACGCAATGCAATTCGACTGGATCTATGCCGACCCTTCCCGGAGAAATGACGCAAAAGGAAAGGTCTTTATGCTTGCCGATTGCCTTCCGGATATCCCGGCACATCTGGACCAGCTTTTCGCCCGTTCCGAAAACATTCTTATCAAAACCTCCCCTATCCTGGATATTACCAATGGCCTGCAGGAACTCCGTTTTGTAAAAGAAGTGCATGTAGTAGCGGTAAACAATGAGGTAAAAGAATTACTCTGGATAATGCAAAAAGGCTTTTCCGGAAACTGCATCCTGAAAACCGTAAACATCACGGGAGGAGATGAAAAGAGATTTGATTTCACCAAAGACGAAGAAAGCCATGCGGAAGTATCGTATTCACTCCCGCTCCGATATCTTTACGAACCGAATGCGGCCATACTGAAATCGGGAGGTTTTAAATCGCTCTCCGAAAAAACAGGCCTGGGAAAGTTACACCGGCACTCCCACCTGTACACCTCCGAAGAGCTTTATCCGGATTTTCCGGGTAGGAGCTTTCGTATTACAGGTCTGTATACCTATAATAATAAAAAGACCTTAAAAAAGATGCTGAGCAACAGCCAGGCCAACATTACTACCCGAAACTTTCCGGAAAGCGTTGCACAGATACGGAAAAAGTTCGGTATTAAGGACGGTGGAAACCGCTATATATTTTTCACGACCAACAGGAATGATGAAAAAATAGCGATAGTGTGTTTTAAAACAGGTTAAATCGGAAAAACGAAAAAAAATGTTTAGTTTCTTTCAAAAAAAACATACGGATTACCCCGATTACTGGGTTGCTTACGAGCAGCGTTTCCGCGACAAACCCAAACCGGAAATTACGGATACCAGGTTTGTGGTCCTGGATACAGAAACCACCGGGCTTAACTACAAGAGTGACCGAATATTGAGTATAGGAGCGGTACCCGTTATACAAAACACGATCTCCATAGCAGGCATTTTAGAAGTATATATAAAACAAGATACGTTTAATCCTGAAACAGTAAAAATACATGGTTTACTCCGTGAGGATCAGCGTGTGGAAGCTGTCAGTGAAGAAGAAGCTGTCAAACAATTCCTCGCATATGTCGGTAACGCTATTCTCGTGGCTCATCACGCAAATTTTGACCTCACCATGATTAACACGGCCCTTAAACGTCTCGGACTGCCAAGACTAAAAAACCGGGTCCTGGATACCTCTACCCTGTATACCAGGTCCAGAATAACTTCCAACCTTATAGACTACAACAAAAACTACGCTCTCGACGAACTGGCCGACACACTCAATGTAGCCAAGAACGATCGTCATACAGCGACAGGCGATGCCTATATCACGGCCCTGGTATTTCTTAAAATATTATCACGCCTGGAAAAAAAGGGTATCTACAAAACCAAGGAACTCCTTTAAGTCTGCTTTGATATTATAACATAAAGGATATTTCCGTAATTTCAGCATGGTAAAATCAACCGCTTTTTCCGTATAACATACTTCAAACTATTGTTACCTTAGTTATGATGAACATCCTTACTTTTATATCCGATTTCCCTAAAGACAGCGGACCCATATACCGGGAAACCATTGAAGGAAGATTGCCTGTAGAGCCGTTTAATACCCTTAGCAATTTTATTTTCCTGGCCATCATTATTTATTTTACATGGAAGATCCACAGAAATTACCGGCAGCATTTGTTCCTGGCTTTTATACTTCCCGTGCTGTTTATCGGATTTATAGGAGGCACCCTTTATCACGCTACAAGGAGTCATGAAATATGGTTATTACTGGATTGGGTCCCTATTCTACTGCTATGTCTGGCCACTTCCGTCTACTTCTGCATCAAGGCCGGTAAAAATCCCTGGTCAAGACTAATCTTGCTAATTTTGGTATTATTACTGATGTTCGGTACACGTTTTGTAGGCTTACCGGGAAGTATTTCCATATCTGTGGGATATATTGCCGCTGCCCTGGGCATTATTTTACCGATAGCTTTGTACCTGTATTTCACAAAATTCCTGTACGGACTGTGGGTACTCCTGGCTGTTTTCAGCTTCTCCCTGGCCATATACTACAGGTACCTGGATGTCCGTTCGGACTTCTTTCCCATGGGAACACATTGGCTATGGCACAGTTTTGGCGCGCTGGCCGTTTTCTTTTTGATGTATTATATTTACCTGGACAGGAATTTCCCTGGGAAGAATAATATTATCCGTATACCCAATGCACCAGGGTCAATGCCACAATAACCAGAACGATCACACTAATCAGGTTCAGAAAAAATCCGGCTTTGACCATATCGGACATTTTGATATACCCGCTGGAAAACACAATGGCATTAGGAGGTGTAGATATAGGCATCATAAAGGCACAACTGGAGGCTATAGCCACAGGAACGGCCAGATACATCGGGTTGATATCCAATGTCCTTGCTATACCCAGCACAATAGGCATAAAAATAACGATCAGGGCTACATTACTCATCAGTTCAGTGACATACAGGGTAAATGTTGTTAGCAGAAGAATAAGAAGCCATAAAGGCATACTTCCGTCCCCCGCGATCAGGTTCCCCATAAATTCCACAATCCCCGTACTTTCCAGGCCTTTGGCCAGACATATCCCCCCTCCGAACAGCAGAAGGATTCCCCATGGCAATTTTTCCGTATAGCTCCAGTTAAGTACGTATTCGTGTGTTTTAAGTTTCACCGGCATCACAAACATGAGTATTCCTCCCCCCATCGCAATTATAGTATCATTGAGATAAGCCCCACCCAGTAGACCGTTGATCTGTGACTTGAAGACCCAGCAACTGGCGGTCAGGAAAAATACTATAGCTACCAGTTTTTCCGCCAGGTTCATTTTCCCCAACTCCCTTAATTTTGTCTGCACCAAAGCCCCGGAACCATCCAGTCTTCCCAGTTTATGCCGAAAAAGTACCCTGGTGATCATAAGATAGGTTATAAGCAGCATAATAAAACAAACAGGGACCCCGATAAGCAGCCATCGTCCGAATTCTACTTCCTGCCCGTAAAACTCCTTCATAAATCCCACGAAAACCACATTGGGCGGCGTTCCCACAATAGTAGTTACTCCCCCGATATTTGCCGCATAAGCTATACTCAGCATCAGGCCGAGTTTAAAGCGCCTGTACCCTTTTTCCTGTTCATCTGATTTTCCTTCCTCCAGAAGTTTCACAATAGACAATGCAATGGGGAGCATCATTACGGCAGTGGCGGTATTGGATATCCACATACTGAGAAAAGCGGTAGACAGCATAAAACCGAGGATAATGCCATTAGCATTGGTTCCGGTAATCTTGAGTATATTAAGGGCTATACGACGGTGCAGGTTTTGTTTTTCCATAGCCAGGGCTATGAGGAAGCCCCCCATGAATAAAAATACGATAGGACTGGCATAAGGTGCAGCAGCCTCCTCCATGGTAAAAATCCCGAAAACAGGGTAAAGCACCAGGGGCAACAAGGCCGTTACAGGAAGAGGAACCGCATCTGTAATCCACCAGATAACCATCCATGCAGCAAGGGCTACCACCTGCGGGGCACCGGGCTCCAGGGCATTGAATTGCAAAGTGAGCAACAAAATGGTAAACAATAAGGGTCCTGCTATCAGGCCTATCGTTTTAGTCATAGGCAAACGGTTTAATTACAGCGATAAAAATCCAGGCATGCGGATGGCAGAGACAATACCATCGCATGCTCTTATGATCAGACTACATTTTCTATAATATCTTCCACCACTTCCGGATTGAGTAAAGTAGAGGTATCCCCGAGATTACTGGTATCCCTGGATGCGATCTTGCGCAGTATACGTCTCATGATCTTACCGCTACGAGTTTTGGGCAGACCATCTACAAACTGAATTTTATCTAGTTTTGCAATAGGACCAATATGTTCGGAGATATACTGATTGATCTCTTTGGTAAGGTTTTCCCTGTTCCGGGTTTCTCCCGTTTCCTTGAGGATGATAAAGCCGTAAAGCGCATTCCCTTTAATTTCGTGCGGGAATCCTACGATGGCCGATTCCGCCACCGCCGGGTGTTCGTTTATAGCATCTTCTATAGGCGCCGTACCCAGGTTATGACCGGAAACGATCACCACATCGTCCACCCTCCCGGTAATCCTGTAATATCCTACCTCGTCCCTGAGCGCTCCGTCACCGGTAAAATACTTGCCGGGATAAGCGGAGAAATACGTTTCTTTATACCTGCGATGGTCTCCCCAGATGGTCCTGGCCATAGCAGGCCACGGAAATTTGATACACAGGCTCCCTACGACCTGGTTTCCTTCTATTTCATTCCTTTTATCATCCATCAGTACCGGCTGTACTCCCGGCAAAGGTAGTGTAGCATATGTAGGCTTGGTAGGTGTTGCAAATGCGATGGGCGATATCATAAGTCCTCCCGTCTCTGTTTGCCACCAGGTATCCACGATAGGACATTTTTTATTCCCCACGTGATCGTTATACCAGTGCCATGCCTCTTCGTTGATCGGCTCCCCTACAGATCCCAGTACTTTTAATGAAGAAAGGTCATATTTGGTGACCCAGTCCGTGCTTTCTTTTGCCAGGGCGCGGATAGCCGTCGGTGCCGTGTAAAATTGTGTCACCTTATGCTTGTCCACCACTTCCCAGAACCTTCCGTAATCGGGATAAGAAGGCACTCCTTCGAACATCACTGTAGTAGCTCCGTTGGCAAGGGGGCCGTATAAAATATAAGAATGCCCGGTAATCCAGCCTATATCCGCCGTACACCAGAACACATCTTTTTCTTCGTATTGGAATACGTTTTTAAAGGTATATGCCGTGTAAATCATATAACCTGCGATAGTGTGCAGCATCCCTTTGGGTTTTCCGGTAGATCCCGAAGTATAAAGAATAAACAACGGGTCTTCGGCATCCATGACTTCTGCAATGGATTCGCTGGAAGCTTTTTCAAGCAAGGGTGCCAACCATTCGTCCCTGCCTTCCTTCATAGGAATATCCGCATTGGTACGTTTGGCCACCAAGACCTTTTTAACAGTAGGACAAGATTCCAGGGCATCATCTACAATTCCTTTCAGGTCTATGGTTTTATTTCCACGGAATCCACCGTCGGAAGTAATGACCATCTTACATTCGCAGTTCTGTATCCGGGCTGCAAGGGCAGATGCCGAAAAGCCGGCAAAAACCACAGAATGAACAGCTCCGATCCGCGCACAGGCCAGTACCGTAACAGCCAGTTCGGGAATCATAGGCAGGTAAATACATACTCTGTCCCCTTTTTCCACTCCCTGTTCCCGGAGAACGTTGGCCATCTTGCATACCCTATTATACAGTTCATTATAGGTTATATGCTCTGCGGGTTCGTTCGGATCGTTAGGTTCGAAAATAATAGCGGTCTTATCACCGCGTTTTGCCAGGTGACGATCTATACAGTTTTTAGTAATATTGAGTTTTCCGTTTACAAACCATTTTACTTCTGCTTCCTCGAGTCGGTACTCCAGTACCTTATCCCATTTTTTGTACCAAACAAAGTCTTCAGCTACTTTAGACCAGAATTTCCTGGGTTCCCGGACCGATCTTTTGTAAACCTTAAAATATTGTTCCAAACTTTTTACTTCGTAAACACCCATAGTCAGTTTTTTCTTTTTTATAGTTGCACTCTATCAATGCCAACCGCAGGGACCAGGAACAGGCCGGACCTGAACGATATCGTATCCGAAGAATGTGCGGAACGGAACCATCCTGATGGTTTCCTTATCGTTGACATCGCATTATTAATTGTATTCGCTTTTTGCTATTTTACCGTCTAAAAATGCAAAAACATATCAAATATATAATTAAAATCTTCTTCAGGCATATTTTTATCTTATAATCTTAACTGTCATCCGAACAATTTACGATCTGTAAATATTTTTCATAAAACAACCATGTTTCCAGGGTTATGACTCAGTGTGAAACCGCATCTCCCGCTCCACCCGGAATACGGATATTTTCCACGATCTCCTGTACTTCTTGCGGAGGTTCGGGAGTAAACCTGTTCACCAGCAGGGCAACGATAAAATTGACGATCATGGCCACCATGCCGAACCCTTCCGGGGAAATACCAAACCACCAGTCTTCTTCGCTACCTCCGCCAAACATGTCAAATTTGAATTTCATCATATAAAACAACATAAGCAATATGCCCGCGATCATTCCACTCACTGCTCCTTCCTTATTCATTCGCTTGTAAAAAATCCCGAGAATAATCGCCGGAAAGAACGAAGCAGCAGCCAGTCCAAATGCCAGGGCTACTACTGCAGCTACAAAACCCGGAGGGTTAATACCGAAATATCCCGCTACGATAACGGCCAGTGCGGCACTCCCCCTGGCTATCCACAATTCTGTTTTATCGGAAATATCAGGTCTTATTTGTTTTTTTATCAGATCATGCGCTACTGAAGTAGAGATCACCAGCAACAATCCTGCCGCGGTGGAAAGCGCTGCGGCAAGTCCTCCCGCCGCAACCAGGGCCACCACCCAGTTAGGCAATCTCGCAATCTCCGGATTGGCCAGCACCATGATATCATTATCTATCTGAAGTTCGTTAGCTTTTTCATCTGCCAGGTATTGTATGCGGCCATCTTTATTTTTATCTGTAAACATCAACAATCCCGTAGCTTCCCAATTTGTGAACCACTCCGGCATATCCGCATATTCCCGATCACTGACTGTCTCTATCAGATTGGTCCTTGCAAAGACAGAAACCGCCGGCGCTGTCGTGTATAGAATAGCAATGAAAAGCAATGCCAATCCGGCCGATTTCCGGGCATCCTTTACTTTCGGAACTGTAAAAAACCTCACAATAACATGGGGCAAACCTGCTGTTCCGACCATCAGGGCCAGGGTAATGGCAAAGACATCCACCATGCTTTTGGTACCATCAGTATATTTGGCAAAACCCAGTTCTTCGGACAGGCCGTTCAGTTTATCCAGAAGATATGTTCCGGAGCCGTCCGCAAGCGTATCTCCCATACCTAGTTGCGGGACAGGATTCCCGGTCATCTGAATGGAAATGAAAATAGCAGGCACCATAAAGGCAAAAATCAAAACGCAATACTGGGCCACCTGGGTATAGGTTATTCCCTTCATTCCTCCCAGCACCGCATAAAAAAGCACGATCACCATACCTATAATTACCCCGGTATTGATATCTACTTCCAGAAAGCGGGAAAATACGACTCCCACACCACGCATTTGCCCGGCCACATACGTAAAAGACACCAGTAAAGCACATAAAACCGCTACCGTACGTGCCGTAGCGGAATAATAACGATCGCCAATGAAATCGGGGACTGTGAATTTACCGAATTTTCTGAGGTAAGGAGCCAGGAGCAATGCCAGGAGTACATAACCTCCGGTCCATCCCATAAGGTATACGGCCCCGTCATATCCCATAAAGGAAATGATACCGGCCATGGATATAAAAGAGGCCGCGGACATCCAGTCCGCAGCGGTGGCCATTCCGTTGGCAAGTGGGGAAACCCCTCCTCCGGCCACATAAAATTCTTTTGTAGATCCCGCACGGGACCATATGGCTATGCCAATGTAAATGGTAAATGAAACGGCAACAAGGACATACGTCCAGATCTGTACACTCATGGTTGGTTGGGTTTATGTGTTTTGCAAACAAAGAAGCATAAAAACAGTACTATGCCGAATTTTATCCCGGGACACGTTTGATACAGCCCGAAAATGGAAAAAGAGAGATTTAGTCTAACAGGGATACATACAGTTATGCGACTTACTTGTCATACCCGTATTTCTTGTCCAGTTTGTTCATCAAACGGATATATACGAAAACGAGGATCACAAAAACATAAATGGCTCCTTGCTGGGCAAACCAGAATCCAAGTTCAAAACCGCCGATACGAATATGATTCAGAAGATCTTTGAATAGTATTCCTGCTCCGTAGGATACCAGGAACCAGATAGAAAGAAGAATGCAGAGGTATTTAATATTTTCCTTCCAGTAAGCTGTTGCTCTTTGCTTCGATGTCATTAAACAAATTCTTTATTTACAGCAATAAATATAATATTTTAACTCAATAACACCTATACTATAATCAAAAAACACCCCGAAATAACATTATCGCAACATTTTCTAACACAACAGATCGTTTTCCAAACAAATAAAAGCATAAAAAATCCCCCGCAGGAGATTGCAGGGGATCTATTCAAAAATTTTATTTTATCCGTGGTTATTTATTACTTGCTATTTCCATTCCGGGAGGATATTTTTCCAGTATACTTTGTACGAACTCATTGATACGTTCTTCTTTCTTATCCATCCGATCGGTCAGGTAGCCGGTACCTTTACCTTGCCATACCAGTTCGTTCTTTCCGGCATCGATAAAATCGATAAAGAGTGATCCTTCTGTAGAGGTAGATACATTGGGATACGACATGCCCCACCAGTAAGGATTCCAACCCCAGCCCCAGCCGTAGTTGTTGTAAACATCCACTCGTTCTTTCTCTGTGGTAAATATACTGATCAGCATATCCGGATTCTCCGATTTGATCATCCCTTTGGTGGTCAACTGGGTTTCGATAGCCCGGAGTATCCTCTTTTTGTCGAGGTCAGATATTTCGGCTTTATCTATTCCTGGTTTAAAGAAGGCAAAAGTCTTATAACTGTTAAAGTTCACGTGTTTGTCGTAATCGGCAGCCACCCGGACCGAGGAACAAGCCCCTGTAACGACTGCCAGTAAAAGTACCGGTAATAGTTTTATTGCTTTCATATTGCTTTTTTTAAGATTAATCTTGTTTAGACTTTGCCCGCATTTCTACGGCAATATCCGATTCACATATAAAAATACAAATTTTCACTCTGGTTTCACCACAAACACACTGTTCCCTGTTGTTAAATATTTTCTAAAAGCGTATCATCAACCCGGTTGGGAAGTGTCACTTTTAATCGCGGCTCCATCTGCATAGCCCTGTTTATAGCAAAAACAGCCTCTTCATTCCGTGCCCAGCTACGTCTTGCAATACCGTTGTTCACGTCCCAGAACAACATGGATTTCAGACGGTTTGCAGCTTCTTTTGTACCATCAAGAACCATGCCGAATCCGCCATTGATTACTTCTCCCCAACCGACACCTCCGCCGTTGTGAATACTTACCCAGGTAGCCCCACGGAAACTATCACCTATCACATTATGAATGGCCATATCTGCCGTAAAGCGGGAACCATCATAAATATTTGAGGTTTCCCGATATGGCGAATCTGTCCCGGACACATCGTGATGGTCACGTCCGAGAACTACTTCTCCTATTTCTCCTACGGCTATCGCTTTATTAAATGCTTCTGCTATTTTCATTCTTCCTTCGGCATCCGCATAGAGAATACGTGCCTGTGACCCTACCACCAGTTTGTTTTCCTGCGCTCCCTGTATCCACCGGATATTATCGGCCATCTGTTGCCGTATTTCCTCCGGAGAATGACGTCGTATCTCTTCCAGTACTTGACAGGCAATGGCATCGGTACGGGAAAGATCTTCCGGTTTACCACTGGCACATACCCAACGGAAAGGTCCGAAACCATAATCAAAACACATGGGCCCCATGATATCTTGTACATAAGAAGGGTACCTGAACTCTCTTTCTTCCGGTCCCACTTCTTTACCTCCGGGAGCCCAGATATCCGCCCCTGCCCTGGATGCTTCCAGGAGAAAGGCATTGCCATAATCAAAGAAATAGGTTCCGCGTACCGCATGTTTGTTTATCGCAGCCGCCTGGCGCCTTAAACTTTCCTGCACATGCTCTTTGAATTTTTCCGGGGCGTCTGCCATCATTGTATTGGCTTCTTCGAAAGGGAGTCCCGCCGGGTAATATCCTCCTGCCCAGGGATTGTGCAGCGAGGTCTGATCGGAACCCAGGTCAATGTGTACATTTTCCTTATCGAAATATTCCCATACATCAACCACATTGCCCTGGTAAGCTATGGAAACCACTTCATTTGCCATCTTTGCCTTTTTTACCCGTTCTGTAAGAACGTGCAGATCGTCCGTAACCTCATCTACCCAGCCCTGGGAATGCCGTGTATGTACGGCTTTGGGATTAACTTCCGCACAAACGGTTATGCATCCCGCAATGCTACCGGCTTTGGGTTGCGCACCACTCATCCCTCCCAGTCCGGAAGTAACAAACAACGCTCCTGTTCCTTTTTCTCCGGGACCGGAAGGACTTTTTCCTATTTTACGCAGGGCATTCATTACCGTAATGGTTGTTCCGTGCACAATTCCCTGGGGACCTATATACATGTAACTTCCCGCGGTCATCTGCCCGTACTGGGTTACCCCCAGCGCATTGAACCGTTCCCAGTCATCCGGTGCGGAATAGTTGGGTATCATCATGCCATTGGTAACCACCACTCTCGGGGCTTCTTTATGTGACGGGAACAAGCCCAGCGGGTGGCCGGAATACATAACCAGGGTCTGCTCTTCTGTCATTTCGGACAGATATTTCATCACCAGCCGGTATTGCGCCCAGTTCTGAAAAACAGCCCCGTTACCGCCATAAGTTATAAGTTCATGCGGATGTTGGGCCACTGCGGGGTCCAGATTATTCTGTATCATCAGCATTATAGCTGCAGCCTGACGGCATTTCGCCGGATATTCGTCTATTGGACGGGCATACATAGGATAATCCGGACGAAAACGGTACATGTAGATCCTCCCATACCTTTCAAGTTCCTCCGCAAATTCCGGTAGTAAAAGGGCATGATGCTTTTTATCGAAATAGCGCAGCGCATTTCGCAATGCAAGTTTCTTTTCTTTGAGTGTGAGTATGTCCTTGCGTTTCGGAGCGTGATTTACGCCGGGATCGTATGTTTGGGTAGCGGGTAATTCCATAGGAATTCCTACTGATATTTGTTCTTGAAATGTCATAGGATAATAAGATTTAACGGTGCGACCTGGTATGATCGAACACACCTTGCCCGGACCGTATTAAATGTAAAGTATTCGTAATTAAGATAATAAGATTATTGCTCAGAATAACAAAAACGTTCCGTAAAGATCACGGACCGGTAAACAAAAAGCTAGGGATACCGTATATCTACCCTGTGATGGGTATAGGCAATTTTTATTTTATATTGCATATTACCTCTGTCCATCAGCGTTTTTTATTGGTTTTTCTATCATATCCATAAGGGCAGTGCCTGCATCCGCTTTCGCAGCAATACCCTCTTTTGCGGTGATACTGCTCCGTAAACACTTTATACCCTTCGGGCGACAGGTAATAATCTCCTTCTTCTATGGGAATAATTTTTTTAATCAAATCCTGAAAAATCGACAAGACCAATTTCCTGACTCTGCTAATTATTTGTCAGAGGTACACTATTTTGGCACATATCTTGTTATATTTACAAAGGTAATTTTTTGATTCCATTCCTGAAAGCTACGTATGATTTTAATTTCCAAATACCTGTTCCCCAAACGCTATGTCGGCTTAACACTCTGGCCCGTAATATTTCTCAAAACGCCGGAACTGAAAGATGACCCAGTACTTCTTAACCACGAAAGGATTCATTTGCGGCAACAGCTGGAACTTCTGATCCTTCCTTTCTACCTGGTTTACGGCATAGAATGGCTCATCGGACTGATAAAATACCGCAGCGCTTACATCGCGTACAAGAATATCAGTTTCGAAAGAGAAGCTTATGCCAATGAAACTAATAATGACTATCTGAAAAGCAGGAATCCCTGGCAATTTTTGCGCTATATTTTTAACGGTCATTAACACCCGGATGGCACTTTTTTTGCTGTATTTTTCAGCAAAAAACTTAAAAAAATGAGACCATTTATTTTTCTGTGCACAGTGCTGTTCGCAATGGTTTCCTGTAGCGGACAAGAAACTTCCAAAAGCAATAATTCAGACCTGTATAACAAGGAACAAGCTAAAACCAGTGATCCGAAACCACAGGAAAGCTGGAAAGTAAACAAAGAGGTAGACGAAAACGGCAATGTTATCCATATGGACTCTACCTATACCTGGTCGTTCTCTTCGGACGGAAAAGAACTGTCTCCCGAAACTATGGACAGCCTGATGAATCATTTCCGGCAAAACTTCGGCGCCGGTATACCGGACGCCTTCGGAGAAGATTTTTTCAATTCCTTTCCCTCCGATTCTATATTCCTCCATCCTTTCAGTAATGACAGTCTGTTCCGCCAAAGCATGGAACAACGGCACAAATTATTCCGGGACATGATGCGCAGGGCCGACTCTTTGCACCGGAATTCCGTGGAGTCTTTCGATAAGATGAATAAAATATGAATATTATCATCGGGAAAAGCCCCGGAAGTCTAGAAAACTGATCTCTATCCGGGGTTTTTCTCTTTTTTGCTTCCTGCTCCTTCTTCCCTACATTTGTATCGCTAACAAATATATTTTGAACCAGGAAATAGTATTGGATATCCTCCGGCAAAAGAATATAAGGCTGGAAATAAAACGTGAAGACCTTTTACATCCGTTGATTTCGGGAAACAAATTCCGAAAATTGAAATACAATCTACTGGAAGCTAAGGAGAAAAATCACCATACCCTTCTTACTTTTGGCGGGGCCTATTCCAACCATATTGCCGCGACCGCAGCCGCAGGCAGAGAATACGGTTTTGGGACTATTGGTGTAATCAGAGGGGAAGAACTTGAGGAAAAAGCGGATGAAAATCCCACGCTCAGCTTTGCCCGAAAGAAAGGCATGAGGTTAAAGTTCGTCTCCCGGTCCGATTTTCGCAAGAAGGATACTCCGGAATTTCTGGAAAAATTACAGGAAGAATCAGGGCCTTTTTACCTGCTCCCCGAAGGAGGCACCAACCGGCTTGCCGTAAAGGGTTGTGAAGAAATACTGGGAACTGAAGATACCGGTTTCGATTATATTTGTTGTGCTGTCGGCACGGGCGGTACCATAGCCGGTTTGATCAATAGTTCCGGAGAAAATCAGAAAGTATTGGGATTCCCGGCTCTGAAAGGTGATTTTTTAACCGATGATATTCGTAAATTTGCGCAGAAAGAGAACTGGCGTTTACAAAATGAATTCCATTTCGGCGGATATGCCAAAGTAAATAAAGAGCTGATTTGTTTTATAAACGATTTCAGACAAAAAACCGGAGTTCCGCTGGATCCGGTTTATACGGGTAAAATGCTATATGGTATACTAAAACTCATAAACAACGGTTATTTTAAGAGCGGTTCGAAAGTGCTTGCCATTCATACCGGGGGCTTACAGGGAATTCCCGGAATGAATACAGCGCTGATAAAAAAGAAACTGCCCCTAATACGATAAAAGTCAATATTTATGATCCTGTACCTGGCATAAAAGGACAATAAGATAACCAACAAACGCATGCGAAAAATATTATTTGCACTTATCATTCTGGGGCTGGTGGCCTCTTCCTGTGGTTCCAAGAAAAAAGCGGCCAGGAAACGAAACGCGGACAAAACCAAAACGGTAAGAGTAGAGCCCAAAACACCGGTAAAAAAATATGACGATACCAAAAGTACAGGTTTTACCCGCATACGGATAGGTTCTACCGAAGAATACATCGAAATGTTCGCTCCCATCGCGCAGGACGAAATGCGGGAATTTGGTATCCCGGCAAGTATTACCCTCGCTCAGGGTATCCTGGAAAGCGGATCGGGTATGGGAGAACTGACACTGAAAACCAATAATCACTTCGGTATTAAATGCCACACCGGCTGGTCCGGCGGCATGGAATATCATGATGATGATGAAAAAGGGGAATGCTTCCGGAAGTACGATCATCCCATGGCCTCATACAGAGACCACTCCCTTTTCCTTACCAGCAGGAGCAGGTATGCCTCCTTGTTCGATCTCCGTAAAGACGATTATAATGGATGGGCAAAAGGACTAAGAAAAGCAGGATATGCTACCGATCCCCGCTATCCTCAAAAACTCATAAGTCTAATAGATAAGTACCGGTTATACACCTATGACGAGCAGGTACTCGGCAGTTCGGGAAGAAGGAAACAGGTAGTTTCCGACAACAACAAAAGACATATTGTTCGTCGTGGTGATACGTTATACTCTATTTCTAAAAGATATAATACGACCGTAGAGGCCCTCAAAAGAGCAAATCGACTGAGAAACAACAATATCGCCGTAGGCCAGGAACTAAAAATACGATAGTATTTTAGTAAAGACGCACGGTTGTGGGTCTCAACTGGAAAGGGCCACGTGGCCCAACCGGGAAAGGCAGCCAAAAAAGAAAAAATTACACAACATGATATATCAAAGAAGCAGCTCATTATTTGCAGAAGCCGAAAAATATATACCGGGAGGCGTTAACTCTCCCGTAAGAGCTTTTAAATCCGTCGGAGGAACCCCTGTTTTTATAGACAGGGCGAAGGGAGCCTATTTATATGATGCGGACGACAACCGGCTCATCGATTATATTGCTTCCTGGGGACCAATGATCCTCGGACACGCACACGAACCGGTAATCAAAGCGGTAACCGAAAAAGCAGAAAAAGGTACTTCCTTCGGTATGCCCACCGAAACAGAAACAGAAATTGCCAGGCTGGCGGTTTCTATGGTGCCGAATATCGATAAAATACGTTTTGTAAACAGCGGTACAGAAGCTTGTATGAGTGCAGTGCGATTGGCCCGGGGATACACGGACAGGGAAAAGATCATTAAATTTTCCGGTTGTTACCACGGCCACTCCGATGCTTTCCTTATCCAGGCCGGAAGCGGTGCGGTTACCTTTGGTTCTCCCAATAGCCCCGGGGTTACACAGGGAACGGCTAAAGACACCCTATTGGCTGCTTACAACGATCTCGAATCCGTAAAAACGCTGTTTGAAGCCAATAAGAACGAGATCGCAGCTGTCATTATAGAACCCGTTGCCGGAAATATGGGGTGTATACTCCCTGAAGAAGGTTTTCTGCAAGGGCTCCGGTCTCTTTGTGATGAATACGGTACATTGCTAATTTTTGATGAAGTAATGACAGGTTTCCGTCTTGCCGGGGGCGGGGCGCAGGAAGTCTTTGACATAAAGGCCGATATAGTCACCTTTGGTAAGGTTATAGGCGGCGGACTTCCCGTAGGGGCTTTTGCCTCCCGAAATGAGATTATGGACCTCCTGGCCCCGCTCGGCCCGGTATACCAGGCCGGTACCCTTAGCGGTAATCCGCTTGCCATGAGTGCGGGACTGGCCATGCTCTCGGAACTCGACAAAAACCCGGAAATATTCAAAAGCCTGGAAGAAAAAACACTGTACCTCCACAAAGGTATCACCAGGATACTGACCAAACACGGAGTACCCCATCGCATCAACCGGATGGGCTCCATGATATCTGTACACTTTACGGACAAAGAAGTAAAAGATTTCGCCAGTTCGGCAACCGGAAATAATGATAATTTTAAAAAATTCTTCCACGGCATGCTGAACGAAGGCATTCACCTGCCGCCAAGCGCGTTCGAAAGCTGGTTCCTTAATGATGCCCTGAGCTATGAGGATCTGGATTTCACTATAAATGCCGTAGATAAAGTCGCTATTTCACTTCTTTAAATACATCCGGAAAAATAAATCGCGATAAGAACCAGTATCACGGTCAGGCAAGAGGCCACAGTACGAACATGGTTCCAACGCGTCCAGGGCTTTTCAAAAGCCGTCCTCATCCCGGAAATTTCTTCTTCCGAAGCCGTTTCCGGGATGAATTTCCCCAGTTTGGTGTTCATAGGAACATTCTTTACTACCGTAACACCAAATACGCCTATAAGATATAGTACGGTAGCAGCAAGCAGGAAAACAAATGGTTTTCCTCCTTCTTCTCCATGAAGGACCGTGGCCAGCAACAATAATAGCGGCGCACCCAAAAAACCCAGGAAAAACAAAGGATTCAGTATCCGGGAATTTATAAACTGCATAGCTTTAACAAACTCCATGTCGTTCAGCTGTTCCAAACCGCGGTTCACGGCAATACTGAAAGCGTAAAAGAGTCCGGCCATCAATGCAGAGGTCAATCCGGCCAGAATGAGCACAATATCTAAAAACAACATCTATTTTTTGCGGCTGTATTTTATTTCCATTGTTTTCATCTCCGTCCCATTATGCTCCATGAACATCTCCATCGTACGGTTATTTTCATCAACCCGGGAGATCACCTCTCTGATATTTAAATCATTTCCGGTCATAGGATCAACCATGGTACCCTTCATTTCCAAAGTATTATTGTCTTCTTCAGTTGAAGTTCCCCGGATTACCATAATCCCGGTGCCCATATCATCTATCCAGGTGCTGAAAAATTCCTTTTTTGCATTGTCATATCCCATAAATCCAAGTCCGTTAAAGGGCTCTCCCATAAATTCCCCTTTAAAGGATATTTTGAGGTAACGCCCTCCCATAACCATTTTACAAGTCTCCGTACCCTTTGCCTTTTGAGGTGGTGCGGAAGGATCTGCCCAATGAGTTATTTCCGCATCCCACTCACCTTCGTCCACAGCGAGCATTTTATGTGTATTTCCGGGGGTACGGTAAGCATTCCAGGCTTCCATCATGGCTGCCTGTGGGTCATCGGAAACAGAAATTGCTTCCTTTTCCTGTGCTACGATATGGTTTTGCATCCCCAAAACCATCAAAATAACACAAAGGGCGGTGAAAATTCTTCTTTTCATCTTTTAAAGTATTTGGTAAGTGATTGAAAGAGTTAATTTACAATATTTCCAAACAACACACAACCTAAACAACTCATTTATAGTAAATTGAAATTTACCGGGTTTTATTTTCGTACTTTCACCGATATTCAACTGCAGTCAAACCCGGTAAAAATTAAAAATAAAGGTATAGTTCCTTTGCAGATAGCATGTATTATTCGCGAAAAAAACGATATATTAACGAAAAATTTTTCCCTTTGTAGCTGAAAAGAAATTGACTTGAGAAAACTACCTAATTTAAAAGAATTTGTCAACAGGCCCGGGCGGGAAGAATCCCATAACCCGTTATTTTCCAGCCTGAACAAGGATATTCCTGCCGGTATTGTCTTGTTTCTCGTGGCGCTTCCCTTATGCCTGGGGATAGCCCTGGCCAGTGGAGCGCCTCTCATTTCGGGATTGATCTCCGGGGTCATAGGCGGACTTGTTATCGGGACGGTGAGTAAATCCGGGACCAGTGTCAGCGGACCGGCTGCCAGTGTTTCGGCTGTGGTATTCCTTGCTATCCAGGACCTAGGCGGATTTAATATTTTTCTGACCGCACTGGTCATTGCAGGACTGTTTCAATTACTTTTCGGCATCCTGAAAGCCGGTCTTATCGCCGATTATATCCCCACCAGCATTATTAAAGGACTGCTGGCTGCCATAGGTATCATTCTTATCCTTTCGCAACTCAAATACGCCGTGGGCATGGAGCTCGACCATGACCGTTTTTCAAGTTTTTCAGAAGATTACCTGGACAACGCATGGAAAATCATTACACTTTTTTTCAAGTCCTTCACCCCCGGGTCCATTATTCTCACCCTGATCTCTCTTTTTATATTGCTTTTCTGGGCAAAGACACCCTTAAAGAATTTCAAACTGATCCCCCCGGCCCTGATCGTGGTTATTCTCGGTGTTGTCCTGAACTTTATTTTTAAATATCTTTTTCCGGGCTTGTATCTCGACAGTGTTCATCTTGTAAGTATTCCCAGGGTAGACGATCTTTCCTCCCTCATTACAACCCCGGATTTCAGTGCCATAGGCAATATGAAGATTTGGACTACGGCAATAACCGTTGCCATTATAGCTTCCCTGTCTACTTTGCTGAACATCGAAGCCACAGATAATATAGATCCGCACAAACGAAAAACACCTCCGAACCGGGAACTTATAGCCCAGGGCATTGGCAACACCCTATCCGGCCTGATCGGCGGAATTGCCATTACCTCGGTAATCGTGCGTAGTACGGTAAATATAGAAGCCGGGGGACAGACCAAACTCGTTACCATACTCCACGCTCTCCTCTTGCTGTTGAGCGTACTTTTTATAAGTTCCGTTATCAATCTCATTCCCCTGGCTTCACTCTCTGCCATATTATTGGTAGTGGGATATAAACTGGCATCTGTCTCCTTGTTACGGAAAATGTATGCCAAGGGCTGGAGCCAGTTCCTGCCGTTTGTTACCACCGTTATTGCCATTCTGCTAACAGATGTACTTATAGGTGTATTGATCGGTTCGGCACTAAGTGTTTTTTTTCTTTTACGGAACAATTATTACAATCCGTTCTTTATCGAAAACACCAGGTTCATGCAGGGTGAAGCCATTAAACTCGAACTTTCCAACGAGGTTTCCTTCCTTAACCGGGCTTCTATTAAAAATGCGCTTTGGAGTGTTCCCGACAACAGTAAGGTGATCATTGACGCTACTTTTTCCAGCTATATAGACCAGGATGTAGTAGAAATTCTCCGGGATTTCGAAAGTACTTTTGCCAGGGAACACCAGATCGATGTAAATATAATTGGCCTGAAGGAAAGTTATGATAAAGGTGAAGAAATCGATTTCGAGGGCAAAAACCTCGAAAAAGCCATATTGAAGTCATCCCCGGGGGAAATTCTGAATTATTTAAAAGAAGGTAACAAGAGTTACGTTAAAGGTAACCTTATCTCCCGCCGGCTGAGAAACAAAGAACTTACCGACTTCCTCAGTACTTGTCCGCTTGCCGTAGTCGTAAACTGTATTGACCTCAGAGAACCTTTAAACATGCTCCTCAATACCGGTATTGGCGACCTGGTGCCTATCAGATCCGCCGGAAACGCGGTAAGTGCTCCCATTATCCGCAGTATAGAAATAGCTTGCCGTAACCAGGGTGCAAAACTCATCCTCCTGATGGGTAATTCCGGAAACTCCTTTGTAAAAGAAGCTATTGAAGCCCATCTGGCCGGAACGGAATCTTATTTAAAACCATTGATCGAGGATGCGTTGATCTCAAAAAAATTCAGTGAAGAAGATCTAAAAAACAAGGACCCTGAAGATATAGCGGATGCCATTACCCGGTTTAATCTCGAATTTTCCAAAGAAAAAATAATGCGTGAAAACCCTTTTATCAGGGAACAGGTGGAAGCCGGAAGCCTGGGTATTGCTTCGGCATTCTTTGATCGCAAAACGGCCTCGATAGCGTTTTCCGAATTGTTCACCATAGAGACTGCGACAGGAAAATAATACTTTTTAAATATTTAACAACAACTCATGACCAATAACGACATTTTAAAGAAATTGCGGGTAGCGCTGAAGTTAACCAATGATGACATCGTGGAAATCATGAAACTGGTTGGTTTCAACGTATCCAAATCCGAACTGGGGGCTCTTTTCCGCAGAGAAGACCATCCCAAATACATGGAGTGTGGCGATCAGTTTCTGCGAAATTTCCTCAACGGACTGATCATACACATGAGAGGGCCGGCTGAAGAAAAGGAAAATAAGAAAGAGACAGGACAAAAAGGATAAGGCTTAAGGATACCGTTAGAGAACTAATCCTGCTATCCGTGAATCAGTGACTAAAATTTATAGAAAATAAAAAGAAATAATGCATAAATTCCTTCGCTGGGGCATCATTGGATGCGGCAATGTCACCGAAAAAAAGAGCGGGCCTGCTTATAGCAAGACCGAAGGGTTCGAACTGGCCGCCGTAATGCGGCGCAATGCGGACAAGGTCCGTGATTATGCTCAACGCCATCATGTGAAAAAATATTACACAGATGCGGACGAACTTATCAATGATAATGAAATTGATGCCATTTACATCGCTACGCCCCCCGATACACATAAATACTACGGGCTCCGGGTAGCCGCGGCAGGCAAACCCTGTTGCATAGAAAAGCCCCTTGCCCCTTCCTACCAGGACTGTCTGGCCATTCAGGAAGCCTTTGAAAAAGCAGGGATACCTTTGTTTGTAGCCTATTACCGGCGCTCTCTGCCCCGTTTCCTCCAAATAAAAACATGGCTGGATAATGGTGAGGCAGGCGATATAAGACATATAAACTGGCACCTCAGCAAACCACCGAACGAGCAGGATCTTTCCGGCGCGTACAACTGGCGTACCGATGTACAAATAGCTCCCGGAGGTTATTTCGACGACCTGGCGAGCCACGGCCTGGACCTGTTTACCTTTATCCTCGGCGATATCAAAGACGTACACGGTATAAGTCTTAACCAACAGGGACTTTACGCTGCAAAGGATGCCATGACAGCATGCTGGCTGCACAAAAACGGCATTACCGGCTCCGGAAGCTGGAATTTCGGCTGTCATACCCGTGAGGACAAGGTGGAAATACTTGGCAGTAAAGGGAAAGTAACATTTTCGGTCTTTGATGAGGCTCCTGTTGTCCTGAGTAACGATAAAGGCACGCAGGAACTTTTTATCAACCACCCGGAAAACATACAGTTATATCACGTAAAAAATATAAAGAAACACCTGGAAGGACAAGCCGTACACCCTTCTACAGGGCCGACGGCAGTACATACGGCATGGATCATGGATAAAATACTCGGTACCATTTAATCTGGTTTCTTTTGTTCCGAAATATAAAAATTGATATAAAAGTATTGCCTGTTTCATTATTATTCCATTACTTTGCCCTTCGTTTCAATGCTCCGTAATGGCGCGTAGAAATAAAAGTTCAGAAAAATAATTCATATGTTATCAAGAAAGGCTGAGGGAATAGACCCGTTGAAGCCTTAGCAACCCTCCCTCATGGAGAAGGTGCTACGTTCTACCCCGAATGGGGAAAGATAACCCCGTGTTTTACATTAAACACGATTTACAGGGTAATTACTTTCCGTAATAGCTTTTCTGGTAACATATAGCATACAAATAAAAAAACGGTTACATTGAAAAGCAATTTAAATAAGCTTGAAATTACAGGTTTTATCACCGGGATCGGTGTGAAAATGCCACGTATCCCGCTGTCTTACCAGGTTTTCGGAAGAACACTGGGAGAAGCCCCGGTAATACTGGTCAACCATGCGCTTACCGGAAATTCTGATGTTGCCGGGGAGACAGGTTGGTGGAGAGACCTTATTGGCGAAGGCAAAGGCATAGATACTTCCATTTATACCATTCTTGCCTTCAATGTCCCCGGTAATGGTTATGACGGATTTGTCATAGACAATTACAAGGATTTCGTAGCCCGTGACATAGCGAGGATATTCCTTACAAGTCTGGAAAAACTGGGTATCGAAAAACTTTTTGCCCTGATAGGGGGGTCTATGGGAGGTGGTATTGCCTGGGAAATGGCTGTATTGAATCCTGATATTACCGAACATCTCATTCCTATTGCTTCAGACTGGAAATCAACGGACTGGCTTATTGCCAACTGCCAGGTACAGGAGCAATTCCTGGTAAATTCCCGTCAACCCGTACACGATGCACGTATGCATGCCATGTTATGTTACCGTACACCGGAGTCTTTCAAGACCCGTTTCAACCGGACCACTAACCAGGAACTTAAGGTTTTTAATGTAGAAAGCTGGCTATTGCATCACGGCAATAAATTACAGGAACGCTTTCAGGTTGCCGCATACAGGCTGATGAACCAACTGTTAAAAACCATAGATGTGACCAGGGGGCACAAAGAGCATTTCAATGTGCTGGAATCTATAAATGCCAACATTCACATCATAGGAGTGGATTCCGATCTCTTCTTCACAGCCGAAGAAAACCGGGAGACGCACAAACAACTGGCACAGGCCCACGACAGGGTTACCTACGGCGAGATACATTCCGTGCACGGGCATGACGCTTTTTTAATAGAATTCGAACAACTGGAAAAACTCATAGGAGGAATATTTCAAAAAGGAAAAAACAACAGGATGAAAGTATTGAAGTTTGGCGGTAAATCGCTGGCTAACGGAGAAGGCATTACTAATGCGCTGCGCATTATCGAAGACAAAATAGAACAGGGAGAAAGGATAACCGTGGTAGTCTCCGCACGGGGTAATGCCACTAATGAACTGGAAGAAATACTAGAAAAAGCTGGAAAAGGAGAGGATTACATTCCACAATTAGAAACCTTCAAAGCCTATCAACAAGCTGATTTTGACTATGTGGATTTTTCCGAGGAATTCACCAAGCTTGAAAAATTGTTTGAAGGCGTAGGCCTGCTGGGAGATTACAGCTCCAAAATAAAAGATCAGATACTCTCCAAAGGAGAAGTTATTTCAGCTAAGCTCATTACGGAAGTACTAAAACACAAAGGCATTAACGCCCTGTTTACCGATACCCGAAAACTCATCAAAACGGATGAGAAATTCGGAAATGCCCAGCCCCTGGAAAAACTTTCCAAGGAGAATGTCCTCGCGCATTTCGAAGAACACAATCACGATACGGTAAACATCGTCACCGGGTTTATCGGCTCCAACGCCAGAAATGAGACCACGACCTTGGGCAGGAACGGCAGCAACTATACAGCTTCCCTTATAGCTAACTTCCTGGACGCGGAAGAACTGCAAAGCTATACACATGTAGACGGTATATTCACCGCCAATCCGGAACTGGTACCCGATGCACAGCGTATAGAACAACTGTCCTATAACGAAGCGAATGAAATGGCCAATTTCGGCGCCACCATCCTCCACGCCAAAACCATTATCCCGCTTATTGAAAAGAACATCCCGCTGCGGATACTCAATACCTTTAACAACGATAACAAAGGTACGCTCATTACTTCCGAACCCAATAAAGAAGGTATTAAATCGTTATCCGTACTGGAAAATGTGGCCTTGCTTAACCTGGAAGGACGAGGGCTTCTCGGAAAAGCAGGAGTAGATGCGCGCATCTTCCGGGCGCTTGGTGACAGCAATATCAGTGTGAGCATTATTTCACAGGGATCTTCTGAAAGGGGGATCGGGCTCGTAGTAGATGCGGAAAACGCTACCAAGGCTATCGTGGAACTGGAAAAAGAATTTGAAAAAGACTTCTACTCCAAAGACGTCAACAAGATATCCGCGGTAGATGATGTATCGGTTATTTCCATTGTCGGGCAGGACCTCAGCACGTTTCACAAGCCATACAATGCCTTGATAAGAAACCAGGTTGTCCCCCTGCTGTTTAACAACACCGTAACCGGGAAGAACGTCAGCCTGGTCGTAAAAAAATCCGGTCTGCATAAGGCCCTGAATGTCATACACGGGGAAATATTCGGTATCTCCAAAAAGATCAATATCGCCATTTTCGGTCACGGACTGGTAGGAGGAACACTTATCGAACAAATACTTTCGTCAGCCGACAGTATCGAAAAGCGCAAGAATATACGTCTGAATATTTTTGCCGTGTCCAACTCCAAAAAGGTGCTCCTGGACAAAAACGGCATAAGAGACAACTGGAAAGAAGTTATTGGCAACAGTGACCAATCCTCTGGTGCTGATGCCGTTATTAAATACGCCAAAACACATCACCTGGAAAACCTCATTGCCATAGATAACACAGCCAGTGTGGATTTTGTGGAAAATTATATAGAACTCATCAATAACGGGTTTGATATAGTTTCGTCCAACAAGATCGCTAACACACTCAGCTACAGTTTCTATAAAGAATTAAGGGAAACCCTGGACAAAAACCAGAAACAATACCTTTACGAAACTAATGTAGGCGCCGGATTGCCACTTATAGATACCATAAAACTACTCCACCTTTCCGGGGAGAATATCACCGGGATCAAAGGCGTATTCTCAGGATCATTGAGTTACCTTTTCAATAGCTTTTCAGTGGAAGACAGGCCTTTCAGCGAGGTATTGCAGGAAGCCATAGACAAAGGATTTACCGAACCGGACCCCAGGGAAGACCTTTCGGGTAACGATGTGGGAAGGAAACTCCTTATCCTGGCCAGGGAACTGGACCTGCACAACGAATTTGAAGACATCAGGATACAGAACCTGATCCCCGAAACTTCGGGCCTTCGCGAAGGAAAAGCAACGGATTTTCTCTCCAGCCTGGGAGAACTGGACAATACTTACACGGAGATAAAGGCAAAACAGGAACCCGGTCACGTACTCCGCTATATCGGGGAGCTTTCCGGCGACTTGCAGCAGGACAAGGGTATCCTGGAAGTAAAACTCGTTTCCGTACCCGAACAAAGCGCTCTCGGCCAGGTAAAAGGTTCAGATTCCATATTTGAAATATACACCGAGTCCTACGGCACAAGACCACTGGTCATTCAGGGAGCAGGTGCAGGGGCCAATGTAACGGCCAGGGGAGTCTTCGGAGATATACTCCGGCTTGCGGACCGTGGAGAATAATACAGGATAAGGATATAGACAAAAAAGCAACGATTTCATGTACCAGTATTTACATAAGGACCTCACCGGGCTGGATGCCATACTTGACAAAGTAAAAGCACAGGCTACGGATTACCTGGACAATCTGCGGCACAGGCCGGTATCCACAACTTTTGAGGTTGGTAAACTACCACAATTGAGCGAAGAAGGACTTGGCTCGGCAAAGGCTCTGGAACAATTTAACACCAGGCTCGAACCTCTCATTGTCGCCTCTTCCGGCCCCAGGTACCTGGGTTTTGTTACCGGGGGTTCCACCCCGGCATCCATAGCAGGTGACTGGCTGGCTACGGTGTATGACCAGAATACCCAGGTAACCAAAGGAGAAGGCGATATTTCGGCTGTCATTGAAGAAGAAACCATACAATTAACACTGGACCTCTTTAGTCTTCCCTCCGACTTTTTCGGTGGTTTTGTTACCGGCGCTACCATGTCCAATTTCACCTGCCTGGCCGTGGCAAGACAGTGGTATGGCAAACAACTGGGGAAAGACTATGCCAAAGACGGTGTCCGGAACAAAGTGCATATACTAACGGCTACTCCGCATTCGTCTTCCGTAAAATCACTGGCCATGCTGGGACTGGGAAGCAGGAATATTCTGAAAGTAAATACCCTGGAGGGAAACCGGGAAGCCATAGACCCGGATGACCTGGAAAACAAGATCCGGGCTCTGCAAGGTGATCCATTTATACTGATATCTAGTGCAGGAACGGTAAATACCGTAGATTTTGATGATTTCGAAGCGATCGGGAAACTGCGGAAAAAGTATACTTTCTGGTGGCATATTGATGCCGCTTTCGGTGGTTTTGCCGCCTGTTCCCCGACGTACAAACACCTGCTCAAAGACTGGGAAGCAGCAGACAGTATTACCGTAGATTGCCATAAATGGCTGAATGTACCTTACGAAAATGCCTTTTTCCTGGTACGTAAGGAGCATAACCTGTTACAGGCAGAGACCTTTCAGAATTCCGATGCCCCTTACCTGGGCGACCCCATGGAAAATTTCAGCTACCTCAACTTTCTGCCGGAGAATTCCAGGAGGCTCAAGGCCCTTCCCGTTTGGTTTACATTGATGGCTTACGGTAAAAAAGGCTACAGGTACATTGTAGAGAATTCCGTGGAAATGACAAGGATTTTAGGAGATTTTATAACACAAAACCCTAAATTTGAACTGCTGGCCCCAATACGGCTTAACACCGTATGCTTTACACTGAGTAGGGAAGAAAACCAGGAGAAAGTCCATCCTTTCCTAACTGCCCTCAACCGCACCGGGAAAGTCTTTATGACCCCAACGGTATACCAAGGGAAAAAAGGTATCCGGGCAGCTTTTGTAAACTGGATGACTACTAAAGAAGATGTAGCCGTAATTACAGAACAAATAGACCGTATTGCTGAAAATATTTTATAAAAAAGACATCCCTAACAGATAAAAATAAAACATAAGATAATGAGTAAATCCCATTTTGAAACCGACGCCGTTCGCACGCGAATAGAAAAAACGGAGTTTTTGGAACACACCAGTCCCTTATATCTTACTTCCAGTTTTGTCTTCGAAGACGCGGAAGACATGAGAGCTTCTTTCGCAGAGGAAAAAGAAAGAAATATTTACAGCAGGTTTACCAACCCCAATACATCCGAATTCGTAGATAAAATATGTAAAATGGAAGGAGCGGAAAGCGGTTATGCCTTCGCTACCGGGATGGCTGCCGTCTTCTCTACCTTTGCCGCCCTGCTGAACAGCGGTGACCATATTGTCGCTGCACGGTCGGTATTCGGCTCTACCCATACCCTGTTCACCAAATTTTTACCGAAGTGGAACATCAATACTTCCTATTTCAGGGTAGACGAAACTGAAAAGATAGAATCGCTCATACAACAGAACACCAAAATACTTTTCGCGGAAACCCCGACGAATCCGGCAGTAGATATCCTGGACCTGGAACTACTGGGTGAAATAGCAAAAAAACACAACCTTATCCTGGTTATCGATAACTGTTTCGCTACACCTTATCTCCAGAATCCCATAGAATTCGGTGCCGACCTGGTGATCCATTCCGCTACCAAACTTATAGACGGACAAGGCCGTGTACTGGGAGGTGTTACGGTGGGGAAAAAAGATCTTATCCGGGAGATCTACCTCTTTTCCCGTAACACCGGGCCATCCCTGTCCCCTTTTAACGCGTGGATACTGTCCAAAAGCCTGGAAACCCTGGCGGTACGTGTGGACAGGCACTGTGAAAACGCACTTAAAGTGGCGGAATTCCTGGAAGATCACCCTCGGGTAAACTGGGTAAAATACCCTTTCCTCAAATCCCATCCGCAATATGAAGTGGCCAAAAAACAAATGAAAGCCGGCGGAAGTATTGTCGCTTTTGAGGTTAAAGGCGGTGTGGAAGCAGGCAGGAAATTCCTGAATTCCATAAAAATGTGCTCACTGTCCGCTAACCTGGGAGATACCCGGACCATAGTAACACATCCGGCATCTACCACACACAGTAAACTCAGTGAAGAAGATCGTTTGCAGGTGAGTATAACGGACGGACTGGTAAGGGTTTCGGTAGGACTGGAAAACGTGGCGGATATTATTGCGGACCTGGACCAGGCTTTATCATCGTAACAGGTTATTTCCTACAACTTATAAAAATATCCCAAAGTTTCCGGATCATCGGGGCGAGATTCAAAAAGATTTGCTAATTTAGAGCATAACAACTTAAAAATCCATTTTTCCTGTTATGAAGAAATATATCAGCTTATTGATACTGGTGGTGGCACTGATTTTTGCTCCGGAAGCCAATGCACAAAAATTCAGCGGACTGGACAAAAGTCCATGTGATATAGCGTATTACCGCACAGACCGAAAAGCCCCGCCTATCGCAAAAGTCGTTTACGGAAGGCCCTTGAAAAAAGACAGACCGGTTTTCGGGACCCTCGTACCTTTTGACAAGGTATGGCGTACAGGAGCTAATGAAGCTACGGAGATCACTTTTTTCAAAGACGTTATGTTCGGAGATAAAGAGGTTGAAGCCGGCACATATACCCTGTTCTCCATTCCGGGAGTAAAAGAATGGGTGGTTATCCTGAACAAGGATACGGATGTATGGGGAGCTTTTGATTATAAAGAATCCAACGATATAGCCAGGACTACGGTTCCTGTGGATAGGGACAGTAAATCGCTGGAAGCTTTTTCCATTACTTTCGAACCCGGAGATAACGGCGCCGATATGTATTTGGGATGGGATACCACAAGAGTCAAGGTTCCGATCAGCGAAAGATAGATAGAGCTTTTTTTAATTATACCCGGAAAATCCGGGAATTTTCCAGCAAAGGAAATTTTCCGGATTTTTTTATGGCCGGAACTTCCGGGCCAGGGAAGGCGTCATCCCATACATACTTTTGAATTCCTTGATAAAATGGGACTGGTCATAGTATCCGGCATCAAAAAACAACTTGTTCCCACGCAGACTTTGTATGGAAGGTTTAGCTTGCAGAATATTCTGGAAACGCACCACCTTACTGAATGTTTTGGGTGTACTTCCAATATAAAAATCGAACAGGCGACGCAATTGTCTCGGGCTGATCCCCGTATCCAGTTCTTCCTGTACCTGTAGTATACCCTGCTTTTTAATTATAATATCCAGGGCATTGAAAAAACGGTGGTCTATATTCAGGTTTGCCACCCCCACTACTTCCCTGAAATAACAATCGAATACTTCCGCATATTCGAAAAAAGTCATATTATCGGAAATACGGGGTATCAATCCGTTAAACAGGTGAGGTAAAAGATACCGTAATGCTTCTACCCGTCCGGCGAGCTCACCACCACCTATACGAAATAATAACGGAAATGCGGCGGGCAGAAAACGGATGCCGATATAACGAAATTTAACGTCAAGTGGAAATTCGGTATAATCGGTGGAAAAGCCCATAACGAACATTTCTTCCGGATTTTCCACCTCAAAAAATATATCTGTACAGGCATCGGCTACCACTTTATATGCGAAAGGGGCTTTCGGTTTTCGGGTAGTTTTCAGTTCCCAGTAGCAGTAAATATAACTCCCCAGGTGTAAATGCGGGAAAAGTTCAGTATAAGTAACGCCCGAATCCTTACCTCCCACAGCAGGCTGAAGGGGTTGGAAATGTTTTCTTATATCCGGAAGGTCGTACATAAATCACATACAGCTTCTTACAAATATAAGCGGATTTTTGATATGCACGAAAAAAGTCAGGAATGGTTTAGTACACCTTCTTCCCTCCTATGAAAGTTCCTTCCACCTTTGTTGCGGGGATTTCTTCCAGGGGTACCTGCATAATATCCTTGTCCAGAATGATAAAATCGGCCAGTTTACCGATTTCTATACTTCCCTTCTCCTCTTCTTCAAAATTGGAATACGCCGCCCATATGGTCATACCTTTCAGGGCCTCTTTCCTGCTCAGTGCATTTTCGATCTGAAACCCTCCGTCAGGATATTCTTCGAGATCCTTTCGTCCCACCGCCGCATAGAAAGTGTAAAACGGATTGACCTGTTCTACCGGAAAGTCGGTTCCAAGTGCTATAATACCGGCTTTGTCCAGAAGTGTTTTATAAGCATATGCTCCCTTTACACGTTCTTTACCCAATCTGTCCTGAGCCCAGTACATATCACTGGTGGCATGTGTGGGTTGTACGGAAGGTATGATACCCTGTTTAAAATAATCAAAATCTTCCGGGCTTATCACCTGCGCGTGTTCTATTTTCCATCGCCTGTTCTCTTTCCCTTTCAATGCCTTGGAATATGCACGCAATACGGCAACATTGGCAGAATCTCCTATAGCATGGGTATTCATCTGAAAATCCGAAGAGGCTATTTTTATAGCAAGTGCTTCGATATCGGCGACAGGAGTTACTATAGCCCCGTAATGTCCCGGTTTGTCCGTATAGGGTTCCTTAAGGGCTGCCCCTCTCGATCCTAAAGCACCGTCTGCATATACCTTTACAGAACCTACATGCAGTTTATCGGTTTTTTTAACTCCCCTGGACAAAAAGTAAACGACATCATTTTTATTGTTACTCACCATGGCATACACACGCATATCCATGGCATTCATACGTTGTAAGCTATCTATGAGCTCTATGGTTTGCCGGGTGAGTCCGGCGTCATTTACCGTGGTCAATCCGAATCTGAAACATATTTCCTGCGCATCCAGCAATGCCCGTATCTGCGTTTCCTTGTTCGGCGGGGGGAGCACGGCATCTACAAGGGCCATAGGGCCGTCAATCAAGACCCCCGTAGGTTCCCCGTCTTTCATTACTATCTCTCCGTTATCCGAAACCGTTTGCCCGTCTACACCGGCCATTTGCAATACTTTGTCGTTTACAATATAGGCATGCCCGTCAATACGCTCCAGTACTACGGGAATATCCGGGAACAGGGAATCCAGTATGTCTTTTTCCGGAAACTCCTTAATTTTCCAGTTGTTCTGGTCCCACCCCCGTCCGAAAATTACCTCCGGTTGTTTTTCATGCTGAAAAGAAACGATCCTTTGTACTACTTCATCAAAACTTGCCGTTCCTCTGAGGTCCGCATTCTGTTGATTAAGTCCGAGTCCGTAAAAATGGCAATGGGCGTCTATAAGCCCAGGAATCACGGTTTTTCCGTTTGCATCTATGATCTCCCTTGCGGAATACTTATCTCCTATTTCCTTTACACTGCCTACAGCGACAAATTTTCCGTCTTTTATAGCAAAAGATCCGGCTATGTCAAAAGCATTGTTTACCGTATATACATTGGCATTGGTAACTACAATGTCTACGGGTTCTTTCTTTTTACAGGAATTAAAAACAAGCATAAGCGCTGCCAGAGAAAAAAGTGTTTTTTTCATGGGGTGGTTAATTGTTTAGGGTTCATGTAAAAATAGGAAAACGCTAACAAATTCTGATACTAAAATTGTAAAAATCACAATTCCATATGCCGGGCATAATTCTGCCATTTCTCAATGCACGTCATCATATCTTCCGGAAGGGGAGAATTGAAACTCATAAACTTGCCGGTGACCGGATGTTCAAAGCCCAGGGTTTTGGCATGTAAGGCCTGGCGTGGTAATGTTTTAAAACAATTATCTACAAACTGTTTGTATTTTGTAAAGGTGGTCCCTTTGAGTATTTTTTCTCCTCCGTAACGTTCGTCATTAAAGAGCGTATGTCCTATGTGCTTCATATGCACCCGTATCTGGTGTGTACGCCCGGTTTCCAGTTTACAGGACACCAGGGTAACATAACCGAACCGTTCTATTACTTTGTAGTGGGTCACGGCTTCTTTACCGTGTGCACCGTCTTCGAAAACCGCCATTTGCAAACGGTTTTTAGGGTGCCTGCCTATATGTCCTTCCACCGTGCCTTCGTCTTCCTCTATATTACCCCACACCAGGGCTACATATTCTCTTTCACTGGTTTTATCGAAAAACTGTCTTGCCAGGTGTGTCATGGCCTGTTCCGTTTTGGCAATAACGAGGAGTCCGCTGGTATCTTTATCTATGCGGTGAACCAGTCCGGGACGTTCGTTACTGTTTTTCGGAAGGTGCTCAAAATGATAGACAAGGGCATTGATAAGCGTTCCGCTATAGTTACCATGACCAGGATGTACGACCATACCTGCCGGTTTATTGACCACCAGCAGCTCATCATCTTCATAAACGATATCTAACGGAATATTTTCGGGGGTAAGCAGGTACTCGTACGGCGGGTGTTCGAACAGTACTTTTACCTCATCTTCGGCCTTGACGCGATAATTAGATTTAACAGCTGTTCCGTTAACCCATATATTACCGTTCTTGGCCGCCTGTTGGATTTTATTCCGGGTTGCATTTTCTATAAAGTTCATCAAAAATTTGTCTACCCGAAGCGGTTCCTGTCCTTTTCCTGCCTTAAAATTGTAGTGTTCGTATAATTCGTCATCCTGCTCTTCAATATCGTTATGCTCCGTCATCGCCTTCGTTATTTGTTTCCTCCGTTTCTTCAGCCGCTTTTGCCGCTTCTTCTTTTTTCCGCTCTTCTTCTCCCCCGTTCCCGCATACGAGGTCTATTTTAGTTGTTTTGGGAAACTGGTCTCCGGGGGCGATCTTTTTCCCCTGGTATTGTATATAGTAAACCATATCTTTACCTATCTCGTCTATATACTCCACCCTTCCGACTTCCAGTCCTACGGCACGGAGCATAGATTCCGCATTCCGCCGGGTAACCTGTATGATATTGGGTACACTTACATCCCGGTATCCCGAAGGGTTTATGGTAAGGTATATCTTTCTGTTCTGTTTTACGGTACTCCCACCTATGGGTTCCTGCTCTATAACGGAATACCTGGGATACCCGGGATTAAAATTGGCCGAATCCAGCACTTCAAAACGGAGGTCCGCATTCTCCAGGGTCTCCTTGACCTCATTCAGGGTTTTCTTGGAAAGATCGGGCACAGTGACAAACTCACCGTGATTGGTAGTGATCTTCAGCCATTGCAATGCAAGGAGAACCAATGCTACCAATACCACCACTCCTATTATAATCTGGGTCAGAAAAGTTTTGCTCCCCAGGAATTTAAAAATACTCATGTCCTTTATTTAGTTGACAAAGATATGAAAACTGATTGAAGTTAGGAGCCCGAATCCAAGAGTCCGAAGTACGGACGTATTGTGTGAAAGGCGCGGTAAAATCTTCTAACTCTTAACTTCATGCTTCCAACTTTCCGCCAAAATTTAATCCGAAAAGTTTTTTTATCTTTTGATTTATTAATGATACTTTTGATTAAACGAATTTACGGAACTCTTTCGTGTAGCCGATGAAAAAAAATATTGCTATCCTGATGGGAGGGTATTCCAGTGAGTACCTGATTTCCCTAAAAAGCGGTAACGTAGTATACCAACACCTGAACCGCGAAGTTTACAATCTTTTCCGTATCCACATTTTTCGAGATAAATGGGTATATGTAGACGATAATGAAGCCGAATTCCCGGTAAACAAACACGATTTCAGCATTTCGCCGAAGGGTGAAAAGATAAATTTTGACGGTGTTTTCATCGCCATACACGGCTCACCCGGGGAGGATGGTTACATTCAGGCTTACCTGGACCTCCTGAACATTCGGCATACTTCCTGCGGATTTTACCAGGCTGCCCTTACCTTTAACAAAAGGGATTGTCTCTCCGTGCTGAAAGCTTATGGTATTCCATGTGCCACTTCTTTCTATATCAATAAAGGAGATGCTGTTAATACCGCTGATATCGTGACCAAAATAGGTCTCCCGTGTTTTGTAAAGGCCAATAGGGCAGGGTCCAGCTTCGGGGTGTCTAAAGTACATAAGGAAGAAGACCTCCTCAATGCAATAGCATATTCCTTTAAGGAAGATGACGAAATTATCATAGAATCTTTTCTCGACGGGACAGAAGTCTCCGTAGGGGTTATTCGGTACCAGGGAAAAACCACAGTGCTCCCTATTACGGAAATCGTTTCGGAAAACGATTTTTTTGATTACAATGCCAAATATCTCGGGCAGTCCCAGGAAATAACCCCGGCACGATTATCCGATGAAATGGCCGCAAAAGTGTCGGAAATAGCGAAGAAGGTTTACGAGATCCTGAAATTAAAGGGCTTCAGCCGGAGCGAGTACATTATTGTAAACGATATTCCGCACTTGTTGGAAATAAATACGATCCCCGGACTTACCGCGGAAAGCATTTTACCACAGCAGGCAGGTGTCGCGGGAATCTCCCTGGAAGAACTTTTTAACAATGCGGTGGAAGAGACTCTGAAAAAATAGTTATATTTAGAATAAGAAAAAGACAATAACTCCGATCCGGAAACCATGAAGCGAGCTATTTTTCCGGGGTCTTTCGACCCCATTACCTTAGGACACTACGATATAATAACCAGGGGACTCACCTTGTTTGATGAACTTGTTATTGCCATAGGCATCAATGCCGAAAAAAAGTATATGTTCTCCATTGAAGAGAGAACACAGTTTATAGCCGAAGCTTTCCGGGATATTCCCAATATCAAGGTAATGACATATGAAGGGCTTACCGTGGATTTCTGTAAAAAAATAAACGCCCAGTTTATCCTGAGAGGATTACGCAATCCGGCAGATTTCGAATTTGAAAAAGCCATTGCGCATACCAACCGGAAATTATCAGAAATAGAGACGGTGTTTTTGCTTACTTCTTCCGGAAAATCGTATATCAGTTCCTCCATTGTACGGGATGTTATCCGCAATGGTGGTGATTATACCGGACTGGTACCGGACACCGTAAGGGTGACGAAATAAACGGGTTAATGTGCCGATTTGATAATTAGTTAATGTGATAATGAAAATCATTGACCGGTCTGTAACTAAACTACTATCACCTTGACATCCATAGGTTTTGACGAACGATAAAATTATCTTTTGGTTATTGGTTAATGGGTTATTGAGTTATTTAGGCAACACTCTTAAAATCAACAAAATAACAACCTAACCTATACTTTTTAGAAATTAAAGTATATAGTTTGAATTATTTTTGAGACCAATCAAATTACCTCATTAACCAATTACCACATTTTTAAAACCGGTTATCCCCACTGATAATATCTCCGAGACCACCGAGTACACTTCCTTCTCCTTTATCCTTTCCTCCTCCTTGTGGCGCTGCTGCCCATACCCTGCTGGCAAGCCTGCTAAACGGAAGCGATTGTACATAGACCACTCCGGGACCACGTAACGTAGCAAAGAAAAGTCCTTCACCCCCGAAAACCGTATTTTTTATTCCGCCTACAAATTCGATATTATAATCCACATCTTTGGTAAAGCCTACAATACAACCCGTATCTACTTTTAAAACCTCACCGGGGGCAAGTTCCTTTCTAGCCATAGTTCCTCCGGCATGAACAAAGGCCATACCGTCTCCTTCGAGCTTCTGCATAATAAAACCTTCGCCCCCAAAGAAACCTCTCCCCAGGCGCTTTGAAAATTCAATCCCGACACTCACTCCTTTTGCCGCACAGAGAAAAGCATCCTTCTGGCATACAAATTTACCACCGTAATTGGTAAGATCTATGGGAACGATCTTTCCCGGATAGGGAGAAGCAAAACTTACCTTTTTCTTTCCGGTTTCCGCATTCAGGAAAACGGTCATAAAAAGGCTCTCCCCGGTCAATAAGCGCTTTCCGGCGGAGAACAGTTTTCCCAATACTCCTTTTTCCTGGTTAGACCCATCTCCGAAGATGGTATCCATACTTATACCGTTATCCATCATCATAAAGCTGCCTGCCTCGGCAACAACGGCTTCCTGCGGGTCCAGCTCTATTTCCACATATTGCATTTCCTCGCCGTAAATATGGTAATCAATTTCGTGTGCTGTCATTGGTTTTATTTCTAAGGTTAATACAATATAAGTATAAAGAAAAATAAAATTGTTACAGCTCCTGCCATTTATTTGCTTTGTTTTTCATGTTCCAGCAACCATTGTTTTCGGGGAATACCTCCCCCGTAACCGGTTAACTGTCCGTCCGCCCCGATTATCCGGTGACAGGGGATAATAATGGATATGCGATTATAGCCGTTTGCCCTTGCCACCGCCCTGGTAGCAGTGGGCTGCCCTATAACCACAGCCTGTCGCCCGTAAGTACTGGTAGTTCCATAAGGTACTTCAATAAGCTTTTGCCATACTTTTTGCTGAAAATCCGTTCCGGGAGTTAGCAGGGGTATATCAAATTCTTTTCGCTCTCCCCTGAAATATTCACTTACCTGCTGCTCTGTAGATTCCAGGTGGACATTACTGCCGGAAATAATAACTGCCCGCAGCCGGCTGGACAGATCCCGGAACTCAAACTCCAGCATTCTGCGGTCCGTAAATTCAAGAAGACAAAGACCTTCATCCGTAGCACAGGCAAACATAGGTCCCAGCGGTGTGGTAAACCGGTGCATATAAATAACATTTCTTCCGGAAGCGTCTTCCGGGGGAACTCCGAAGATGTTTTTAAATGCCGAACCAAAGCCGCTTAAGGATTCATAGCCCGAACCGAAAGCAGAATCCGTTACCCGGTTACCGTTTTTTAATTCGACAAACGCCGTGTTTACCCGGATCATCCTCTGGTATGCCTGGAAGGTAAGGCCGTGGTGTTTCTTAAACCACCTGCGTATTTTTTCCGGGGTATATCCCATTTGACGAATGTCCCCATCCGAAATTTTCATTTCAGGATTTGCCGCGGTCATCCGCATCAGTTCTTTTACATCTTCGGGAGGTTCATCTACATTCTCCGTAGGACAACATACTTTACACGGGCGATAACCGTGCAACAGGGCATCTTTGGCAGAAGTGCAGAAAAATACGTTTTCCTGTTTGGGCTTCCTGGCACGACAGGTAGCAATACAAAATATCCTCGTGGTCTTTACACACACATAAAAGGTTCCCAGATAACTGCTATCCCTTTCTATAAGGGCTTTGTAAAACCGTTCTATTTTATTATTCTCCGTGACCAGCATTTTCGAATATGTTTTTAAACGAACCGTCCGTTCGTATTTTGTCTGCCTGATGTTTAAATATATCCATTAACAGGGAATGCACAAAATTTCCCATGCTTATCCGCCTGACCCCCAATCCGGCCAGCAGGTCAAAAGGAGGTAAGCCGGGCATACACATGACATTCACCGGGAGAGCGGTAGCAGATACAACACGCCGTATATCTTCTTCCTTAACAATACAGGGTACAAACACCCCGTCTGCTCCCGCATCTTCGTATAGTTTGATCCTTCTCAACGTTTCTTCCCGGGCGGAGGGAATTCCGAGGAGAAAAGTATCTGTTCTCGCATTGATAAACATATTCATATCTTTCCGGTCCAGGTATGCTTTTATTTCCCGGATTTGATCGCTGAAATCTTCGGCAGGAAGCAATGTTCTCTCCTTTTCCACGCGGGAGTCCTCTATATTTATCCCTACAACTCCCAATGCGTGGAGTTTGTCCAGGTTCCCGATGATTTCGGATATCTTCCTTCCGTATCCTCCTTCAATATCGACAGATAATGGTACGCTGGTTTTTGCGGCGATCCGCTTTACCACAAACAGCAATTCGTCAAAAGACAGGTTTTCTCCGTCTTCATATCCCAGCATATGAGAAATGGCAGCACTCGATGTCCCGAGGGCTTTGAATCCCTGTTGTTCCATTATAACAGCGCTTTTTGCATCCCAGATATTCCCGAGAAGTAAAGGTACGGACTGATGATGTAACCGTAAAAATTTTTCGTACTTGCTCATGATTTCCATTTTAAAGCAAAGGGACGAAATACGGTACCGGCCTGCAACCGAAAAATTGACAAGTATTTTTTTGCTTAGTATATGACAAAATTCAATTCCGCAGGATTTTCCTCTCCCGAAAGCTTTCGGGATTTGACCCCCGCCCTAAAGGGAGAAATCGAGGAAAATCGGGTTCCCTTTAGGGCTAGGGTAAAACTGATTTTCCGACAAATAGTGCCAAAATCTAATTTTGTCATATACTAAAATTTTTTTGATCTCCGGTCAGGAAGGTAATCCCGTACCGGCATTCTGACGTTCCGGTTTATCATTCTCCACATACACCCTGGTCTTGGGAAGACTGTCCGGAAATTCCCTTTGCAGAAAAAGCAACAGGTGTTCGCGGACGTATACCCGCAGATCCCAGCCATCCGAAGAATTCCGGGTACTCATCAGGGCACGTACCTCTACCCTGTTTTCCTTAGCATCGGTGACCTGAAGTACATTTACTTTACCGTCCCATAATTGCGAACTTTCCAGGAGCCGTGTAAGCTCTTCCCGGATCCGGTCAAAATCCACGGAATAATCGGTGTAGATAAAGACCGTACCCAGCAGTTCTGCACTTGTGCGTGTCCAGTTCTGAAAAGGGTGTTCAATAAAATAAACAGACGGCACCACCAGTCTTCTCAGGTCCCATATTTTTATGACCACATAAGTAAGCGTAATTTCTTCTATACGCCCCCATTCGCCTTCTACAATTACCACGTCGTCCACCCGTATAGGCTGGGTAAAGGCTATTTGCAGACCGGCAAGCATGGAACCGAAAACTTTCTGCGCCGCAAGGCCGAGTATGATACCCGCTACCCCGGCAGATGCAAAAATACTGACACCTATCCTTCGGATATTCTCAAAGGACATAAGTACCAGGGCTATAGCTACAAGAATGACAATAAACACGATAATCCTTTCGATAATAGTATATTGCGTATAGAGTTTGCGGGAATGTAAATTGTCTGCCACGGTTATGTCCGTATGTCGCAGAAATATCTTTTTCGCGATACCTGTAGCCACTATTGCCGCCCAGGCAAAACTCGCAATGAGCAGAATAGCTCCCGCTTTTTCCATTATCCTTCCCAATTCCATTCCCATATCGTAAAATGTGGTTTTTAGTATGGAAATGGTGAGAGAAGCGATAAAGATCAGGATGGGCAATATAAATTGTTTGAGATTTTTCAGGGATATTTTCATAGCAAAAGTATTTGTTTGCCAATAAAATACGGAAAAAACACGAAAATACGGGCTGCTGATACCCGAAAATACGGGAAACTGACTTTTCTTCCCGATCCTTGCCCCGTTCTCTCTTAATTTGTTATTTTAGTGGGACCGGCATCCGATTGCCCCCAGGTCCTTCCTGAAAAAACATCCTTTATGATAACCGAAATCCAAACCGATACGGAAAAACTTACCCGGCTCCGGAAATATCTTCACCGCCATCCGGAAGTATCCGGAAAAGAATATAAAACGGCAAAAACGATCCTGTCCTTCCTCCGTGAATACGTCCCGGACCAGGTTATAGAAAAATTGGGCGGGACCGGTATAGCCGCCATTTACAAAGGAGCAAAAAAAGGAAAAACGATACTCATTCGTTGTGAACTGGATGCTTTGCCTATCCCCGAAGTCAATACATTTTCTCATCGTTCGGAAAGTCCGGGTGTTTCCCACAAATGCGGCCACGACGGCCATATGGCTGTGGTTGCCGGATTGGCCACACTCATGCACCGCCATCGCCCGGAAAAGGGAAAGGTCGTCCTGCTGTTCCAGCCTTCGGAAGAGGATGGTAACGGAGCAAAGAACGTTCTTGCCGACAAAGGGTTTGAAAATATTAATCCGGATTACGTCTTTGCCCTGCACAACCTTCCTTCGTTTCCCGAGGGGCAGATCGTTATTAAAGAAGGAGTGTTTACCCCGGCGGTCCATAGTATCGTCATTGTGCTGGAAGGAAAGACGGCACATGCGGGCGAGCCGGAAAAAGGTATTAATCCCGCCTATGCTATTGCCGATATCATCAGGAAATTCCGGGCCCTGGTACAGCCGGATATAGCTTCGGACGACTTCTGCCAGGTAACGCCCATACACTTCCGGATGGGAGAAAAAGCCTATGGTATTTCCGCCGGAGAAGGCGAAGTCCATTTTACCATCCGCTGTAAAGACAACAACCGGATGGAAAACACGACCAAAACCGCCGAAAAGATCGTAAGGGACACGGCACAACAATACGGGCTGAAAGAAGATATTTCCTGGACCCAGGAATTTTCCGCAAATGAAAATCATCCGAAAGCGACGCAATGGATACGTGAAGTAGCCAAAGAACAGGGGTTTGACCTGTATGAAAAAGACACGCCTTTTGGCTGGGGTGAAGACTTCGGATTGTTTACCAGGAAATATCCGGGAGCACTGTTCGGGCTGGGAGCAGGAGAAAACACCCCTGCCCTGCACAATCCGGATTACGATTTTCCGGACGGGGTAATTTCCGTAGGTGTACGAATGTTTTATGAAATAATTCAAAAAGTAACTTCTCACAGATAACATGCACACCAATTCCACTATAGAACTTAGCCTTTCCGCTCTGAAAAAAAACCTGTATTTCCTGAAAAGAACTTTCGGCCGGGATGTTAAGATCTCTTCTGTGGTCAAAGGTAATGCCTATGGTCATGGTATAAAGGAATTTGTTCATATGGCATCCCGCTGTGGTATAGATCACTTCTCCGTTTTCGATTCCAACGAAGCCAGAAAGGTAAAAGAGGTCACGAAAAAAACTACGGAGGTCATGATTATGGGATTTATGGAAGACGATGCCATATCCTGGGCCGTTGCCAATGACATTTCCTTTTTTGTCTTTGAAAAGGACCGGCTGCAAAAAGCCATCAGGGCAGCAAAGAAATTAAACAAAAAAGCGGGGATACATATCGAAGTGGAGACCGGCATGAACCGTACCGGGTTCGGTATACGGGAAATACCCGGGCTCATACGGTTGTTGCAAAAAGAAGAAGAACATCTTAAATTCAAAGGGCTTTGCACACATTACGCCGGGGCGGAAAGTGTAACCAATTATTACCGGGTTACGGAACAGATAAAAGTTTATAAAAAAATACACAGCCTGTTTGGTACGGAAGGACTTACCCCGGAAATGCGGCATACAGCATGCTCTGCCGCCGCAATGGTGTACCCGGAAACCCGTATGGACATGGTGCGAATAGGTATTATGCAATACGGATTATGGCCCAGCCCGGAGACCTTTGTCAGTTTTCTGAACAAGCGAAAGATCAAAACCGACCCCTTGCACAGGGTCATTTCCTGGAAAAGTGAGGTCATGAGCATTAAAAAGGTTAAAACCGGGGATTTTATAGGATATGGCACCTCGTTCATGGCCCGGCAGAAAATGAAGATCGCCGTGGTGCCCGTGGGGTATTCCCATGGCTACAGCCGTTCTCTCAGCAACCAGGGACGGGTGCTGATACACGGTCGAAGATGTATGGTAATTGGTACTGTGGGCATGAACATGATGATCGTGGACGTCTCTGAAATTACCAACCTTAAAAAAGGACATGAAGTAATGATGATCGGTCCCCAGGGCCAGGACGATATGTCCATAGCATCATTCAGTGAATATAGTGACCAGCTCAACTACGAACTTCTGGCAAGGCTTTCCAAGGGTATCCCTAGAAAAATAACAGACTGAATGTGTACATATTATCGTTTTTTTCGTACCTTTTAAAGCTATTTCAAGCTTTTTCTGTCATGGAAGAAAGGATAAAATCATTCCCGGAATTTTACAGGTTCTACCTTACGGAACACCGGAATAAAACCAGTCGTATTCTCCATTTCACCGGTACCTTCTTGGTTTTTGCCCTGGTTGTTATTTTTATTGCGACCGGTGGTAGCTGGCAATGGCTTTTTGTTCCGGTAGTGGGCTACGGATTTGCATGGATCGGTCATGCTTTTTTCGAAAAAAACAAGCCTGCAACATTCAAATATCCCCTCTGGAGCCTGATATCCGATTTCAAACTCTTCTTTGAAATACTTGGCGGAAAACGTTCTTTTGACAGTAGCAGGGATTGATTCTATTCGGTCGCTTCGATACACCCTTCGCTTCGCTGGGGCACTCAGCAACCTCTGTTTTAGCTATGTATCGTTCTCTGTATATTTTTTTAAGTCCTTTTCATAGTATCCGGACTACACAGAGGTGGTTGAGTGATCGCCAAAGGCGATTGTATCGAAACCCCGGTTGCTTCGATACATTTTCCTTCGGAAAAGATATAATCACAAATCCGGCAGCATCCATCACCGCCCAAACTCCATAACCTGCCGGTCGGTCCTTCCAGAACTACTTCACCTTCACCGTCCATTCAAAATTAAATGTGGAAACCACGTCTCCTTTTTCATCGGTACCTACAGATTGCATCCAGAAAGTCTGCCCTTCTCCTGTTTCAATGGTTCTATGCAGGGCTTCTTCAATAAGCTGGCCGTCATTGCAGGTAAAGGTAATCCTCCCTTTTGCCTTTTTGGAAAAATTGGCATTGTTATTGGCCACCAGCATGGATATTTTTTTCCCGGTTGCCTGTATTTTGGACATCACCATCGCCCCGGTAGACAATTCTGCCGCCATACCCTGAACGGCCCAGAACATGGAATTAAAAGGGTTTTGATTAATCCAGCGGTGACGCACGGTTACCACACAGCTCTTTTCATTCATATGCCGTACGCGGACACCGCAAAACCAGGCTGAAGGTAGTTTGAACATGGTGAACGTATTCAACTTTTTAGGGCTGATTTCCATATATCTGTTTTTATGTTACAAGATATTGAAAATATTGTTACGGGAATATTCCCGAGACAAATATATCATCAACCACAAGCAGGTTAAACCTAATGTTCACGGGCTCTTACCCCTAAGCCAAACCATGCGTAAACGGAGCAGAAAGCATATAAAAACCGGTAAATTAGCTGGTTACAACATGACTGCAAATGTTAATATTATGTTAATTTACAGTACTATGTTTTGCATAATACCTTTTTTTAGATATATATTTGCATAAGAAAATAATAGGTTATGGAATCGACTATCACTCAGAATCATAAAAACGTAGCAGCGCTTATACATGCTTCTACCTTTTCCAAGTACTTTGTCCCTTTCGGAAATTTTTTGCTGCCGCTGGTACTTTGGATGTCCAATAAAAAGACATCTTCCTTTGTGGAGCATCACGGTAAGCAGGCTGTTAATTTTCAGGTAAGCATATTACTCTACAGCATTGTATTAGGTATAGCGGTATTACCCCTGGCATTTTTCACGACGTGGGATTTTATCGGTTTCAATTCCTTTACGGACTTCGATACTATTAATATCCATACCGGTTTTCGGAATATTTTTAACCATAGTGAGCATTTTGTACTTTGGGGAGTGTATGGCATACTATGCCTATGTCTCTTCCTGTTCAATGTGATATGTACCATCATCGCTGCCATGCGGGCCCATGAAGGTATAGCATACCAGTACCCGTTAACCATAAATTTCATTAAATAAATCCATCATTCATCATCACCATACATCATCAAAAAACGAACAGTTAATTAAAGCATTTATGAACTCATGAATATTGAAAACACAAAAGCGCAGATGCGGAAGGGAGTTCTGGAATACTGTATCCTGTCCATCCTCAGGGACCGGGACAAGTATGCCTCCGAAATACTGGAAACTCTCAAAGACGCTAAGATGCTTGTGGTAGAGGGAACGATATATCCCCTACTCACAAGACTAAAAAATGCAGGGTTACTGAATTACCGCTGGGAGGAATCCACTTCCGGACCACCGCGTAAATACTATGCCCTGACCGACAAAGGAAAATTGTTTTTAAACGAACTCTCTTCCACCTGGGAAGAACTACACAACGCAGTAACCATCGTAACAAGCCAAAAAACCTCAGACAATGAATAAGACGACAAATATAAACCTGGGCGGACTTTTCTTCCATATCGACGAGGATGCCTATATAAAACTCCGGGATTACCTGGATGCTATTAAGCGTTCCTTTACCGACTCGCAGGGCCGTGACGAGATCATTGCCGACATCGAGGCGCGTGTAGCAGAACTCTTCTCGGAAAAAATACAGAATGAGAGACAGGTTGTTGGCATGGCCGAAGTCGAAGAAGTGATCACCATCATGGGACAACCGGAAGATTATCTTGTGGATGATGAGATCTTTGAAGATCAACCGGATCAGGAGACTTCCTCATCATCATCTTCCTCCTCGGCATCGCAAAGCCATAAAAGAACAAACAAGAAACTTTTCCGTGACCCGGATGATAAATATATCGGAGGGGTTTCTTCCGGACTGGGACATTATCTCGGGGTGGATGCCATTTGGATACGCCTCTTATGGATATTGCTGGTCGTAGCGGGAGTAGGTTCCGGTATAATCATCTATATTCTCCTTTGGATACTGGTACCCGAGGCTTCCACGACCTCGCAGAAACTGGCTATGAAAGGTGAGCCGGTGAACATCAGCAACATTGAGAAAAAGGTACGGGAAGGCTTTGACGAAGTTTCCGAAAAAGTAAAGAATGTAGATTACAAAAAAATGGGCAATAAGGTAAAGTCCAGTTCCAGGACTTTCTTTGACTTCATGGGAGATGTGATGACGATACTGGTCAATGTGTTTGCCAAGTTTATAGGTATTATCCTTATCATATGTGCCGCAACCACTATAATAGGACTGTTCATCGGGCTGTTTACCGTTGGTTCCGTAGGTTTCATAGAAGGGCCGTGGACACATTATATCGAAGTGTTAAACACTACCGGGATCCCGGTTTGGCTGGTGTCGTTGTTTACTTTCTTTGCTATCGGGATACCGTTTTTCTTCCTGTTCCTTCTCGGGTTGAAAATACTGGTAAACAACCTGAAATCCATAGGAAATACGGCCAAATACGTGCTGCTCGCCCTCTGGCTTATCTCTGTGATCGGGCTCACGGTAATGGGCATCAAACAGGCGACGGAAAAGGCATTTACCGCAAGTTCTACGGAAACCCGGCAACTCTCCTCCCCCGTGCCCGACACGCTGTGGGTAGAAGCGGAAAGTTACGACTCCTGGGATGACAGGTATTATAACGATCACTTTGACATTGTTGTTAACAACGGTCACAAAAAACTCTACCTGGAAGATATCAAGATCAATTTTGCCACCTCGGAAGATTCCCTCGGGCGGGTAAAAATTCACAAAAGCGCGGAGAGCAGCAGTTATGAGAAAGCCAGGGAAAAGGCGGCAGAAATAGAGTACGACTTTTCCCTGAAAAACAATACACTGTACTTCCCGGATTACCTGCTTACGGATTACGCAAACAAGTACAGGGAACAGGAAGTAGAAGTTACGCTGTCCTTACCCGAAGGTACCGTTGTTTATCCTACTTCTTCCCTGCGCAGAAAACTGGGATACAGAAATACCAACAATATGGGATACTCCAGTTATGACATTCCGGAACATTACTGGAAAATAGGAAAAGAGGAACTTCTCTGTCAAGACTGTGAGGAACCGGAAATACAGGACGAAGAAAAAACTGGCCTTGATGAAGACGAAAGGATCCGGATAGATTCCAACGGTATCGATATTGATATCAAAGATGAGAACGGGGATAATTTTAAAATGAAGATAGATAAAGGGGGAATCCGAATCAAAGCAGGAAATAAAAAAGATACTGTAGTATAACAGTTCATCAACCAAAAAGCACAACTCGGCTATAAATTTTATAAAGACAATGAAGAATATTACAGTTTTGTATCAGAAATAACAACAGAAAACCATCCATTAAATAATTCATCTATCAACCAAAAAACGAAACGTTATGACCACAATCGTCAAATTTCTAATTGCAGCAGCTCTCTCCTTTTTACTGTCCTCCTGCCAGTTCGGTATTGTAGGAGTATCCGGGAACGGCAACGTACAAACCGAAAAAAGAACATCCTCCGTTTCGGGGGGATTTACCTCCATCCAGGCAAGTAACGGCCTTGATGTCTATATCCGGCAGAATCAGGCCCATTCCATAACCGTGGAAGCAGATGAGAACCTGCTGGACATTATCCGTACCGAGGTAAAAGATGACAAACTGCATATATATACGGATAAGAACATAGGTACATCCAAATCCAAAAAAGTATATGTAAGCGTTCCGGAGGTTGAGGCCATTGCCTCATCCAGTGGTGCCGATATTTTTGTGGAAGACCTGCTGAAAGCAAATAAACTGGAACTCAAATCTTCAAGCGGAAGCGCCATCCGCCTGGAAACGGAAGCAGATCATATTTCCTGCGATACCAGCAGTGGTGCGGATATCCGTATTAAAGGCCGGGCTAACTCCATGCATGCCAGTGCCAGCAGCGGAAGCTCCATAAAAGCGGGCAACCTGGAGGTAGCAAAATGCGATGCGAAAGCGAGTAGCGGTGGAGACGTCTACCTGTACGTGACCAAAGATCTCGTAGCCAGTGCCAGCAGTGGCGGAGACATCCGTTATTCCGGTAACCCACACTCTGTTTCCGCAGGAAAATCAGTATCCGGAAGTGTCAGGAAAAACTGATGTAAAGCAAGGCGGTCAAATGGTTTTTGTTTTCTTCTTACCAAGGGCATAAAGTATCAGCAAAACAGAAACCATAACGGAAAGCCTGGCTATATAATCGCCATACTTTACATAAAAAGTAATTTCATCGTTAAGGGGCACTTCATCGCGGAGTGCCCCTTTCGTTTCATAAGGCAGGGTTTGCAGTACTTCTCCCCTGGGGTTTATAAAAGCGGAAATTCCCGTATTGGCACTCCGGGCCACACTTCTCCGGATTTCTATGGCACGTAATCGCGCGTAACTAAGGTGCTGTTTATGTCCCTGTGAATTACTCCACCAGCCATCATTGGTAATGATCGCCAGAAAATCTGCACCTTTATTCACATAACCCGTAACAAATTCGCCGTAAATGGATTCATAGCAGATAATAGGCGCGGCCGTTCCGTTTTCCGAAGTAAATACGGAACGTTCTTCCTGTACTCCCCGGGAAGCTATGGTGCCTCCCAGGTCGATCATTATATTTCCCAAAAGCGGCTCCAGAACATTTTTAAAAGGGAGATTCTCCACACCTACCACCAATTTCGATTTGATATAAAACTGAAGACTGTCAGTATTATCGATCTGTACGGCAGCATTATACGCATCAAACCATCCGCCCCCCCCGATTTTATTCGCTGTTGGTGTCGGCCTTTCACCCTCCCCGTAACGGCGGTAAAAATCTGCCCCGGTGATGATATGCAACCCTGGGTACCGTATAGACATCTGCTGCAATATGGCTTTGCTCCCGGATCGTTTAAACCCGTCTATGTCCGTCCCTTCCGAAAGTGTCGTTTCCGGAGCGATAAGGTAGTCGGTCCTTTTATCGACAAAACCTTTCGCCAATTCCGTCAGGTTCCTGGCTACCACTTCATTTTTCACTCCGTATTTCTCGCTATACGGATCTACATTGGGCTGTAAAACCACGATATCAGTCTTTTTCTCCGACATCTCGTAGTTGCCGTAAATAAAGAGCGAAATAATAACGGGAATGGCGATCACCAGTATATTTTTAGCAATTTGCCGGCCCAGGATTTTCCGGTTTTTTGTTTGCATAAAATGCGTAGCCGCTTTAAATACCCCTATGTTTACGATCCATATCCACAGGCTGCCCCCGAAAGTCCCGGTATATTCATACCACTGTATCCAGGTGGGATATTCGGAAAAACCGTTGCCGAGATTGAGCCAGGGCCAGGAAAAATCCCAGTTGAGATGAAACTTTTCAAAGGCCATCCACATGGCCGGGAGAAACACCAGGTGTATCTTAGGTGGCAGTTTCCGTGCTACCAGGTGGAATATCCAGAAGACCAGGGTCATCAGCAGGGAATTGACCAGAATAGCAAAAGTCATTCCAAAACCTGTAGAATACCATATCCACCAGGTAGTTATGGCATTCCATATAACAAAGGTCAGATAAGCATGACCAAATACTTTAAGCCCTTTTCTCCGGACATCGGAAGTACGGATATTTTTTTCCGCCAGCAATAACGGCACAAAGGCTACGAACAGCAGTACGGGAATACCGTTCACAGGCCACCCGGCTGCCAGTAACAGGCCAGAAGACAAGGCCAGAAGAAAATTATTTTTTGTCATCTTTACTGTATTTCCGGTCCGGTACGAACCTTTTGCTATTGAACGAGCAAGTTACCAAAGTTTAACGAAATCCGTATTAAGTAATGCTAATTACTTTTACATTCAATTAGTGAACTCGTTTAAACTTCTTATTAAATGCTATGAATATTTATTAGAGTATATGACAAAATTTAATTCCGCAGGATTTTCCGACAAATAGTGCCAAAATCTAATTTTGTCATACACTAAGAATATTTATACTAAACTTGTATTTTTACCGAAACTTTCTACCTGATGAAGAAACATATTCCAAACATACTCACTTTACTCAACCTGTTTTGCGGTACCATAGCCGTGATACTTGCTGTGATTGGCCATACGGAAATCGCTGCCTTTTTTGTATTTCTCGGTATCTTTTTCGATTTTTTTGACGGCTTTGCGGCGAGGAAACTACAGGTGCAAAGCGACATAGGCCTGCAACTGGATTCTCTTGCGGATATGGTTACCAGCGGTGTGGTACCTGGTATTGTTATGTACCACCTCCTGCAACTGAGCCTGGATCCGGGTTCGTGGGGACAGGGAATAAGTATAGATCTTTCCACCCCGATGGGATTTATCCCTTTCCTGGGCTTGCTTATTCCACTTGCATCTGCCTACAGGCTCGCCAAATTCAATATCGATGACGATCAGCAAACCTCATTTACAGGACTACCGACACCGGCCAACACCCTGTTTATTCTTTCGCTCCCCCTTATCCTGGCCTACCAGGGAAATGACATGACCGTCTCCGTTATCCGCAATACCTGGGTGCTTATAGGCATTACCTTTCTGAGTTGCTATATGCTAAATGCCCCGGTTAAACTGTTCGCTTTAAAATTCAAGACCTGGGGATTTAAAGAAAATGCGGTGAAGTATATTTTCCTGGTGCTCTGTGTCCTGTTACTGGCCATTATCCGGTTTGCTGCCATTCCGGTGATCATATTGCTGTATGTTATGGTATCCCTGCTCACCAATAGCAAAACATCTCGTTAAAGATATTTGTTTTCAGCATTTATCGTATACTTCGTAAAATCGACTACGAAGCTGGATTTACCCGGGAATATCTCCGCTTTCGGACATATGTAAATACGATACCAGACCCCGCCAGGAGAACAAGGGGTAATCCGAGATTTATCGTTTTCCAGAACATATCTTCTGCTGCCACTTTTTCTTTATCGAGGAATGGAATGGTTACTTCTTTACTTCGGATGTAGATCAGTCCGTTTTCATCCAGCAGGAAGTTAATACAGTTCTTCAGAAATTCCTTGTTCCCGTAAAAGTTATTCGTCCATTTATCATACCCGAGCTCCAACGGGCGGCCATTGTTCAGTTGATTTTTTATAAGGTCTCCATCCGAAATAACGATCATTCCGGTCTCCTCTCCTTCTTCCCGGTTATCTTCCAGATCGAGGGGCTTTACCCGATTCTTATATACGGAATTGAATTTTCCTTCCAGCAAAACAGCCATCGGTTGGTTTCCGTTATTATAGCTTGTTTTGTCCGGTTCCCTGGTAATAATATCCAGGTCTATCCCCACAGGTGTTGCAACAGTTTTGGACAAGGGCGAACTGCTGAGTAATATCGTTTTTTTAATATTGTTTTTTAACGTGTCTATGGCATTGGCAAAATCAAACCGAAGTGCCTCTATATTGTTATTTATGGGATGACTGTCTTTAGAGATCACCATAGGCGCATAATACCACGGATAAGGGTCGTAGCGTGAAGCATTGCCTTCTCCCGTTGCCATAACGATCTGGGTAAAATACAGGTCGTTGATCAATACCGGGTTTATCCGCACCCCGTAAGAAAAGAACATATCACCCAGGTTCAGGTCTCTCGGAAGGGCAAAGGTCCTTCCCGATTCGTTGTACAGACTGTCCATTTCCGCATTCACCTGGTCTATCAGCCAAAGGGATTTTCCACCGTGCACTATATACTGGTCCAATACCGCTTTTTCTTCATCCGAAAAGGCATCCGTAGGCTTAGCCACCAGTATCATATCGTACTTTTTCAGTTCCCTGAGTGTCTTTTCCGGGGAAGTGGCTACCGAATCAAGTGTAAAAGGTGCCAGGTTGTAATAATCGCGAAGCGTGGTGAGAAAGTCGGCCATGTAAATATCGTCCAGTTCACCGTTGCCTTTCAGTACTGCTATGTTTTGTTTATTCGTGATGGTCAGTTTGGCAAAAGCATCGGCAAATACGTATTCCAATTGCTGGACCGAGTTCTTCACACGTTCTTCATCCGTAGCCCCGAGCTTATTTTTGAGGAGGGGCACCCGGATACTACGGTCCCCGTAATTGGCCAGCGCCCAGGGGAAAAGTATTTCACTGGAGACCTTCCCCCCTTTTTCCTCAGAAAAATTCAACGGTGTAAGGCCTATGGACTGTAATTCGTTTATAATCGCTTCGGAATTTTCTTCATCCTCCAGCGGGTCGACAAAGTTGAACTGGATATTTCTGTTCCCTGCTGTAAATTCTTCGAGGATCTGCCTGGTCTCATCCCGTAGCTTACGGAATTGCGGCGGAAGGTCTCCTCCGAGGAAAACATCGATAAAAATCGGCCCCTCTACCTTTTCCAGGGGCTTTAACGACGCTTGGGAAAGCGTATAGCGCTTATCGTGCGTAAGATCGAACCTGCCGTAGAATGCCGAAGAAAGGTAATGCAGCGCTATGAGCAGCGCTAAAATTCCGATTATATGTAAACTGTTTTTTTTGTTCATTTAAATGTATGCTGTCGGAGTACACCTCCTCCGCCTGTGGCATCTCACCCCGGAGGGGGAGAGATTATTATTTTTTTATATCGATATCTCCTTAACCTTTGTCATCAGTCTCGACTGCTTTTCAGTTTGATCGTGGTGACAAACAGAAAAAAGAAAGCGACGGACAGGAAATACAGGATATCGCGTGTATCCAGGACACCCCGGCTTATGCTGTCGAAATGGGCTTTCATTCCCAGGGCCGAAACACTTTCTCCCAAACCTAATACATAGAGTCCCTCAAAACCGTAATAAAAGAGGAAACACACAAATACGGAAACCAGGAAAGCCACAATCTGGTTTTCGGACAGGATTGAGGCAAAAATACCTATTGCCGTATAAGACAGTACCAGGAAAAGCAGCCCGAAATAAGACCCGAGGGTGCTTCCAGTATCCAGATTGCCTTCCGGGTTCCCCAGTTTCCACACCGTAAGCACATAAAGCAAGGTGGGAAGCAAGGCAATAACGACCAGGATAAATGCCCCGGAATATTTCCCAAGGACAATCTGCCAGGCATGTAAAGGCCGGGTAAACAAAAGCTCCAGCGTCCCCAGTTTTTTTTCATCGGAAAAGCTTTTCATCGTCACCGCCGGAATAAGGAACAGCAGTATCCAGGGCGCGAGTTGAAAGAATGCGGTAAGATCGGCAAAACCGGAGTCCGGTATATTGTACTCCCCGTCAAACACCCACAGGAACAGTCCGTTCAGCACCAGGAATATGGCAATGACCAGGTATCCTACGGGAGAAGCAAAAAATGAGGTTATTTCTTTTTTAAATATTGCGAACATGATTTAACTTATCTGCGGAAAATTTTATCTTTTTATCCAGTTTTCAATCTGGATCTCCTCTACTCTGTCAAATTCCCGTATATTTTCCGTAACCATGATTAAATCATTAGCAATTGCTGTAGATGCAATTAATAAATCAAAATCACTTATCATCCTTCCTTTTTTTCTTAATCTTACTTTTTCCTTTCCATAAACATAAATAGCGTTAAAGAGAGGTAAAACCGTTACGCGTTCGGAAAATCTTTCGATTAGCTTGTAATTTTTTTGAGGGTTCGGACTATTTTCTGCTCCAAAGACAAGTTCTGCTAACGTTATTTCGGAGATAGCACAATTTTCCAAACCTATATCCTCCAGTTTTTGAATAAGATTGAATTTACCCCGAAAAAAATGAATACATATGTTGGTGTCCAGAAGGTATTTCATTATAAATTTTCCGTATCTTTCTTTTCTATCCGCGAAGTCCTGATGTCGTCAATAATGGTATCAGAATCCCTGTCATCTTCCCATGCTCCGAAAAAAGTATGAAGATCTGTCTTTTTTCCGGAATCGGATTTTAAAGATCTGGTCAGCCTGGCAATCAATCTTTTTTTTGCTTTATTATCCAGCTCTTCCAAATACCTGAAGTACTTATCCAAGATTTTATTTGACATTGCTAAACTTCCCATAATCCTTTATTTTTATGCAAGTTACTAATTTTTCCGGTATATATTTTCTCTTCCAATTATGCAAAAAGAATACCACGATCCAACAGTGTTATAAAAACCGTATCGTCACCACATCCCGGTAACTCAGTCCGAGAAGGCTGGACGCCCCTCCTACGGTTTCGAGGTTACTGCGGTAAATGGCCAGTTCCACATAGCCTGCCGAATTAAATACCGCCAGCCGCCGGCCGTCATCGTCCCGTTTGGGCTTTTCCACGGTAAAATTGACGATATCGCTGTATTTGTTATATATTTTTTCAAACCGGTAATTCCGGGCATACAATTCAAAATCCCTTCCCTTCCTGATATTTTCAAACAACTGCCTGGAAATATTGGTCACTACATTCCCGTAATTGTCCACATAAATCACATGTCCGGTCACCACGTCCTGCTCGGTATTAACGATCGGGATAAAGGTTTTCAGGGATTTCAGTTCGGTTATGGGTTTCCCCACTACTTCCAGGGTCCCTCCCCTTGCTATGTGACATGCCACCTTAACAAAAACGTCCATAGAAGGGAAAATGGTATCCAGGTCGTTATAAATATTTATCTCCACGATCTTATCCGGCTTCCTTTCCCCTGCCACAAGCGACACCACGCCGTTATCGGCCCCGACAAAATAATGATCGTCAAGTAACACGGCTATATGCCGGTTCTCCGGATTGCGCTCGGAATCCACACCGTAAATATGAACACTTCCTTTCGGAAAATTTGTATAGGCATTTTTAAGTACATACGCAGCTTCCTGTACATTAAACGGACTCACGGAATGCGATATATCCACAATTTTCACGTCTTCGGTCTCGCTGTAAATAGCTCCTTTGATGGCCCCTGCAAAGTGGTCTTTCTCCCCGAAATCCGTAGTTAAACTTATTATAGCCATAGAATAGTACCGACGCTTTTTTTGTGTAAATTAGCAAGAAAATAATCTTGTTATGCTTTTATCTCTTTAAGGGGTATATGAAGCACAAACGTACTAAAAAAGTAGGGGATAAACCATATGGCAAAGCACACTTTTTTGTAGTATCTTTATAGAAGAATAACCATCGTTTTGAGAAGCAGAACCCCGGTATAGGGATCACTCTGTGGCGACAGGGTCCTTCTCCCGGAAAGTAAACATAAAGATTAATCAAACCCAACAGCTTTTGAACGAAATAATAGTAGAACTTACCGAGATCAGCCCGAGAGAATTCTTCGGCGAACAAAATATCAACATCGAACTGCTCAAAAAGTATTTCCCGAAATTAAAGATCGTAGCACGGGGCAACAAAATAAAGGCTTATGGCGACGAAGAACTGCTGGAAGAATTTGACAAACGCCTGGACATGCTGGTTATGTATTTCGGAAAATACAACAAACTCGACGAAAATACCATAGAGCGCATCCTTACGAGCGATGATAAAGAAGTTTATGAGTCGCCCATGCTCGAAAATGCCCAGGTCTTGCTTCACGGGGTAAACGGCAGGCTTATTAAGGCCCAGACCGTGAACCAGCAGCGCCTGGTAGACATGATGAAAAATAACGACATGGTCTTTGCCATAGGCCCGGCCGGTACCGGGAAAACCTATACCGGGGTGGCCCTGGCGGTAAAAGCGCTTAAAGAAAAACAGGTGAAACGCATCATCCTCACAAGGCCCGCCGTGGAAGCCGGGGAAAACCTCGGTTTTTTGCCGGGGGACCTCAAGGAAAAACTGGACCCGTACATGCAACCGCTCTATGACGCCCTGCGCGATATGATCCCCTCGGAAAAATTGCAGAACTACATCGAAACCGGCATCATACAAATTGCCCCCATGGCCTTTATGCGAGGCCGTACGCTGGACAATGCTTTTGTTATTCTCGATGAGGCCCAGAACACTACCCATGCCCAAATGAAAATGTTCCTCACCCGTATGGGGAAAAACGCCAAGTTCATGATTACCGGCGACCCGGGACAAATAGACCTGCCCAGAAGAGTGATCTCCGGACTTAAAGAAGCCTTACTCGTCCTGAAAGATATCAACGGTATCGGCATGGTTTACCTGGATGATAAAGACGTGATACGCCACAGGCTGGTGAAAAATATTATTGAGGCTTACAAGGAGATCGAACATACTAATAGTTGATACGGTGGTTTCGATACAACGGCCTGAAGGCCGCCACTCAACCACCTCTGTGCAGTCCGGATATATTTGAAAGGGCGAAAAAAACATAAACAACTACAAAAAGCATAAGCAAAGGCGGCTGAGTGCCCGAGCGAAGCAAAGGGTGTATCGAAGCCCCGGACTAATGAACTTTTCCCGTATATTTGCGGCAAAATCCGATTGTCATAACATGAGTAACAATACCATAACTGCTACCGACTACAATTTTCCGGGACAGAAAAATGTCTATAAAGGCAAGGTCCGCGAAGTATATACCGTAAATAACGATCTTTTGGTTATGATAGCTACGGACAGGCTTTCGGCCTTTGACGTGGTTATGCCCAGGGGGATCCCCTACAAAGGGCAGATACTGAACCAGATCGCTACCAAAATGATGAATGCTACGGAAGACATCGTACCGAACTGGCTCATCGCGACTCCCGATCCTAATGTAGCGGTTGGCCATAAGTGCACTCCGTTTAAAGTGGAAATGGTGATCCGCGGTTACCTTTCCGGACATGCCGCAAGGGAATACCATGCCGGAAAACGTCTTTTATGCGGTGTCTCCATGCCGGAGGGAATGAAGGAAAATGACAAGTTTCCGAAGCCTATTATTACCCCTTCCACCAAGGCCGACAACGGTGCCCATGACGAAGATATTTCGAGAGAAGATATCCTGAAAAAAGGTATCGTTTCGGAAGGAGATTATTCCCACCTGGAAGCTTACACCAGGGCACTCTTTCAACGCGGGACCGAAATTGCAGTCGAACAGGGGCTTATCCTTGTAGATACCAAATACGAATTCGGAAAAACGGCAGACGGTAAGATCGTCTTGATCGACGAAATACACACCCCGGATTCTTCCCGTTACTTTTACGCCGATGGTTACCAGGAACGCCAGGATAAGGGAGAAAAACAGAAACAGCTATCTAAAGAGTTCGTTCGCCAGTGGTTGATTGAAAACGGTTTCCAGGGAAAGGAAGGGCAACAGATACCCGAGATGACAGACGAATATATCCATTCCGTATCTGAGCGTTATATTGAGCTCTATGAGCAGATCACAGGAGAAGCTTTCCAACGTGCCGACATCAGTAATATCGAAGCGCGTATTGAGAAAAATGTATTGGACTACCTGAATACAGTTTCTTAGAGGTCATAAATACAGATCGTACTAAACCACCCTGCATTGAAAGGTGCAGAGGTTTTTGATAAAAATAACTCTTTAGTTGTTGGTTATTGGGTTATTCAGTTATTTAGACTATACCTGTACGAGACACTACTTAATAACCAATTAATTTAGGCACCAAACCATAATTTTTTCGCACTATTAAAGTGCTGCAAAATTGCGGGGCTTTTTGCCCCTCGACTTGAACTAATAAAAAAGTCCCGGCTGCTTTGTTGTAAACAGCCGGGACTTTTTATAATATATAATCTCTACACTTCTACCCTTTTCTTTTTCTCAGAGGGCAGGAATACCGTGAGCAATCCCAGCAACGGCAGGAAAGAACACATTTTAAATACGTAACCGATACTGGTGGCATCGGCAATATCACCAAGTACGGCCGAACCTATCCCCGCTATACCGAAAGCAAAACCGAAAAACAGTCCGGACACCATCCCTACTTTACCCGGAATGAGTTCCTGGGCATAGACCAGTATAGCCGAAAAAGCCGAAGACAATATCAGCCCGATGAGTACGGTAAGCGCTCCTGTCCAGAACAGGTTCATATAAGGGAGCATAAGTGTAAAGGGTGCTATCCCGAGTATACTGAACCAGATGACATATTTTCGTCCGAAACGGTCACCGAGCGGCCCACCGAAAAACGTACCGGCAGCTATGGCAAAGAGGAATACAAACAAATATACCTGTGAGCCCTGTACGGACACATCGAATTTATCCATCAGGTAAAACGTATAATAGCTGGTAAGACTGGTCATGTAGATATACTTCGAGAAAATAAGAAAAAGTAATACCACAATAGACCAGGTTACCTGTTTTTTCGATAAGCGATGCCCCAGGGCCTGATCATTCGTTCTTTTCTTTTTAGCGGAGAACCGGTGCAGGTTGTTCTTGTACCATTGTCCTACACGGGACAATACAACAATGGCCAGTAAAGCTGCCAGGGAAAACCAGATCACCGAAAACTGCCCGAACGGCACTATGATCATCGCGGCCAGCAACGGCCCCATGGAACTCCCGGCATTCCCTCCTACCTGGAAAAGAGACTGTGCCATACCATGTCTTCCTCCCGATGCCATATGGGCAATACGTGAAGCTTCCGGGTGAAATACGGACGACCCCATTCCTATAAGTCCCACTGCCAGCAGTACCATTCCGAAATGAGAAGCCATAGAAAGGACTACAAGCCCGATCAGGGTAAACCCCATCCCTATGGCCAGGGAATACGGCTTCGGGTACTTGTCGGTATATAGTCCTACCAGGGGCTGCAGTAGTGAAGCCGTGAGCTGAAAAGTAAGTGTAATAAGCCCTACCTGGGCAAAACTCAGTTTAAAAGATTCCTTCACCAACGGATAAATGGAAGGAATAAGAGATTGCAGGGTATCGTTCATCATATGCGAAAAACTCAGGGCGAACAATACGGGAAAAACCGTTTTTTCCACTCCGGCATCCGAACCGGAATAAACAGAAGCATTTTTAGACATAACAGATTAAGATTTAAAAAAAGCAAATTTATAGCCCCTTCATTTATGACATATACAATTTTCCGGTTTTTTACGATGTTCAAAACGAAAAAACGGCAGTACGGCAAATTGGCTAATTTTAAATACTTTTGCATCAAAGAAAAAGCCATGTTGCCAAACGATACGATCATAGCCTTAGCCACCCCCAGCGGTGCCGGAGCCATTGCGGTCCTCCGGCTTTCCGGAAAAGATGCCATCCGTATCGCGGATGAAAAATTCCGGTCCGTAAAAGGGAAAAAACTGTCCGGACAAAAGAGCCATACCATTCACCTGGGGCATATTACGGACGGCCCTAAAGTACTGGACGAAGTATTGGTCAGCATTTTCAAAGGCCCCCATTCCTATACCGGGGAAAACGTGGTGGAGATCTCCTGTCACGGTTCGCCTTATATCCAAAGGGAGATCATCCAACTTTTTTTACGAAACGGCTGCCGTATGGCCAATGCCGGGGAATTTACACTCCGCGCGTTCCTGAACGGAAAACTCGACCTCAGCCAGGCCGAAGCCGTGGCCGACCTTATCGCTTCAGACAACGAAGCCTCGCACCAGGTAGCTATACAGCAGATGCGCGGCGGATTTTCCGGGGAAATCGAAAAACTTCGTCAGGAACTCCTGGACTTTGCTTCCCTCATAGAACTAGAACTCGATTTTGCCGAAGAAGACGTAGAGTTTGCGGACCGCAGCCGGTTCGAAGAATTACTGCAGCGTATAAAACTGGTCCTGAAACGGCTGATCGATTCGTTTGCCGTAGGCAATGTCATTAAGAATGGTATCCCCGTAGCTATTGTAGGGGCTCCCAACGTGGGAAAATCCACCTTGCTCAATGCCCTGCTCAATGAAGAAAGGGCCATTGTCAGCGACATCGCCGGGACTACCCGCGATACCATTGAGGATGAAATGGTGATAAACGGTATCGGCTTCCGCTTTATCGATACGGCCGGAATCCGGGAAACGGAAGATGTGGTGGAAAGCATAGGGATAAAAAAGACTTTTGAAAAGATCACGCAAGCTCAGGTGGTCATTTACCTTTTCGATGCCTCCCATTTCGCAGAAAACAGTAAGACTATTACCGTAGAGCTCGAAAAGATCAAAAACAAATTCCCACAAAAACCGCTTATTATCCTGGCCAACAAAATAGACCTGGCTAATAAAGAAGAAATTGCAAAGGGATTGGAATACGACAACCTGCTGTTTATCTCCGCCAGGCAAAACGAGGGCATAGAAACCCTGAAAGACAAACTGCTGGAATTTGTAAACACGGGAGCCTTGCGCAACAACGAGACCATTGTGACCAACAGCCGCCACTATGATGCCTTACTCAAGGCTTTGGAAGAAATTCAGAAGGTGCAACATGGAATACAAGCCGGCATTTCAGGTGATCTGCTCGCTATCGATATCCGTGAGGCATTATATCATTTCGGGGAGATTACGGGGCAGGTAACGAATGATGAACTTTTAGGGAATATTTTCGCTAATTTTTGTATCGGGAAATAAATTCATCAAACAATATCAAAAAACGTCCAATCAACACAAACAAAATCAATACATTACAAAAAATATTTTGGCTTTAGGTTTCTTTTCTAAAGTTAATTTTCGTACCTTTTTTGCACCAAATTTACACCTCTACAATAATTTTTGATAACGGGGTGTAAAAATTTACACCTTGCAATATGAAAATTACTTTAAAAAGGAAAAAACTCAAGAGTGGTAAAATCAGCTTGTATCTGGAATATTACAAAGGCTATTTTATCGACAAAGATGGTATTCAAAAAAACAATCGTGATTTTGAATATCTCAAACTTTATCTACATCAAGACCCCAAAACTCCCGGAGAAAAAAGACACAATCAGGAAACCCTTGATCTCGCCAATCAGATTCTTACGCTTAGAAAGGCAGATTATATCCAGGGCAAATTCAACATTAAAAACACCAAGAAGTCTAAGACCAACTTCCTGGAATATTACGACAGATTAAAGGAGGAACGATACGAAAGCAAGGGGAACTACGATAATTGGGATGCAGCTCTAAAGCATATCGAAAAATACTGTCCTCCAGCTATCACCTTTGAAGATATAGACGAAAATTTTGTCAAGGGGTTTAAAAGGTATCTGAACACCAAAGCCAAAACAAAAGGCGGCACTCCCCTATCGCAGAATTCCAAATACACCTATTTCAATAAATTCAAAGCCTGCCTGCGTACCGCTTTTGAAGAAGATTATCTCGATAAAAATATTATCAAAAGCGTTAAAGGTTTTGAGCAGGGAGAATCTCAGAGGGAATACCTTACCTATTCCGAATTACAGGCTTTAACTAGGGCAAAATGTAAATACCCTGTTTTGAAATCAGCATTTATTTTTAGCTGCCTTACCGGGCTAAGGTGGAGTGACATCAATAAATTAACCTGGTCCGAAATACGGGATGAAGATGACAGCTCCCGAATTGTATTCAGGCAGAAAAAAACCGAAGGTTTGGAGTATCTTTATATTTCCAACCAGGCAAGAGACTTGCTCGGTAAACGTGGAAATGGAAGTGAACGAGTATTTACCGGACTTAAATACGGCGCTCATTTTAATGCGGAAATATTACGCTGGTGCATGAGAGCCGGTATTACCAAACATATTACTTTCCATAGTGCCCGGCATACCTGTGCCGTACTGCTCCTGGAACATGGGGCGGATATTTATACCGTTTCGAAAATCCTCGGCCATCGGGAATTGAGAACTACCGAGATTTATGCCAAAATTGTAGACACCAAAATGAAGGAGGCAGCGAATATTATACCTGAACTTAAAATTTAATAATGTGTTTAATTCCTTTTATGAAAAAATACACCGGATAGAGAAAAGGATGAATTCCGTTTCAAGCAGAAGGGCTAAACAGTTCATAGTTATTTGGATTATATCAACCCTGATTCTTCTGGGGTATAGTGTTTTTAACTTGAATTTTATGTCTATATGGTGGAGAAGCATTGTGTTACTTGCTTTACTACTTTTCCTCTTTAGCTATTTTATCATATTAGGCTATAAGCAATACAAAAAGAAGCAAACTAAAGAAGCTGTAGATCTCCCCAATACCTCCGATTCCATTTTGAACATAAGCCAAATGGAAATCCTGATAAATTTTCTGAAAAAATGGTTTAGTTCGCCAAAAGGTTCTGATGCCCTGGAAAGTGACTTGAAAAATCTTTTAGAATTAAACCTGGCAAACATAGAAGATGGTGGCCTGATCTCCGAGGCCAATAAAAAAATAGACATCGGGAGAATTCTTTTTCAAATTGCCCATATCGGGATTTGGGATGAAGAGGACGTAAAAAAGATATACAGCAAGAGTATCATTTCCCATGACCGGAGCATCAATGCTCTTAAGGATAATACTTTCAACGATCACAAAAACAGTCTAAAAGAAGAAGAAATACTTTATGCTAAAGAGAGCATTGATATTCCTAAAATATTGGGTATCGATAGGCCCTCTCTTTGATTTAATTGTTTTTACTTGTTTATTTTGGTTTTTAATCCTCCCTGTTATTTCATGCTATACTTTTGTTTTCAGGAATTCTACAAAAAGAAAACAAAGGCCTTTGTTCATTACTAATCTAAAAATTATGACTAATGGACAATTTAGAATTATCAGAACGACTTGAAAGAATTGAAAAACTTCTTTCAACAGGTAAGAGCGTACTAACCTTTACAGAGGCTTGTGATTACACAGGTATATCCAGAAGCTATATGTACAAACTGACCTCTACCGGAAATATTCCGCACTCCAAACCGAACAATAAGATGATATTTTTCGATAAGGAAAAGTTGGATAATTGGTTATTACGCAATCATAAAAAGTCGGCAAAAGATATCCGGGAAGAGGCTATGAACTATACGCTTAGAAATCAGCGATAACCGCTCCCCTACTACTTTAAAATTTTGATCACAACTTGACTACTATTTGGCCAGACATATCAAACAGACCTTCACCAATTCGCAGGTTTGTTTGATATGTTCCTCCTAATCCGTTTTTACTCCTGGCAGATTACATTGCTCTATATCGAAACTGAGACGTAAACGAAAGCAGACAGCAAAAAAAATTAGCCGGCTGAGTAGGAATTTCGAGATGTGTTTTTGTTACCACAAAAACAATCTCGCTTTGCTCCCGAAGGTCGCAAAGAGGGTTTCTGCCTTCGGCATTTCGTTGGCTAAAAAGATTTAAAAACTGTGTTTCATAGCACCAACTTTACATTTGAAAAGTGAGAAGAAAAAGCAGACATAATAAAAGTACTTATATCAAATTTCGCTGTTCACAGTACGAAAAGAAACTCCTGTATGTCAAAGCCAAAAGAGCGGGTTTAAGTATGAGCGCTTATTGTCGTAGGGCTGTTATGGAAGACCGGATCGTAGAGCGGTTAACCGAAGAACAGTTGGGTGCCTATAAAATGCTGGTACAGTATCACAACAACTTCAAACGTATTGCCAATATGTTCCGCAAACGAAACCCTAAACTGGCCGATGAAGTGGCACAGTTAGCCCGTGAGATAAAAACACACCTGTATAATTTTAAAAAATGATCGGTAAAGGACAAGCCATAGCACATACCCAGGCTTCCATACAATACGGATGGAACCAGGAGAAAAATGCCGAAATCATCTACACCCAAAACCTTTGTGGGGATAACCCGAAAGAAGTCACCAAAGAGTTTAAAATGATACAGGACATGAATGCCCGCTGTGAAAAGAATACCCTGAGTTTTGTACTTAGTCCTACTATTGAAGATGGCCGGACGCTTAGCCGGGAAGATCTGGAAGAACTCACGGATACCTTTATGAAAGAAATGGAATTGGGAAAGCGGCAAGCCATTGCTTTTGTACACCGGGACAAAGCCCACACCCATATTCATTTATATGTGAATCGGATTGACTTTCAGGGCAAGGCTTATAAAGACAACTATATCGGTAAGCGCAGTCAGAAAGCCGCCGAAAGAACCGCACAACAATTACAGCTTACCACGGTCAAAGAAGTACAACAAAGTAAAGATCAATCCCTAAAACAAATCCGGAACGAGATTAAACAGATACATAACAGCATAATGCAACATCACAAACCGAAAAGTTTTGACCAATATATTACGTTAATGAAACAACAACAGATTTCAGTAATCCCGACTATCAATAAGCAAAATCAGTTACAGGGGTTCCGATTTCAGTACAAATCTTATAACCTGAAGGGAAGCGAAGTGCACCGGGATATGTCTGGGGGAAAACTGGCCATGGCCATTTCCCAGAACCAAGGGTTCGGTCAAAAACTGGTACAGAATAACCAGATAAGTCTCATGGGCAAAGCTGTCGAACTAAGCAATAACATTACAGTCAAAATTGCTAAAGAGCTGGCAAAACAAGTCGCCAAAAGGGCTATGGATACAGGTTTCGGAATGGGATATTAAAAACAAACGTTATGGGAAAATTAGAAGAAATCGCAGAACTGTTAACCGAAGAAATCCACGGATTTAACCAGTCCATTGATCGCCTGGAAGAACTGTCGGAATACCTCGGGGATATCAAAGTCAAGGCGGATGCTACGGAAGTCGAATCCCTACTGAAAGGGCATCTTGAACAATACCGAGAAATACAGTCCCGTCACGACGAGAATTTAACCGAGGTGTATAAAGCGGTAAAGGGTACTTACCGGCTTCCCCGTTGGTTGGTGATTTCTTTTATTATGGTACACGCACTTACGTTAGCCTCTATAATTTATAGTGTACATCTTCATAACAAAAAAAAGTATTGGGAGGAAAAATACGAACGTATCAGAGGGCATTATCATTATTTTATGGAAGACAATCCGGAAGTGAGAACACAGTATGAAAAATGGATACGAGAAGAAAAATAACCGCGCAAAATAGTATTAGTTCGGTAAGGATTTGGGGGCTTTGGTGTATCGCCCTCCTAAGTCCCGGCTAAAAAACCGTTCATAGGGCTTTCCAAGGGGTATCCCAAACATGATAAATCTCTATTCTTTATTATCAATGGGGACGTCAAAATCAAATAATTCTTTAGGGTGCACATCCAAACCTTTAGCAAGCTCCATTATAGTGGATAGCGTAATATTAACTCTCCCTTTCGCATATTTGCTTATATCACTATCATCAAGTTTACATCCTTTGGCGATTTTATCATAGCTATATCCTTTTTTGGTTCGAATTATATCTATTTGTCTACCAAATAACTGCAAAAAATCTTTCTTTTTAAACTCGGAATCCATACTTGAAAAGTATTTTAAAACAATCTCTAAAGATTTTATCAAACTTTTACGGGTGAATTAACCCGTAAAATCAAAAAAATTACTATATTTGGTTTTGAAAGTATATTTTTGCGATACTTCTTATAGAAAATATTAGAAGCTGTTCGCTTAGAGTCTCAAGTAGAAAACTGGCACTTTTTATACACACGAGACCATAAGTGAAGTAGCTCACGACCCGGGCGTGGGCTCACTTATTCGTGTGTGGGTATGCCAGTACCTCTACTTGATAAGATGAGTTCCACGCCTATTTATTTTGTTGTAACTCTTCTTCTCTACTGCAACGCTTTCTACTTTTCATCTTTGGAGTTTTTCGCATGTTAAAGCATAACGGGGCAGTTTTGTCCTGTTATTTTGGGGTAGTATGAAAGGGAGGAGGGCCTTCCTCCCTTTCTTTAAAATACTACACTCACATCTCTACTACCTCTACACCTTTTCATTAATCTTAAAAGCACTACCTATGGAAAGTGAAGAGATCAAAAAACTGATATTCAGCCAGGAGCCCATTGCCATCATAAGATATTTTGAATGGGCTATTTTTTCCAAAAGCTATACTAACGTCAGGTATTTACTGCTACGCATAAACAGCAAATATACTGACATTGATGAAGTAGATGTTCCTCATGATACGGTTTCCTTTTTAGTCTCCAGACTGGATAGCTTCGAAAAAGTATGCTCTCAGGAAGGCTGCACGGTATGGGAACGTATGGCATTCCGGGAAAAGGTAAAAGCACTTGTGCCAAGACCAAAGATCGTCAAACTGATAAATTCATAACCATGAAATTATCCATACCACAAATCATCGATAAAATCGTAAACCTTTTGGAAGTGCAATATGTTTATCTTTCAAAAGTAACTGTAAAAGGCGAAGAAAAGCCGCTTTTACTCATACTTTGGCAGGAAGGCAGCTCCGGACTATCGGATGATCTGGCCCCATTGGTACACCGGGTGTTCCAGGAACATACTGATGTTTTGTTTCGCATCTATGCCCTGTCGTTTGCCGAGCGGCAACTACGGGAAGGCAATCTCTTTTTTATTGATGCCTGTAAATCGGAAAACCTTGAATACAACATTCCCGGCCAACATTTCCCAGCGCTAACCGAAGGTATGGATATGGAAAAAGCGCTCGAAGTAGCCAAAGACCGTTTCCAAAAGGAATACACCAAAGCTACCGACTTTAAAGAAGGGGCTTTGTTCTATATCGAAAAACAAAACCATGTGCAAGCGGCCTTTATGCTGCACCAATCGATAGAATTAGCCTACCGTCTTACAGAGTTGCTGGCCATAGGCAAAGAAAAGGTTTGTCATAGTATTGTAAATCATCAAAAGTACATCAGGGCATTTATCCCGGAACTGGGCGCATTATTCCACCCGGAAGAAACAGCCCTTTTACAGCTATTGGACAATGCCTATAAAGGCGTGCGTTATGGTTCGGATTATCATATTACGCCGGAGCAAATCAATGAGATACATGCAAAATCGGAAGAACAACTCACTATTGTCAAAAAACTATTCAACGCCAAATGGAGAAAATGTAAAAAAGAAATGGAGAAGAAAGAGGAAAATCCGGCCACACCCCTCAAAGGTAACAATGAGATCAGGAAAAAAATCCAGAGACTGGCAGAAATGAAGTTAGAGAAATTATCCCCGAACTCGGATAAACTCTATTATAAAACAGACTTTCTGGTCAATGGTCCCGCAGATGTGCTTTATGATGTCGCCGGGATTATGAAAGTATGTATCATCGCTTTGGAATATGCCGACGGTAAATTTTCTGACCTTATTCCCCAACCGCATATCAATATACAAACCGCACTGGAACATGCCTTACAGCTATTGCCTTTTGAAGAGATTGAATGTCTGGAAGAGATTTTGGAAGAACATATAGGGTTTTCCAATGATTAGTATGCGCAAAGGTTTTTATCATAAAGACCCTGATACGAATACCGACCACCTGAAGGCCACGGATTGGCTCCGCTTGCCTTCTACTTGCTTTTTGTTTGGCATGATAGCCGGGGCTATTGTCATGGCGATTTTGGCTATGATTTTTATTTGTTGATCTTTCCTTGTTTTTTGGTTTTCTGTGGACCGGTTCCCGGCTTTTGTTTTTTACAGGGGTCGGGATTTTTTTGTGTATTGTGGAAAGCCGTAAAATTTATTTTAGGAATGAATTTATATTGGTCAAGCAAAATTTGATATACAAAATAATGAACTATTATATGAAATGATGAATATGTTAAAGAGTCATAAACCCTTATAATATGGGCATGTTTTCAGGAATCGTATTTGTTATGGATTGGATGTAGTGAATTGCGTATATTTGGGTGTTGTGCGTCAGTGTAAAAACCAAGTTTCAAAATTTAATCTTCTGAAATCAATTAAAAAATCACTTCAATAAATGAGTAAAACACCTGAAATAGAAGAAATCATCAGTCAATTACAAGACTTGGACAATTCAAAATACCCCAAAACCGAAATTCAGGGATTGATGAGAAAAGTTGGTACATTATGCGATATTGTTGTTCATTTCAAAGAAGGAACACTAATAATGAGAGGACGACCAAACAAACCTACAGAAAGGTTTGAAAATAAATCGGACTATTCTTTTAAGCCTCAGAGTTGTAACAAAACCTATCAAAGAGCGAGTACACCAGATAACACAATGTTTTATGGAGTCGTTTCAAACACAAAAGATATAAGCAACATTACAACTAATGAAATACAAGGTATGCGACTTTCTGTTTTTTGTGAACTTTTTCACAATGGATTAAACATAGAAGAAACCCAAAAAATATCTTTTGGAAGATGGCGAGTAAAAAAAGGGGAACAATTAAATGTACTGGCTATTATCCAAGAAGAAAAATATAAAGAATCGAACGAACTGTTAAATGAATTAACAATAGCATATAGTCATTTTGTTAATCAAGTAGCAGATAAAAATATAAAAGATAAGAGTTTAACTTACGGAACATTCTTAGCAAACGAATTTTCAAAAGCTGAAATATTAAGTGATTATGATTATATGATTTCTGCAATTTTTTCTGAATTTGTCTCAAAACATAAACAGTTTGATGGAATTTTGTATCCAAGCGTTAGAGCCGAGGGCAGGTATTTTAATATTGCAATTAACCCTGATGTAGAAAATTCTAAACTCGAATTAACTGACGTTGGTGAATGTCCAATTCAAAAAACAACAGACGGTTTTCGTGTATGTAAATCTGACTTTGGTGCTAATAATTTAGAGGGTAAAGAATTTTTTAAACTAATAAAGATAAATTAAACGAGGTCGCATCATCCAAGGTTAAAGCTAAAACTTGAAAGAAAGCACATTAGTTTCAAATAACAAAAAACTGATAAGTAATATGAAAGAAGAACACCGAACGCACAACAGCGTATATAGTTTATGGCGGATTTTGTGCCTAACCGCAAATTTCAGTATTTATAGAAACTAAAAACTCAACCGAATGGCGAGTGGTTTTTATCCCACCATAAACTATATACGCAAACCGTTGGGTGTAATTTGAAAAAATATGAACAAAAAATTTATACAACTAAACGAAAAACTTAAACTCTTTGGGTAAGCCTACATTTTTAGGGAAGGCTACAAAACTACAACACGGGTTTTGCGTCAGGCAGCTGACGTTCAGACTTAAAGCTTTATGCTTCTATCAAAGTTTCTTCTTGGTTGACAGTGAAGTGCTCTGAAATTACATTTTTTAAAACAGCCTGATATCCCAAAAATAAAATGTTGCAACAATTTAGGTACAATTTATGAAACTCATCAGCCAAATAATAAATGAACTTATTGACAGCGAAAAGTCGATAAATGGTGCGTTGTTAAAAACAAAAGTACTTGCAAGTCGAATTCAGAATAATGAATTATTGAATTGGGTAAACAGGGAGCTAAATGGTTATTCTTCTTTCAAAGATCTACCAGATTACAGAAAGAACATAACATCCTATCTACAAGGAAACTATATAAATGGTAATGCGAAATACACCAATCAACCAATACCAACTATTGGGCTTGATGAAATATTTCAAAAAAAACTACAATCCGCTGAATTTTCAGATAGTATTACAGCTTTAGAGAATCTCATTGAAAATAATGACTCTTCAACTTTAGCTTTGCCTTTGAGGGCTGAAATTGTTGGAATGATAGAAACTAATTGGAGAAAAATGGGCAATCCATACCTTCAATTAATGAACGTTAGTATGATAATTGGGAAAAGCGTTATTGTAGAAGTTGTTTCCAAAGTGAGGAATAAACTTTTAGATTTTATGCTTAAAATTGATAAAGAATTTGGTAGTCTAACAGAAATTTCGGAATTAAAAGAAAAGAAAAAGGAAATATCGACTATTATGAACCAAACAATTATTAATACATCAGGAGACGGAAATGTAATAAATACTGGAGATAAAAATAAAATAAATATAAAAATCACAATTGAAAAAGGAAATAAAAATGCACTGATTGAACATCTCCAAGAAAGCGGAATTTCAAAACAAGATATGACCGAATTAGTAGAAATTATTGATACAGAAAAACCTAATTCAAAAAACAATACTTTTGGAAAAAAGGTTAATGAATGGATAAAAAAAATGATTGGAAAAGCTGTTGATGGAACTTGGAATATCGGGATTGGAACAGCAGGAAATCTTTTAGCAGAAGCCATCGGAAAGTATTATGGATTTTAAAAAAACTGCACTACAATAACTATAAGTGACAAGTGTTAATCCACGTAATCACTCATTACCGAAGCTGTTGGCAAAAATTAAAAAATGACAATCGAGACCCAGAACATTGAATACAAAGATTTTTCTAAAGCCCCTAAGCTTGATAGAAAAACAGTAATTTCTAAGCTTTTCAAAGAAATTACAGCTTTCTCAAATTCTAAAGGGGGTAGAATAATTGTTGGGAAAGATGATGTTACTGGTAGCATAAATAAACAACCTGAAGATATAATTAAATGGTTAAATAATGACTTCTTGACATCAGAAGTTAATCGAATTTCAGACAATCTTGTTGTATTTAAGTGTGAAGAAGACAATGGGATTATTACTATAACAATTCAAGAATCTGACGACCCTATTTCAGCAAATCTTGACTACAAAGGGATTAATAAAGGAGATTGTTATGACAGAAAAAACCATGAAGCTACTCTTATAAAAGGGGAAGACTTAAGAAAGCTAATTGAAAGAAAGGCTATTTCGATTGACAGTAAGCTAAAAGCACTAAGAAAAATAGTTCATTACAAATTTGCCAATGGTCAGAATTCTGCTTCAGAAATGAACATATTTGATAGTTTAGTAGTTGCGCATGAATCCAAAGACGATTTCGATGAAACTGTCTTCGACTCCTTTATGATACATCAATTTATAGGTAATTATCAATTGCCTTTATCAAAACACTCAACTATGCAATTGCATATTCAAACTCTTGCAAAAATACTAGAAACTCCTGCTCATTTGAATAGCTTTATTGTATCCAAAAGAGATGCTTTTAACGCTTTAAAACAGGACAAAAATTTTATTAAAGCATTCATAGATGCTCACAGAGAAAAGGCTTTAGCTAGTCCTCAACTAAAAAACTATATTTTTGAGTACAAAGAGGTTATTGAGAAATGACTTTTACCAATTAGGCAATGTGCAATGCGGAATCTAGTGGTTAAGGATAGCTTGCTACTTTTATCTCTGCTACTTAAAATACTTCGAGGATCACTTTGCAAATTACCACAAATATTTGTGACTGGCTTGCTCTATAATGAAAAAATAAATCACGAACTAATGTTTAGATTATTTCCAAACGGAAGACTAAAAAATGAGGTGAAATAATGAACGAGTACCACTGTATAAATATTGAATTCCGAAATGTTGATTTCAACCCTTACTACATAAAAACCAAGGTAAAAGTAAGTCAATCTCACCACGCTCATTTATATACAGGCCAAGAAGAAATTGAACTAAGGATTTTCTATGAAGATAGCACCTATTTTGGCGAAAAATTATCTACTTGGTCAAATTCAATAGATTCAAATAAGTTTGGTTCATTTCTAAAGGTAGAAATTGAACAAAATCACACAAACGAATGTTTACAAAAAATTGATTTGTCGGACGCAAAGCTATGTGGTCTATCCAGTGGCTCTAATTATTACGAAGGTGACAAAAAATACGTTATCGTAAAAATTGACACCGCAAAGTTTTATTGGAATCCTATCGAAGAAAAGAAAAATACGGCAGAATTTTATTTAGATGATAAAGGATTTAGGGTCGTTGAACCATTTTATTCAATTTTATCGCCTAAAACGTGGTTTGAAAATGACGGAAACTTTGATATTGGAAGAATGAAAGGAGCATCCAATTTTTACAAACTGGAAAAGTCAACATTTCGACCAGAGTTTAACTTCATTCCAAAAGACAAACGCAAAGAAAGGATGGCTACAATTGCAAAAGAACCAAAAATTCAATTTCAATACGAAGAAGGAGTTACAGAAGAAGAAGCTATTTTTTATGGTGATGTGGTCTTGACTTTGATTTCATTTTATCACCACATAAAGATTGATTATACGCTTTGCAGAATACACTTACCTGAAAGCACAATCGCAATAAAAAATATTGAACAAAAAAACTCTCTTGACAGAAGTGGCGGACTTGGTGGCTTTGGAATAAGAAGCTTATTAAACAAGTTCTTTGAATTAAGTTGGCAGAAAGAAACTGTAGATAACTTTCAACTGATTTCAAAAGCGGTAACACTGTTTAACCAATCACTTTTAGTAGATAGCTCCTCGGCATTTTTAATTCGTTACAACATTATTGAAATTTGCGACAAGCAAAAACAGGACAATGGGAAATTTACATTTGCTTTAACCAAGAAAGAACGAAAAGCAAAGCAAGATGAGGCTTTAGCCAAACTTTTAGAAATGATAAACACAGACGAACGCGAAGAATTTAAAAAGCGTTGGCATAACGTTCAAAGCCTTTTACAAAACAAACCGATGAAAAACCAGTTGGTTTCATTTTTAGAAAGCCAAAACATCGACCCAAAAACATTTCCGGTAAGCATTAAAGATCTAAAGGGACTTAGGAACGATATAACGCACGGAAGTATTGAAAAGGTAGATAACGAACTACTTAGAAAAGCAAATGTTCTGCTGTACAGAATAAGTGGAATACTAATCCTAAATTTGATGGGAATTACAATTTGGGAATTTAACGCAGAAATAAAATAACAATATGTGAATAGCCAACGCTCAAAGCCATACACATTGCCAAGTTGTACCGCCCACTTGCCACACCAAAACTTGGCAAAGAATATAACCCTTCAAAAAAATAGAAAATAGCTGAGAAAAAGAAGCAACCAAAAAAGGGAAAGGCTTTAGGTTTAGGCAGGACTGTTAGAAAGCCATCAACTTCTGAAAAATCAAAAGACAATGGTGAAAAGAAAAAAGGAAAACCTAAAAAGTAATTAAACAAAAATGCACGAAACCAATCGCATAGAACTGAAGGAAAAACTCACCAAAGACCTGGATTTGGAAAAGGAAGTAATTGCTTTTCTCAATTACCTGGAAGGAGGGTTGATTTATATAGGAATTGATAAGCACGGGAAAACACTTGGTGTAGCGGATATTGATGGTAATATGCTTAAAATCAAAGACCGTATTAAGAACAATATTTTACCTTCTGCAATGGGGTTATTTGACGTAGTGGCCGAGGAACGTGATAGAAAAGACATTATCAAGATTATTGTAGCCAGTGGTAGTGAAAAGCCCTATTTTAAAAAGAAATACGGTATGACCGAAAAAGGCTGCTTTATTCGTATAGGTACAGCAGCAGAACCCATGCCGCAAAAAATGATAGACGACCTCTTTGCAAAACGTGTTCGAAATTCTTTAAGCAAGATACAATCTAACAGGCAAGAGCTAACCTTTGAGCAATTAAAGATATACTACGAAGAAAGAGGCACGCCTTTAAACAAAAACTTTCTGGTTAATTTAGAACTTTTAACCGAAAACAAGAAATTTAATTATGTGGCTTATTTGATGGCTGATGAAAACGGTAACTCTATAAAATTGGCAAAATATAGTGGCGTTAATAGGGTTGATTTAATCGAAAATCAAGAGTATGGTTATTGTTCCTTAATAAAAGCCACCTACAGTATCCTAAATAAATTGGAAGTAGAAAATACCACTCGTACCAAAATCACTTCAAAAGAACGCATTAGTCAACGTTTATGGAATCCAGTAGCCTTAAGGGAAGCTGTACTTAATGCCATAATTCATAATGACTATACTACTGAAGCTCCCCCGAAATTTGAAATCTTTGACGATAGGATTGAAATCACGTCTATAGGAGGTCTGCCAAATGGATTAAGTCAAGAAGATTTCTTCGAAGGCTATTCCATCCAAAGGAACAAAGGTATTATGCGTATCTATAAAGATCTTGAACTGGTGGAACAATTAGGCTCCGGTGTTCCCAGAATTCTGGAAGCATACGATAAAGATTGTTTTAAGTTTTCTGACAATTTTTTACGGATAACCTTCCAAAAATCTACAAGTGGTGCAATAGGTGGTGCAATAGGTGGTGCAATAGGTGGTGCAATAGAAAGTTTAACCGAAAGACAGGTAGAAATCTTAGAACTAATAAAAGAAAACAACAAAATAGCTTACCGGGAAGTGGCCCAACGATTAGAAATAAACAATTCCGCTGTGCAAGCACACTTCGACACTCTAAAAGAAAAGGGCATCATCGAAAGAATTGGAGGCACCAGAGGGTATTGGAAGGTTTTAAAAAGATAAAGCCTATTGCTTAACCTAATTGGCTCAAAATCAGAAATCTACACCCGTTCAGGTATAACTTTATCTAAAAACATGAATTTTATACCCGAAAAGGTATAGTGCAAAAGATACACTATAAATCCCCAGATTTTCAGGCAACGGGTTCTCTGTTTTTGTTTTTTGAAACAGATGTCTTTAGTAAAAATTCGAGAACATTACCAAAATACACTACTCGAAATTTTACTAAAGATGGAAATCATTTAATAACCTTCCCCCCTCAAAACCTTACCTTTACTCAATGTACAATATGAACAGGTCAAATGGACAGTAAAACAATTACAAGAAGGGAGTTATACAATTTAGTCTGGAGTAAACCAATTACCCATATAGCAAAGGAATATGGGTTCTCTGACAACGGTATTCGAAAAATTTGTAAGATGCATGACATCCCCTTACCCCGATCTGGATATTGGTCAAAATTGAAATTCAACAAAAAAGTAGTTAAAACAAAACTTCCTAAGCAAAGTAATAATCCGGAAATAAGCTTAGAAAAAACAAACACAATACTTTACAAGGGGACTCATCTTTCATCTGAATTAACTTTAAGAAAAGAAATCGGGGAATTAAAACTAACTGTGCCTGAAAAATTGTCTAACCCTCATAAGTACATTACAGCTACTAAAAATTATCATGAAAAACTTAAAATCAGGAATAAGAGAAGAGATTGGAGTATGCACCTGGATACTACAAATGTGGTAAGTATTGATGTATCGGACAAGCTTTTTTCGAGAGCGTTAAGGTTTATGGACACTCTAATAAAAATTATTGAAAAACGTGGCTATAATGTAACCGTTTCAAACCACACAACTATTATAATTGTAAAAGAACAAGCATATAACATCAGATTAAGAGAAAAACATAAAAGAATAAAACGAGAAACAAATAGCAGTTGGAATGAATACGACCTTGAACCAACAGGTAATTTATCTCTTAAACTTGATAACTCATATCCAACTAAAGAATGGTCAGATAGTAAATCAAAACCTTTAGAAGAAAAATTAATAGATATTTTAGCGTGGATAGAATTAAGGGCCAAAAAGGATAAAGAACAAGAAATAGCAAATGAAATTCGGCGGAAAAATCAGGAAAAAATTAGGCTAAGGCAAGAAGAGTTACAAAGGCAAAAAGATGAAGAATTATCAAACTTTGAAAGGCTTTTTCATACAGCTACAAGGTGGCACAAATCACAGTATATTAGAAGCTATATTAAAGAATTTGAGGACTACGCTTTAAGATCCAATACATTGGATACAGAAAAAAAAGAATGGATCAAATGGGCCAAAGAGAAAGCTGATTGGTACGATCCTTTTATTGAAAAAGAGGTTGCGCTTCTGGAAGACATCGATAGAGATACACTTAAACAAAAAAGTAAGAGCTATTGGTAATATAAGAGGACATTTATAGGCATTTACGTATAAAAACATAAAACTATATTGTCTTAAATGTTTTTGCATATAATAACACTCAAAAACTTAACCCATATGAGCCGATTAGAAGATTTAATTGGCTCATACATCCACAACATGGATAGAATGATTCGTATTTTCTAGGCTAAATCATACATTTACTTCTCAAAAAATAAATCGTCAAAAAAGGCAATTAAAGTCTTACACCAAAAATACACCTCCCCCACTCCAACCCCTGTAAATATAAGAGATGAAAGATATTGTATCGGGAAGTAATGCCTTAAAGTGAAGAAATTGTTTTTATAGAAACGATTATGGGGTATTATCGATAACGAATAATCCACAGAATAGATAATTTTTAATTCATCTTTAAGAGAATATTCCATACATATTCAACTCATAATTCACTCCCCGGCCAGCACCTTTAGGTTGTAGTGTCCCTTTTTCCACCAAATCCTGTAAATCCCGCGTAGCGGTCGCCTTAGATGTTTTAGCAATAGACATATATTTTTTAGCCGTCATCCCTCCTTCAAAGCCTTCAATACCACGATCGAGCATTTTTAGAATAACCTTCATTTGACGTTCATTAAACTCCGGCTTATATTTATCTAAAAATTTAGCTTTATCCAGGGTAAAACGAATAATCTTTTTGGCATGCTTTTGGGCTTGCAGTATGGTTTCGGAAAAATAGACGATCCAATCTGTTATTTCAAGAGATCGTTGCCCTGCTTTAAGCGCATCGTAATAGGCTTTTTTATTTCGCTCTATAGTTGTAGAAAGACTCATGACCAACGGGCGTCCTATGGATTCCGACAGACATTTCTCCGCAATGGCCCGGCCAATTCGCCCGTTACCATCTTCAAACGGGTGTATGGATTCGAAATATAAGTGGGCTATGGCTGTTTTAACCAAAGCTCCTTTAAGGTCTTTTGATCTTGTTACATACTTATCATACCAAATGACAAATTGTTCCATTTCGGACGAAACTCTTTCTGATGAGGGAGCTTCATAATGAATGACTTCTCTTCCATAGCTACCGGAAACAATGACCATTGGCTCCACTCCCATCCGGTATTGCCCGCCACGAATAAGACGTGAACCGGAAAACAGGATTTTATGCCAATGCTTTATAAGTTTTTCTGTAAGCGGGCTTGCATAATCCTGGCGCACTTCCACCATGAGCTCTGCAATCCCCCTGGCATTGACATCTTTTATTTTTTCCAATCCGGGAGATAACCCCAGGCGATTTTTAATAGAAGACATTACATCCCGGCGACTGTAATATTCCCCTTCAATTTCGGAAGTTTTTATAGCTTCGTCGATCATAAACTGCAACAGGGTTTCTTGCTGAAATTCGGCAGACAAGCCATCAACAATTCCTTTTACCTCTCCAGTTTCCGATGCGAATTCCAGGATTATATGATCTATGGCATCCGCATCGTATGTAAATTGAGGCCAGTTTTTATATTGCCAATTATATTTCATGAGCCGATTATTCAACCTAATCGGCTCAAATATAATAAAAAAATGAGCCAATTAAAAGATTAAATTGGCTCATGCCCCTATACTTTACCAATATTTGTCCCAAATATTTACTAAAATTGGGACAAGCAGATTGGTTATCCGTTCATCATCTAACTCATTACATATCAAATACACCCATTCAAAGTCTTTAGTCCAGACTATAATAAAAACGAATTACAAAACGTGCTACGGTTATTCGAAAGGGAATTGAAGCGAAAAATTGATTTTATAGCCATAAAAATTTCCCGACCAATACAACCATTGGAGGTCAGTCGCGACCGATTAAACCCGTAAGAAAAAGGGGGATTTTACATATACTCCCCCAAGCACCCCGCATGTACCCCGCATGTACCCCACAAGTTTAATAATCATCTGTATTCAGTGGTAATGAAAAGCCAAAATTCATAAATGGAAACAACTATTCCGGATAAATCCATAAAGTAGTAAGCAATGATATAGGTTAACCGAAAAAGGAAATCAGTTTAAGCAGTTATAATTTTTTTATATGCATTTATATATAAAAACGAAAAATGATATTGTTTTATATGTTTTTGCATATAATAACGTTGTGAACTTCCATATTAATATTTCTTTTCGATGGCTCAGAAATGCATAGATATTCTTATCTATTTCAATACCCCGGGTAAAAGATCTGTTAGGGGAAATGGAACCCATTGATAAAATGGCTATCATAGAAGGACAAGTTCAATACAGCAATAACAACAATACAGTACATTCCACCATACGGATAAGCGGGTCCAAAGGTAAAGCCCGTATGGATGTTTCTGCCAATAAGGTAAAAAGCCAGTGGAGTTATTCTAAAATAAACATCCGTATTAAAAATCCACCCGAAAAAAGACAAACTATTGAAATTAAAATGACTGAATAAAAAGCCATTTTCATGGATTCTTAAGTCTATACTTCCGAAAGATTACATAGGCAGACAGCTTTATCGGATCAAAAAATAAACAAAAATGAGCCGATTAAAGGATTTAATTGGCTCACCATCTGAAATGGTATTAATATTAAAATTTACAGACTCTTTACTGAGCAAAACAACATATACGTTCAGCTTTTCACACTTAAAACTATTAATTTCCCTTACGCTTTTGAAAACCCCGGTCCACCCATACTACTTATTTTTTACAGTCCGCATCCTAAAAAGTAACAACCTACACGATAGCTGCGATATCCGGGCCCACATGCTTCCTCACCTTCAGCACCACCGATTTACTGGTCGGCGTATTGCTCTTGTCTGCTACCGTACCAATAGGCACCAGTACGTTGGCTTCCGGGAAATAGGTAGCACAGCATTGTTCCGGGATATCGTAGGCTACGACGATAAATTTCCGGGCTATACGCTCTTTCCCGCCGTGGAAGTTAAACAGATCTACGACTTCGCGGTCTTTAAGATCAAATTTTTCAATATCCTTTCTGTTCATAAAAATGATCCGCCTTTCGTTATGAATACCTCGATAACGGTCCTGTAAACCATAAATGGTAGTATTGAACTGGTCGTGTGACCGGATCGTCATCATCAGTAATTCATCTTCTTCCAGGGGGACAGAAACCACATCGGCCACGTTGAATTTCGCTTTCAGGTTATCCGTAGGGAAACGCTTATCCCGGGCGCTGTTGGGCAGGTAGAACCCTCCGGGTTCACGTACCCTTTTGTTGTAATCCCCGAACCCGGGTATGGTTACCTCTATGGCATCACGTATATGATCGTTGTGGGTGAGGAACTTATCCCAATCTACTTTTGACCTGGTTCCCAGGACTGCTTTGGCCATATGGCAGATAATAGCCGGTTCACTCTTCAGGTGTTCGCTCACGGGTTCAAGTTTTCCTTCGCTCATCTGCACTACACCCATAGAATTTTCGCAGCTTACAAACTGTCGTTCACCATTGACCTGGTCAATATCGCTACGGCCGTAGGTTGGCAGAATCAGCGCTTCTTTACCAGTCACCAGGTGGCTACGATTGAGTTTGGTACTTACCTGTACGGTCAGCTTACAACGGCGCAGGGCTTCGGCGGTATACTCCGTATCGGGAGTAGCAGACAGGAAATTTCCGCCCAGTCCCACAAACACTTTTACCCTGCCTTCGTGCATGGCCTTAATGGAATTGACCACGTCAAGACCATGATGCTGCGGCGGGTGAAAGTCAAAATTCTTTTCTATGCTATCCAGTAATTCCTGCGAAGGCTGTTCGAAGATGCCCATGGTGCGATCGCCCTGCACATTGCTATGTCCCCGCACCGGGCAGGTCCCGGCACCGGGTTTGCCTATACTACCTTTCAGCAAAAGCAGGTTGACGATCTCTTTAATGGAATCTACTGAGTTTTTATGCTGCGTAAGCCCCATGGCCCAGCAGGTAATGATCTTGCTCTTTGTGCACAGTATACCGGCCACTTCCCGGAGTTGTTCCATACCTATGCCACAAGCTTCTCCCAGTTCTTCCAGGTTATAGCCGTCGAGATTCCGGATAAACTCGTCATAGCCGGAAGTGTGTTCCCGTATAAAATCGTGGTCAAAAACGGTTCCGGGATGTTTTCTCTCCGCTTCGAGCATCAACTTCATCAGGGCTTTCATCAGTGGCAGGTCGCCATTGATCTTGACCTGGAGGAAAACATCGGTCAGCTTTTGCTTTATGCCCAGCATCCCTCCTATTTCCTGGGGGTTATTAAAAGCAATAAGTCCCGTTTCCGGTAACGGGTTGATGGATATGATAGTACAACCATTCCGTTTGGCTTTTTCCAAAGCGCTCAACATCCGCGGGTGATTGGTCCCCGGGTTCTGCCCGGAAATGATAATGACCTCTGCCCGGTAAAAGTCCTCCAGCGTCACCGAGCCTTTACCGATACCCAGGCTTTCGCCAAGTGCCACCCCGCTACTCTCATGGCACATATTAGAGCAATCGGGCAGGTTGTTGGTACCGTATTCACGGGCAAACAACTGGTAGAGAAAAGCCGCCTCATTGCTGGCCCTTCCCGACGTATAGAAGGTAGCCTCATCCGGAGAGTCCAGTGCATTTAAGTGCCTGTTCATAACCTGAAAAGCTTCTTCCCAGGAGATAGGCTGGTAATGTGTTCCGTTTTCGGGTAAATACATGGGTTCCGCCAAACGCCCTTTTTTCCCGATACGAAAATCATCGAGTTCCGATAATTCCATGACGGAATGTCTGGCAAAAAAATCGGCATAGAGTGCCTTGGTAGTCGCTTCCTCGGCAATGGCCTTGGCCCCGTTCTCGCAGTACTCTCCGATCGCACTCCTCTGTCCGTCCGGGTCGGGCCAGGCGCAACTGGGACAATCGATACCTCCTTTTTGGTTCAGGCTCAGCAGGGCTTTCATGCCACGGACGGGCCCCATTTCACCGAACACGTGTTTCATGGCAGAAAACACGGCCGGGACCCCTACCGCAACGTCTTTGGGTCTGGTCACTTTCAGGTCTTCGAAAACTTCCGGGTTTTCCGGGTTGGCCTGTGTCTTCTTGGCCTCCTTACCAGCCGGTGATTCTTCCCGATATTCCATAAAGCTATTTTTAACAGGTTTTATTCGGATTGATATACATATCGCTTTGGTCTTCCAGTGTCCGGTCCAGGCACTGAAAGTCTTTTTCCACCAGGAGAAATAGACAGTTTTCTCCGTCGGTCCGCAGATTATTTTCGTAACCCACCTTGTCGGTTTCAAACAAGACCGTTACATATTCCGCAGGGATAAAAACCGTGACGGTATTGTTTTCAAAATTCGCCGCAAGATCTTCAATATCCTGTTTGCGTTCTAACCGGTAACGGAAAACACCCGATCCGAACCTGGTTTGTTCTTCTACAAATCCCCGGTTTTCCAGGTCTGAAATTTCGGTCTTCGTCAGGCGCAACCGCACACTATCCCCTTTAATTCTTATTTTCATCTCTCTACAAAAATTCGTAAGCCATTGGTTTGGCTTGTTTATATTATCCCGAAAGCTTTCGGGTAGTATGGATCTTTTTTGTTCCATGCCCATTATGGGCTTTCCTGATTTATGATGTTGTAATGCTATGTAAAATCCGTTCCGTATCGTGATAAATATTGTAGTGGTCTTCCCGTAAAAAACCTACCAGGGTGATATTGAATTTCCTCGCAGTGTCCACCGCCAGGCTACTGGGAGCCCCTACGGCACAGACTACGGGAATACCCGCCATAGCGGCTTTTTGAAGGAGTTCAAAACTCGCTCTGCCACTTAAAAGCAAAGCGCAAGCGCTCAGGTTTACGCTTTGTTTTTGATCAAACACAGCGGCTCCGATCAATTTATCCAGGGCATTGTGCCTGCCGACATCTTCCCGCAAAAACAATAATTCTCCCCGGTCGGTGAACAAAGCCGCGGCATGGATTCCCCCGGTGAACTTAAATACACTTTGTTCTCCACGCAATTTGCCGGGTAATTGCAATACCTGTTCCGGGGTTATGGTAAAATGTGAAGGTTCTTGCACGGGACAAAGGAGATGTACTTGTTCTATGCTCTTCTTCCCACAGATACCGCAACTGCTGGTCGTATAAAAATTGCGTTGCAATTGCTGTAAATCCACCTGCACATCTTCCCTGAGATACACCCGGACTATGTTTTCGGGATGCTCTGCCCGGTTCTGATCGGTACAGTAGCGCACCACTTTCACCTGGTCCGGATGCCGGATGATCCCCTCGGTAAACAAGAAGCCCAGCGCCAGTTCAAAATCGTTACCGGGGGTACGCATGGTAACGGCTATGCTTTTGGATGTCCTGGCGGAAGCGCTTCCGTGATCCAGCCGGATCTCCATCGGCTCTTCTACGGCAAGCAGGTCGTCCTGCTCCCGTAGTTCTCCATCCCGAAACTGCTTAATTTTCGAAAAAGAAACACTTGTTTTTTTCATTGTGCTCAATCTTACCTGTAAATTACGAAAAAACTGTGAATACACAGTTCCTTTATCCCCGGGAGATTATCAAGGGATAAACGCATTAAAATCCTCCGGTGTATCGTAACTTTTCAGTACCCGCGGATTTACAGGCGTAATTTTTTTTACCTTTTTTCCTTCCAGGAATCTGCGCAGTGACTTCCCACCGTCCCGGTAAAAAAGGTGTAATTCCTTTAGGCAACCAGCTTCGTAGATAGTCATAAGCGGTTCGGCGATATGGCTTTCGGGGTGATAGAAACAAACCGCATCGTATTCCGGGGAACGTGCCTTGTACAACTGTTCCATAACATCCCGGGTAAGTGCCGGGTAATCGCAACCAAGTACAAAAAAGGATTTCCCGGGGAAATATCGTATGGCAGTAAGCACCCCGCTCAGAGGGCCACAACCGGCATAATCAGCTTCATCGGGGAGAAGCGTCCTGTTCTTCATATATTTTTCAGGAAGTGCGGTATTGGAAGAGATCACCACCCGGTCGCAAAATTCATCGAGTAATTGGGCAATGTGGGCAAACTGGGGCAGATCGTGGTACCGTAACAAAGCCTTGTTCCTCCCCATCCTGCTGCTTTCCCCGCCGCCGAGGACCAACCCGTAAAGCGGGGCCGGGGTATTCGTGTTTTGCCGGGAAAAATCATCTTTCCCCCGGTATAGAGGAATGGTGAGTATACAGATCGGGTTACTTCTCATATGGACTGATGATCTAAGAACCAAGATAAGGTAAAAATGCGGAAATTGCCCGTTCAGCGGCATGAAATATATCAAATCGTGGGGGAACATCATAACAGGTCGGATGAAAGTCCGCCACTTGTCCCGGGGATTTGTTTCATGAAGGCGATATGAAGGTATTTCATGTCGCTTACATATATATGAAAACCAAAAGACACCTCCGCTCAAAAAGATAGGAAGTGCCTTTTGTAATTAACAACACATCAAAATATACTGTACCGGGGGTATTGGAGTGACACGGTAACGAATTACCCCGAAACCTCCTTTTCACATCACCGGAGTATTACGTCCTGTTCATGGTATTGCAGGAGTAGTCATTTGTACTGCGGTCCCGGCCGTTGTTGCGGAGGACACTATAGTTACAGTAAATTTCTCCCAGCCTTCTATGGCAGGGCGGTCGCACATCATGGGACCCTCACCGTTTTCGGAACTTATGTACATCCCGTTAAACCCGCGCAGGGCCACCGTACCATCGGGCTGAAGGAGCCATTCGAAAGTTTCCCAGCCATCTATTGCGGGGCGGTTACACATCATGGGGCCTTCGCCGTTTTCGGAGCTTACATACATCCCGTTACTCCCCTGCAGTGCAATTTTACCATCGGCAGTACCTACCACGGTAAACACTTCCCAACCTTCGGCAGCATCCCGGTCGCACATCATTCCGGTTTCGCCGTTTTCAGAGCTCACATACTTGCCGTTGGAACCTCTTAAAGTTATCATTTGTCCGACAGGAGCCTCAATCGGGGGATTAGGATTGCCATTCGCCCGTTCCTCTACGACTTCATGGATGGCGGTTAAGAGGGAATTACTTCCGGTAGCATCACCTGCCAGTTCCCAGATCATAATTCCGCCGCCCTGGTCGAAAGCCAGGTTGGTCTTGCTTTTTATCGTTGGGATTCCGTTATATCCTATATTCCCGTAGTAATCGGAATAAGCACCCCCTCCCCTGGCCAGGATTTCATGATACACCACGTATTCGGAAGCGGAACGGCCGTAAAAAGGTACACCCAGTATGGCCTTCCCAGCCGGCAGGCCCCTGCCTTTCCAATAATTCAGGGAATTCACCGCAAGATTATAGGTGGAATGGTTGGAACCTCCGCCGTCATACGCCATCAGGTTTAAAAAATCGACCGCCTCGAAAACACCGGATTGTATGCTACTGCCATTTTCGGAAACCACTGCAGCGGTCAGCAATTTTCCCATATTGTGCATGGCAGTGCCCAGTTCCTGCATCATCAGGGTGAAATTGGTAGCACCCGCACCGTTGGGCGGGTATTCGTAATCGATATCTATACCGTCCAGCCCGTACTGGTTTACGGTACTGACCAGGGTATTGACAAAATTGGTACGGGTAGCGGCAGCGGAACAAAGCTGATCGAATGCGGAATGATCGCCGTTGTTCCACCCGCCTATGGCCAGTAAGACCGCTACATTATTGGCATGAGCAGCGCTGACCAGGCTTTGCAGCTTGGAGGTGTTCTCTATGGGCTGCAACCCGCCGGAAGGGGTTGGCAAGGCAAAGGCATAATTCACATGAGTAAGCTTGTCAAACTGGATCGCATTAACGGATCCGGACCAGGATGGCACATAGCCGATCACTTTAAAATCTGTGTCGAGCACCATAGTTTCTTCGGAAAGTGGTGCCTCCAACGCCGTTTTATCCGGCAGTTCGTTTTCCTGTTTTTCACATCCCGTAAACAGGATACATAGCATAAAGGTCAGGGAGATTACGTTTTTTATCAGTTTCATGGTAAGATCATTAAGAGGGTTTATAATTTATTCGTTTATCGTAAATGTTTCCCACCCCGAAGGGGTAGCCCGGTCGCAGACCATAGCAGCCACGCCGTTTTCAGAGCTTACATACCTGCCATTGTTCCCTCTCAGGGTCACTTTACCATCTGCTGTTGGTATCCAGTCGAATTTCTCCCAGTCGCCGATAGTTGTCCTGCTGCACATCATAGGCTGTTCCCCGTTTTCGGAAGACACAAATTTATCCATGCTGCGCAGGGCTATTTTACCGTCCCCTGCATCGACTACGGTAAACTGTTCCCAGGCTTCTGCCGTATCCCTGTTGCAATACATGGATTGAGTACCGTTTTCGCTGCTCACGTATTTTCCGTTAAATCCCTTTAAGGTGATTACCTGCCCTACCGGTGCCGTAGAAGCGCTATCGTTCCTTTTATAGACCCGTACATAATCGACCTCCAGGGTACGCGGCCAGATGTTGGGGTCTACGCCCTGGGCGCCACCCCAGTCACCGCCTACGGCAAGGTTCAGAATAATATGGAAATCGTGATTGAAAGGCCAGGAATCCTGTCCTGTACCATCGTTATATACCGTGTAGTACAACTCGTCATCCACAAAAAAATCGATACGCGATTCACTCCATTCCACCGCGTAAACATGCCAGTTCACCGTAGGGTCGGCAACGGTGATGGTCTCCGTACGCTGCCTGTCGGTCTTCCAGTTACAGCACTGGCTGTGCAGGGTACCGTGAATCACATTCTGGTCGTAGCCCACTTCTTCCATAATGTCTATTTCCCCGCAGGCAGGCCAGCCAACATCGCCTATATTATCGCCCAGCATCCAGAATGCAGGCCAGGTACCCCAGCCGCCGGGCAGTAACATACGCGCTTCGAAACGACCATAAGTCCAGGACACTGCGGAGTTAAATCTGGCCGAATAATAATCGTTCTGCTGGGTGTTATTGTTATACACGGCTGCGGCCTTGATCTTTAAGGTACCGTCAGATACCCGGGCGTTATCCAGGTTCTTCGTATAATATTGCAGTTCATTGTTTACATGGCCCGGTTGCCATTCTTCGGGATGCCATTTTTGCGCATCCGGGTAACCGTTATAGTCAAATTCGTCGTTCCAGATTAACTGCCAGGCCTCCGCATTGGCAACGGCGGTTGTCATAAGATTGGTTTCGGACACAACCTGTTCTTCCACATCGGCATCGTTGCCGCAGGAAAAGAAAAAAATAAGTGTACAGCATAGCGCCAACCTGAAGAGGTTGTTCCGTTTAAAATGTTTCATAATGTATGGTTTTAAAGATTTAGTGATTTTAGCTTATGAAGAGTAAGAGATATCAGTCGCAATCCAGGCACATCCATTCGACCACGCCGGAGCCGGAACCGAAGCGCTGCATGGTATATTTTTCCACATCGATCAGAAAACCGATCCCGCCTGCATCGGCATTTGTGGTACAGCAACCTCCGCAGTCATTATCAGAACAAATATCGTATACGGTGGCATCGATAGTGCGGTTACCCTGGCGGATGCGGAAAGTTTTCAGGGCATAGGTATCCCCGTCCCTGGAATGTACCGCGATAATATTATGACTCTCCACCCAGCTTTCCGGCATTTTGCCATCCACAAAGGCAAAATATCCGGCCCACAGGCAGCCGTTGTAATCCTCACACTCTTCACTCCCGGGTTCCGGGTAAGAGGTAAAGTTGGTTAGGTTGGCCTGTCGCCAGGTTCCACCGGGAGGCAAGGTATTTACCGGAACGAGTGTAAATTTTTCCCAGCCTTCTACGGCATCCCGATCGCAGTACATGGCTTCTTCACCATCTTCTGAGGATACATATTTTCCGTTATTTCCCCGGAAGGAAATCGTGCCGTCGCTATGCTCCACCAGGGTGAATTTTTCCCAGTCTTCAATAGACGTCCGGTTGCACCGCATAGGCTGGGTTCCGTTTTCCGAAGAAACATATTTCCCCATACTCCGAAGGGCTACCAGTCCACCGCCGGCATCCACGATGGTAAAATGCTCCCAGGCATCTGCCGCAGGACGGTCGCAATACATGGCCGACTGCCCGTTTTCACCACTTACAAAAAGGTTGTTGGAAGCTTTCAGGCCAAAAGTTCCTCCCACATAATCCGCCACAGCCGCATATACATAATGAGCATCCGGGTCTTCTGCGATATTGGTTACGGCATCGGATACGTCTTCCTGTTTACTACAGGCATTGCTAATAACGGTGAGCAATGCCCCAAGGCAAAACAATACGGAAATAAAGTTGTTTTTTTTCATGTTTGCAGGTTTTAGTTGGTATGTTCGTAATCGGCATCATGTCCGTCCGGTTCCGGACCTTAATAATAATGGTCCCTATCTCTTCAGGTGAAAACATGAAGGGCACCACTATAAGATTTGGGGACAATTACTCATTACTGAATATTTTATATCAAAATCGGAAATAATTAAATATCATCTCGCCTTATAGGTTTAAATTTATCAAATCTACATTTATTTAGCATTATTTAACATATTTAAAGACACGTTTCAGCTACTTCATATAGTATTTTTACTACGTCAATTGTACGTCAAAAGGCTTGTGGCAGGATGGTGTCCGAATCCAGATTATTGTTTTTGGACGGACGCTCCGGTGGAAAAATTTATGTCTGAATAATAAATGTATACGAAAATAAGGAAGACGGAAACTATAGCAGCAAAGGCCAGGGCAAGAAAATTGAGCACTCCCTCTCAGGAATAAAAAACAGCGAGAATGATAAACACAATGCTTAAAATAATAGCCAGGATACACCCTATCCCCGTACCCAGTGCCTTGATATCTTCCTGTTTCCTTCGGATCTTTTCCCGCTCCCCGATGATCATAACCGAATCTGGCTTTGGATAATATGTCGTGTAATATTTCTGTCACCGTTATTTTTCAGGTTACGATCGGGATACACAGATAAACTAATGAAGAAAATCCTGTTTCTTATTTTTGTCTGACCCCTGGTGTACATACTCCGTAGGAGTCATACCGAAGTGTTTCTGGAAGTTCCTGCCAAAACTTGTCTGGGATTTGTACCCCACATTTTCCGAGATCTCATAGATTTTCATATCGGTGGTCTTCAATAACTCGGCGGCTTTTTTGAGCCTGCTTATATTGATGAGTTCATAAGGGGACAGGTTGGAGACTTCCTTTATTTTCCGGTACAGGGTGGAACGGCTCATATGCATGTTTTCCGCCAGCAGATCTATATTGAGATCGGGATCTTTGAGGTTTTTATCTATGACCTTGTCGAGTTTGGATATAAAGGTCTTGTCCAGATTAGACGTAACCAGCGACTTTAGATGGGCCAGGGGTGAGCTTGAGTAATGGCCGAGTATGGTTTTACGGTTTTTCAGCAAATTGGATATCTGTACCTGCAGATGATTCATCGAAAAAGGTTTGGATATATAGGCATCGGCTCCGGATTCCAGCCCTTCTATTTTAGCATTCAAAGCACTTTTGGCCGTCAGCAGGATCACCGGGATATGACTGGTTTCCGTATTACCTTTTATAAGCCGGCACAACTCCACTCCATCCGATATAGGCATCATAACGTCACTTATAACCAGCTGTACTTCGTAATCCGTTATCATCTTCCAGGCTTCTCTTCCGTTCCCCGCAAGGAGCACATTGTAGGTTTCGGACAGTTCCCCGTAAATAAAATCGGCCAGTTCCTTATTGTCTTCTGCTATCAGGATAAGGGGAAGCTGCCTGTCCAGGTTGGGTTGCTGTGCTTTCGCATCCTGATTTCCGGGTTTCTCATGGTCTGCCGCCAATGTCTTAAACTCCTCATCCTGGTGGACAGGTATTTTGAGGATAAACGCGTTTACCCATTGTTTTTGTTCGTCAATATAAAGGCTTCCGTTGTGCAGTCCGGCCAGGGAATGCGCCAGGGAAAGACCTATGCCCGTACCGGTATTTTCGGCCTCCCCAGGAAGCCGGAAAAACGGTTCGAAAATACGCTTCTTCAAATGGGCTGGTATTACGGGACCGTCGTTTTCTATTTCAATGCTGAATTCTGTCTCACTGTGTTTCAGATTTACCCGAACCCGGCTTTTCGAGTATTTAATGGCATTGGAGAACAGGTTACTGAGTATTTTTTTTATCGCGCCTTCATCGACAAAAGCATAGATGTCATTATCGTCTTTCAACAGATCAAACCGCAGGTCTTTTTCCTGGATAAGCTGGCTGAAACGGATATAGGTTTCTTCCAGGACTTCACTGATATTTACCTCTACAAAACTCAGTTTTACATGTTTCATTTCCGTTTTCCGGAAATCCAGTAACTCGTTTACAAGGTTTAACAGCCTGGACGTATTTTTTTCCATTATCCCCAGGTTTTTGGGTATTTCGGGGGATTTATACTTTCCTTTCAGCAATTTTTCCAGCGGGCTGGTAATAAGTGTCAGGGGGGTACGGATCTCGTGGGCGATATTGGTGAAAAATTCGATCTTAGCCTCGTATATTTCCTTTTCTTTTTCGTTCTCAAGCTGAAGGATCTTCCGGTTGTTCTTGTTCTTTGTATATTGGTGGTAATATCTCAAAAGTGCATAGAAAGCAAGTAAAAGTATCAGGGTGTAAATGGCGTATGCGGTATTGCTGGCCAGGAAGGAAGGCAATACTTTTATTTCCAGCACATTGTTCTCTTCCCCCCATACCCCGTGATTGTTCACGGCTTTCACCTTAAACTTGTAATCGCCCGGTGGCAGTTCGGTAAAACTTACTTCGTGGTTTTTGTCCAGTGCAATCCAGTCGTCATTCAACCCTTCGAGCTTATACCAGTACCGGGTCATTTCCGGAGCGGTATAACTCAGGGAAGCAAACTCCAGGCTAAAGGTAGATTGCTTGTTATTGAGGGTAATATGACCGGAATATGTAATCGATTTTTCCAGCGGGGAACCTTCTTCTCCCACCCGTACCTCTTTATTATTTATACGGATATTGGTAATATACACCGGCGGATGTGAATTGTCCGGAAGAAAGGTATCCGGGTTAAAACGGATCATACCATTGACCCCTCCGAAATACATCTCCCCGTTCTCATCTTTAAAAGCGGAACTGTAGTTAAACTGATCGCTCAGCAAACCATTGGACTTGGTGTATATCTTTAGCTTTTCTGTTTCCGGGGTAAATTCCACAAGACCGTTGGAAGTACTTATCCAAAGTTTTTTATTTTCATCCTCGAGAATGGAATAGACAACATTGGTAGGAAAACCTTCTTTTTTGGTAAACCGGCGAAAATCGTTTGTTTCTTCACGTAAAAGGTTAAGTCCGTTTTCGGTGGTCACCCACAGACGGTTTTCGGAATCTTCAAAAATCCCGTTGACTACATTAGAACTCAGACTATTGGGATTACCCGGATCATAACCGTAAAATCCCTTGTTCTTTGTCTTCGGGTCAAAGTAAAACAGCCCGTCCCAGTAAGTCCCTGCCCAGAGTACCCCGTTATGATCCTCGATAAAACAGGTATAGTGATACACTTCCGGGAACCCCTGTAAAACCTCGAACGAATCCTTTTCCGGAAGGTACCGGTGAATACCGGAAGAGGTAAGTACATAAATATCCTTATTCCTGCTTTGATAAATAAAAAATATAAAGTCGCTCCGCAGTTGTCCTTCATCCTGCCCGGAACCAAAATGTTCGGTGACCTTTCCGGACCGTATATCCATGATATCCAGCCCGTGTTCAAAAGTTCCTATCCAGAGTTTATCCTCTATAGGCAATAGTCCGTGAATATTATAATTGGACAGCGGGCCTTTTTTTCCTACGGAAGAATAATTGATAAATTTCCCGGTTTCCGGGTCAAAACGATTGAGCCCGGCATCTTCGGTACCTATCCACAGATGCCCGAAACGGTCTTTTTTGATCTCTCTGACCGCATTACCGCTTATAGAATTTTCACCGACTTTGGGAAAATAGCGTAGCATGGGAGTGTATTGTTTGGGATAGTAATTGATCCCGCCGAAATACGTCCCTATCCAGATCCCCTCTTCCCTGTCCTGTACCAGTGCATATATGGCATTGTCCGATAGAGAATAAGGGTTGTTATAATTTTTTATAAGATTCTGATAAGTATGATCGCGAAGATTGTAAATATAAATCCCAGATTCGCTGGCAATCCATAATTCCCGGTCCCCTTTTTTCAGAAAATCCCTTACAAATAAGGGGTTCTCACTCTCTTTCAGCAGGCGTACCAACCTTTTTTGCGATTCCTTGTAAAGAAAAGCACCCCGGTTCTTTGTACCTATCCACAGGGAATCTCTTCCCCCGGAGGAAAGTGCGGTGATCATCAGTTCCTCCCCTGTTCCGTCCGAACCGGCCAGGTCGATTAACCGGAACGAATTATTATCCGGAATAAAGCGGTACAACTCCTCCGAAGAAGAAACAAATACTTCTCCGGATGTATTACACGTAACAAACGAAGCGTGAAAACGGTTAAACTTCTCTTCCTCTCCGGTAGCCATATCAAGTTTATACAGGTTACCGGCCACAATAAACCAGAGGTTTCCGTTTACATCTCCTTCGATATCCAGTATGGGCTGGTTTTTGGTACTTTCAATCAATGTAAACGATTCGGTCTTCTCGTCATAACGAAACAATCCCGTATCCGTGCCAACCCAAATGTAATTATCATATTCGTGCAGGCACCGTATAAAATTGCTGCCTATGCTCTTATCATCACCCGGTTGATGCTGAAATAATTTGAAGTTATACCCGTCATAACGGTTCAACCCGTCTTTGGTGCCGAACCACAAAAATCCACGCCGGTCCTGTAGCATACAGATCACCGAATTATGAGAAAGCCCCTCCTCTACCTTTAGTTTATTAAAAGCATACGTCTGGGCCCCCAAATCAACCGTGAGAAAGCAACATATTAAAAACAGGTAAAATATCCTCATAACTCTACAAATCAATTCATTTCACAGGAAACACACCTATACAAATCATCTCATCTTTCTTCAAATCATCCCAAAATACATGATTTCCGGGAATTATCAGAAAATTGATCTTTTTTGAGGAAAAATTGAAACAACTCTCCAATAGATATTCAAAATAAAATAATCTACTTTGGAAAAGTTAATTTAACAAAAATCAGGTGTTATTTTTTAATAATAATCATAAAAGGTATCTTATTTTTAATTAAATAATAATGTTAAAAATCCCTTCCCGGTTCAAAAATATATAGACCAGGGAATTGATTCTACAAATTGTTTCACCAAAACCAAAACCCAATCCCGATGGTTATCGGGATCAAAATGAAACTCTATAAAATGCCCGTAATCCCAATTTTCCGGATACCAACCGAAAATGATCATTAGGACATTCCATCCGACTGCTGAACAACAATAAATATGAACAGATGAAAACTAATCTAACACAGCTTTCCGGGTTTAGATACCTGTTATTACTCCCTGTATTATTGCTTTCACAGCACATACTCGCCCAGGGTACCGTGGAAGTTTCGGGAAGTGTGACCTCTGCAGACGGAGAACCCATTCCGTTTGCCAATATCCTGGTTAAAGGAACAAGTACGGGGACATCGGCGGACTTTGATGGTAATTTCACCATTGCCGTTGCCCCGGATGCCATACTGGTAGTATCTTATATTGGATTCAAGAAACGGGAAGTCCCGGTAAACGATCAGACTACCTTAAATATACAATTGGAAGAAGATGTCGCGGCACTTGACGAAGTTGTTGTTGTAGGCTACGGTACCCAGCGGAAAAAAGACCTTACCAGCGCTATCTCCATTGTACAGTCCGAAGACATCCAGAAGCGACAAACGACAACCATAGCCGAAAGCCTCCAGGGACTGGCGCCGGGAGTGAATGTACGTGGTGGCGGTCAGCCCGGCCAGGAGGCAAGAATTGAGATCAGGGGACTTAAAAACCTGCAAAGTGCCAACCCGCTTTACGTTATCGACGGATTAATCACTACGGCCAATCGCGATTTTAACCCTAATGATGTCGAATCCGTCCAGATACTGAAAGATGCCGCTGCAGCGGCAATATACGGATCAAGAGCAGCAAACGGGGTGGTTATTATTACTACCAAAAAAGGAATCAGCGGACCCCTCAAGGTAAGTGTCAGCTCTAAAATGAGCCTCACACAGGTACCTACCTACGATCTTGCAGGGCAGGAAGAATTTGCCAGGCTCAACAATATGGCCTATGACAATGCCGGGCTGCCGAGGCAAAACCTCGACATGAGCGTAAATACCGACTGGCAGGAAGAAGTTTTCCGTACAGGACTTATACAGGACCAGAACGTCAGTTTCTCCGGGGGCGGGGAAAATTCCACGTACTTTATTTCCGGAAACTACTTCGGAAATAAGGGTACCGTAGTCTCAACGGATTTCGACCGGGTTTCCTTCCGGGTAAATACCAGCGGTAAAAAAGGGATTTTCAGCGTCGGCGAAAACCTCGCCTTGTCCAATTCCAAAACCAATGAGATCGGGGGCCCCGAAACCTTAAGAGGTAACCCTTTTATCGACGTGGTTCGCCTGTTCCCCACCATCCCGGTTTACGACGATGAAAACCCCGGGGGTTACGGATACGGAAAATCGGGTGTGGCCAATACCTTTGCGGCAAACCCGGTGGCCATAGCAAACCTGATTGACAGGGAAGTTGAGAATTTCAGGATACGGGGAAATATCTGGGCGGAGATTGATCCTTTTCCTTTTCTTAAATATCGCTTCAATTTCGGTTACGAAACCAGCTTCGACGATTATCTCCACCTGAGACGCGAAGGAAACTGGACCTTAAACCAGCCTTACGAAGCTTCTTTCACCAACCAGAACAAAGCGCAATCCGAAACCCGGATTATTGAAAATACCATTACTTTCGACCAGCAGTTCGGCAAACATGATATCAGTCTGGTTGTAGGGACCACCTACCAGAAAGATAAATACGAACAAATAAACGGCACCAAGAGAAACCTGTTGGTAAACCCCAATACAGGAGAATATTTTGACGTCCTTGACTTGGGCGATCAGGGTATAGTGGGCGGTTTCCGCAATGAGTCTACCCTGGTATCCTACCTCGGAAGGCTGGAATACAACTACGACGACCGTTACCTCCTCAATGCCGTTCTGAGACGTGACGGCTCTTCCAAGTTCAGCGATGAGAACAAATGGTCTAACTTTCCCTCTGTCTCCCTGGGATGGAGGGTCAGCAACGAAGGTTTTTTCAACTCGGAAAAAATAAGCGACCTGAAACTGCGGGCCAGCTATGGCGAACTCGGTAGCGGAAACATAGGTAACTACGAATACATGGGCTTTATCAATACTTTCGGGGCCATTGTTCTGGGTAACGGCCAGGTGCTCTATCCTTCGGCAACCCAGGTACGGCTGGCCAATTCGCAATTGCGCTGGGAAACCCTCAAACAAACCAATTTCGGTATCGATATGGGATTGTTCGATAACAGGCTGCAGTTGACGGCAGATTATTTTATCGCCCGCACCGAAGACGTCCTTTACGGGTTCCCCATCCTGCTTTCCACGGGTAACGACGGTGAAAATCCTATTTCCAATGCAGCTACCGTAGAGAACAAGGGGTTTGAATTCAATGCAGCATACAATCATGTGGTCAATGACGATTTCAGCTTTAATGCTTCCGTAAACTTCAGTACCCTTAGCAACGAACTGATCTCGCTGGGGAACGGCCTGAACGAAAGCATACAGGGTAATACCATAACCCGTTCGGGCGAACCCGTAGGTATGTGGTATGTACTGCAAACAGACGGTTTGTTCCAGAATACCGAAGAGATCAGCAACTATACCAATTCGCAGGGCAAAGTCATCATGCCGGATGCGCTGCCCGGGGATATCCGTTTTGTAGACCTCAATGATGACGGACAGATCACCAACGAAGACAAAAGTGTGGTGGGAAGTCCCTGGCCCGACTTTGGAATGGGCTTCAATGCAGGAGCAAAATACAAGAACTTCGATTTTTCGATGAACTGGATCGGCTCTTTCGGAGCTACGGTCTATAATGGCTATCACAGTATTGTAGACCGTTTTGACGATGATAGCAACTACCGCGCGGGCATACGGCCCTGGACACCGGAAAACCCGGATACCAGTTTTCCCAGGGTAGTGAAAGGAACTTCGCTCAGCGCCCGTTCGGACAGTGACCGCTGGCTCGAAGACGGCAGCTTTGTAAGGCTAAAATACATCGGTCTGGGCTACAACGTCCCCGAAGATGTACTCACGAAAATAGGTTTTGACCGGGTAAGAATAAGCCTTTCCGCTCAAAATATCATCACCATAACCGGTTATGACGGCCTTGATCCTGAATTCAGTAATAACGACATCTTCCAGAGAGGTGTGGATCTCGGCGCTTTCCCTAATGTCCGTACGTATTCATTAGGTGTGGAATTTGGTTTCTAAACAAAAAACGATCGCAATGAAAAAAACAGCAATATTAATTACGATATTATGTTCGCTCCTGGCAGCGGTTTCATGCAGCAAAGACGAACTGGACCTGCAAAACCCCAATGCGCTTACTACAGACCAGTACTGGACCACTCCGGATGATGCCGAAAAAGGGGTGAACTCCATTTACGCCATGTTTTACAAAGACGGGCTGTGGGCAAGGTGGATCTATTTCCGTCTCGATCTTACTTCCGACGAAGGTTTTAGCAAAAGCCCCTGGGTAGAACTGGCGGACTGGACGCGGTTCAGCTACATCAATTACAACTTCTGGGAAGGGAATTCCGTGACCTGGCGCGATTCCTACAAAGCCATTTTCCGGGCCAACCAGGTACTGGCCAATGTTCCGGACATTGAATTCTCAAATGCCGACCGGAAAGAACAGATCCTCGCAGAAGCCAAATTCTTCAGGGCTCTGCATTATTACTATATCGGGGTGCTATGGGAAAACGCTCCCCTGGTACTGGAACCTTCCGAACCCGGCGACCTGCCGGCACAAAACACCAAAGAAGAAGTATTTGCCCAGGTAGAAAAAGACCTGAATGAAGCCTTTGCTGCCCTGCCCCCTACCTGGGATGCCGATCAAACGGGACGGCCTACCAAAGGTGCGGTAAAAGCCATGCTGGGCAAACTGTACATGCAACAACATCGCTGGGAAGAAGCTAAAACCGCCCTGGAATACCTGGTTACAGGCGAAGGTGCCATATACAGCCTGGCAGACAATTACGAGGATAATTTCACACACCTCAATGAAAACAACGGCGAATCCGTTTTTGAGATCCAGTACGGCGATCAGCGAAAAGGCGGTAGCGGGGAAGGTGCCGATGCTTCGGTTTCTACCACCAGGGCGCAGTTTTTTGCTCCGAGAGGTATAGGCTGGTCGGACGGGCAGGCACGATTCTGGCTCGTAGACGCCTTCAAACAGGAAAAAAACATACATGGGGATATCGACGAAAGATTGCGGTACACCCTGTTTTATCCCGGACTTTTTGACGACTTCGGAGATAAGGTTTACGGAAAGGACTGGGAATGGGATGAAGACGAAGCCTGGTTCCGCAAATACCAGAGAGATTATTACCGGGAAAACGAAGATTATTTCTCAGAAGTTAATTACCGCCTGATCCGTTATGCCGATATACTGCTCCGTTACGCTGAAGTACTCAACGAACTGGGTATGACTTCCGATGCCTACCAGTATGTGGATATGGTACGGAACAGGGCTGATATGCCTCCCCTGGCGGAAGCTTATCCTGCTATAGGCAATAACCGGGAAGCTTTCCTTAACCGGCTGAAGACCGAACGTGTCCTGGAGCTCTGCGGTGAAAGTGTACGCTGGGAGGACCTTAAAAGGTGGGGCGACCTGGACGACCAGGCATCGGTAGACGAAATTGCCGAAAGGGATCCCGACTTCGGGAATTTTGATATAGGGAGAGACATCCGCCTGCCCATACCCCAGGTAGAAGTGGAAAACAATCCAAATCTGGAGCAAAATTCCGGCTATTAAATAAATTTTATCAACCATGAAAGAACTAAAAACCTTACTAAAGTCTATTGTACTCTGTGCACTATTTTCTGCCTGTTCTCAAACCGATGATGCAACAGGTATAGATAACGAAACTTACGACGGCACCAATGCCGCAGAAGCTGTAATTTATCAAAAGGGTAACTCTACTGCCTCCCGGGGCGTTACATGGTATCTGCACGCTCAGGAGGGGCCGGATGAAACGGCTGATCTGCAAAGTTTGGTCGATCAATCATCTTCAGGTGATATTATCTTTATTCATGCAGGTAATCACTATTTTAGCGGTACGGTCCATGTCAATAAAAGCGGATTGACCATCAGGGGTGCCAACAACGGTACTGATCCCACAAATTATTTACGTAAAACCGGGCAGGGAGTATCGCTTCTGGATGTTGACCCCGGGGTTTTAAATACCGTCATCGATTGGATCTATATCGATGGGGGGAATTTACCTGAACCCAATATGCGTGTATTTGGCAATCAGACCAGTATCTATAATAGCCACTTTAGAAACAGTGATCATTCCGGCATTTTAATACACGAGGCTCATATGCTTCACATAGAAGGCGTTAAAGCATATTACAACGGTATTGTAGGTATTTCACAATGGGCAAGTTCGGACAATACGATAAAAAATTCCCAGACCTATGAAAACGGGGGAGAAGGAATTACCATAGACGGCGGCTCTCATAATTGTATTGTAGATAACGTATGGATCTACAGAAACAATAATCAGCAGCGGGGTGTTGGTGGTATAGGCATTGATCAGGCCAATGGTGCTAACATACGAAACTGTACGATAGACCAGACATTCGGCCACGCCATCCGGTTCCAGAACAACTTAAACCAGCCGAATGACGGGTGCCAGGTATATGATAACATGATTACGAACAGCCAGGGGTGTGCCATCAGTATAAACAAACCGCATCTGGTCACAAACTTTGGTCAATGGAATAACACGATGACCGGCAACACCGGAACAATTTGTTACGAAAACTAAGAAACCCCCGGGAAAAGGGAAAAAATTGAAAACACTCCTAACCGAAAGCCAATTACCCCGGGACAAGTGGCATGAGGCGGAAACCATAGATTACTTTTCGACACAAGCCTGCCTTGCGGTAGGCAGGCGTCGGAGCATTTAAATCTCACTTGGTGAGTAAAATCCCGGGTATGTATTGAATTAATCTGTCCGAAAAATGATCAGGGCATTTATACTATTATCAAATGAAGAAAATTTTGAACTGGAAACTGTATGTCATGCTCATCCTCATCCTGGTGAGCTGTAAAGAAAAGGAGAATAAAACCGAAACATCAGAAAAAGTCGAAACAAAAACCGAAATTATCGCACGTTCCATCTGGAGTAAGGAAAAGGCCAATCAATGGTATGCGGAACAACCCTGGCTTGTAGGGGCTAATTTTAATCCCAGTACCTCCATCAACCAGCTTGAAATGTGGCAGGAAGATACCTTCGACCCGGAAACCATAGACAGGGAACTCGGATGGGCGGAATCCATAGGAATGAATACCATGCGCGTATACCTTCACGACCTGCTTCACAAGCAGGACAAAGAAGGGTTTTATGAGCGGATAGACGAGTATCTCGGTATCGCCGACAAACACCATATCCGCACCCTGTTTGTTTTGTTCGATTCCTGCTGGGACCCTTTCCCCGAAACCGGGAAACAGCGGGAGCCCAAACCACACGTACACAACTCCGGATGGGTACAAAGCCCGGGACAGAAAGTCCTGCAGGACAGCAGCGAGTACGGGAGGCTGGAAAACTACGTAAAAGAGACCGTAGGCAGATTTAAGGACGATAAGCGTATACTGGGATGGGATGTATGGAATGAGCCGGATAACATGACCGGGGCTTCCTACGAAAAAGTGGAAATTCCCGATAAGGTTGATCTCGTTCTGCCCCTGTTGGAAAAAGTATTTGCCTGGGCACGGGAAGCCAACCCGAGCCAGCCGCTTACTTCCGGAGTATGGACAGGAGACTGGGATTCCCACAACCAAATGAAACCGATGCATAAACTGCAGGTAGAACAATCGGATGTCATATCTTTTCACAATTATGACCATCCGGAGGACCTGGAGGAAAAAATAAAACAATTACAGCGATACGGTCGGCCCATGTTGTGTACCGAATATATGGCCAGACCAAACGGCAGTACCTTTCAAGGCTTCCTTCCTATTGCACTGAAGTACAATGTGGGGATGTATAACTGGGGACTTGTAGACGGAAAATCACAGACCAAATACCCGTGGGACAGCTGGACAAAACAGTACACCGCCGAACCGGAACTCTGGTTCCACGAGGTTTTTCACACGGACGGAAGACCATACAAAGAAGCAGAAACCGAACTCATATCCAGGCTGACGACAGAAGCTAACGCCCGATAAACAAAACCATGAGACCAACCGTTCGCACAGTATATCTTTTACCGGCCTTATTTCTTTTTTATATCTGTAACGCCCAGCAACCCGATCCGCCGGGACAGGTTATCGAAGGAGAAAAAGCCGCTAACGAAGCCTATCTCTTCGCGCATATGACACACGAAGATTACGGCCGCCTGTATTATACGGTGAGTCTGGACGGACTTCACTGGTATGCCCTGAACCAGGGAGAAAGGGTCTTTGACGGTTACCATGGACACCCGGATATCGTCAAAGGCCCCGACGGACGTTACTTTATTGCCGGGAATACCAGCGATTCCTCTCCAGACATCAATATATGGGTTTCGAAAGACCTGGTAAGCTGGAAGAAACATGCCGTATATACTCCCGACCTCAGCTCTGTTCCCGGTTATCCCGACGCACTTCAGAGGATCGGTGCCCCGAAACTGTTTTATGACCGGGACTCCGGGAAGTTTATGATGACATGGCACACCCCGCATAAAGAAGGCACCAAAGAAGACCCGGAACGCTACTGGGCAAGCCAGAGAACACTTTATGTGCTCTCCGACGACCTGGTCACTTTCGAGGGACCTCCGCGGAAACTGTTCGAATGGGAATTCGGTACGATCGACGTTATCATCCGGAAAGTGAAAGGTGCCTACTATGCCATTTTAAAGGATGAGACCTACCCTACATTATACTGGCCTACGGGAAAAACCATTCGTATCGCCCGTTCCGCCTCCCTGTTTGGGCCTTATTCCTTACCGCAAGATCCCATTAGCCCCAATTTCAGGGAAGCCCCTGCCCTGATCCCTTCCCCGGACGGAAAAATATGGTATCTCTATTATGAACAGTACCCCGGAGTATCTTATGGTCTCTCCATAGCAGATAACCTCAACGGGCCCTGGTACCAGGCTTCCGGGTATACTTTTTTCAACGACTGGGATAAATATGCCCTCCCGGCCAAAGTGAGGCACGGCTGTATGATAACTATCTCCCGAAAGGAGTACGATCTGCTGGTCAAAAAATTCGGAATAGAAAAAAAATAAAAAATTAACTAACTCGGGGTAAGCCCGAGAGATATAAATCGGCACCTGGTTCTGGAAGAACAATAAAAATAAATAGATGAAAAAGAAAATTACGCTTGTAATATTGCTTATGTATGGCGGTCTCCTCTTCGGGCAGCAAAAAACGTTTACCAATCCCCTGCTGCCTTCGGGGGCAGATCCGTACAGTACCTATCACAACGGGTATTACTACTATACCCACACCACGGGAAACAAACTCATGCTTTGGAAAACCAAAAACCTGGCCGATCTTAAAAATGCAGAAAGTAAACTGATCTGGACTCCCCCGGAGGGTACTCCCTATTCCAAAAATATCTGGGCTCCAGAATTTCATATCATAGACGGCAAGTGGTATGTATATTTTGCCGCTGACGACGGGGACAATAACAATCACCGGATGTACGTCCTGGAAAACACTTCCGAAAACCCTTTTAAGGGAACATGGGAATTTAAAGGCAAAATAGCGGCATGGCCCGACCGTTGGGCCATTGACGGTAATGTTTTTACTTACAAAGACAAACTTTACATGATCTGGTCCGGCTGGGAAGGCCTTACCAATCATCAGCAAAACATTTATATCGCCAGGATGAAAAACCCCTGGACTATCGATAAGCAACGGGTGTTGATAGCGGAGCCTTCCTATGCCTGGGAAAAACAAGGTGACCTGCAGGACGCGAAGAACCCGCCACATGTAAATGTTAACGAAGGCCCCCAATACCTGGAACACGAGGGTAATGTATTTATCGTTTTCTCCGCAAGCGGATGCTGGACCGACTACTACGCCCTGGGACTGTTGAAACTGGAAGGCGAAGATATTCTGAACCCGGCCTCCTGGACCAAACACCCTGAACCTATTTTCAGCAGGTCCCAAGCCAACGGCGTTTATGCGCCCGGGCATAATTCCTTTTTCAAATCGCCCGACGGTACGGAAGACTGGATATTGTACCACGCCAATTCCAATCCCGGGGAAGGCTGCGGAAAGAAACGCTCCCCCAGGATGCAAAAAATACAGTGGAACGCCGATGGCACACCAAACCTGGGAAGGCCTGTACCTGAAAATGAACGTTTAACCATACCTGCTGAGAACTGAATTAATAACTAAACCCGAATATCAACAATAAAAACACCTTTATGATCTATCATTTTTTTATTCCCTGTTTACGCAACCGATTGTGTGAATAGCAAAGACCAAAAACAACCACGGTTGTATACATTTTAACAAACCACCAAAAACCAATAAATTATGAAAATGAATTTTTTTTACCTGTTTCCCGTAATGGCATTATTACTGAATGCCTGTGACGAATACTTCAACGGCGGTACGCCTAAAGAAGAGGAAGAAATAGTAACCCGGCAGATCTACCTGGCCGATCCCACCATTTTTGAAGATAATGGAACCTACTACCTGTACGGAACCAAAAATGACCCGGATATCCAGGGCGAAGGTTTCCTGGTCTATACCTCGGACGACCTGGTTCACTGGGAAGGCCCGGCAGGAGCTACGGACGGTTTTGCCATGAAAAAAGGAGATGCGTTTGGCAACGGCGGGTTCTGGGCTCCCCAGCTCTTCCACTACAATTCCAAATACTACATGGCCTATACAGCCGATGAACACATTGCCATTGCCACAGCAGACAGTCCGCTGGGACCTTTCACCAACGACGGCACAGCTATAGATGCCCCGGTAAAACAGATAGATCCCTTTATTTTCTTTGATAACGGAAAAGCGTATATGTACCACGTACGGCTACAGAACGGTAACCGGATCTTCGTGGCCGAAATGACCGAAGACCTCACAGCCATAAAACCCGAAACCCTGCAGGAATGTATCTATGCAGAGGAAGATTGGGAAAATACCGAAAACGCCGGATGGTCTGTAGCCGAAGGCCCCACTGTGGTTAAAAAAGACGGAGTGTATTACTTACTATACTCCGCTAACGATTTCCGAAACCCTGATTATGCCGTAGGATACGCGGTCAGCGATTCTCCTCTCGGTCCCTGGGAGAAATCGCTGGACAATCCCATTATTTCCGCTCATAATACCGGCGAACCGGGGTCGGGGCACGGGGATATCGTAAAAGATGAAAACGGGGAAACATTTTATGTGCTTCACACCCATGCTTCCACCCAGGCAGTACATCCCAGGAAAACGGCCCTCGTAAAACTCAATTTCCAGAATGGAGAGTTCGAAATGGTTCCGGAGAGTTTCAAATGGATACAAAGTGTTGTGGAAGACTAAGGTCCGGTAACCGGTTTTTTATACCCCCGCACAATTCCGGCAAATTATGGATTCAATCGGGAAAAGACAACTGTTTTCAAGGGTTCAACTCAGAAGTTCCAATCTTTTGACACTCTAAATATATGCAACCATCCGGACCTTCTCTGATATTCCGGCGGTTAGACCGATCCCACCGGTAAGAGTTGTCCGGTGCCCGGAATTGGAGGAGTCCGAACCCATATACTAACCAAAACGGCAGGAATATGCGTCTGTACGGGGCTTTGCAAATCCCATCGTACGGAAGGCCGGCAATATTAAATGAAACCACATGAAAAAAATACGAGAAGGTAATCTTTTACAATCATGTAAAGATTTACCTAAAAATACCATCATATTAACACTGTTCTGCATGATTGTAAATCATGCTTTCAGTAAAGGTTTTAACTCCGAAAATACATTTTTTTATACCAAAACCATACAGGAAGGAACCATAAGCGGAACAGTTGTAGACGCCCAAGGAATCCCCATGATAGGAGTCAATGTTGTGGAGAAAGGGACCCGAAACGGTACCACAACAGACTTTGACGGTGAATTTATCATGAAAATAAGTAAAACGCCGACAACGCTTGTGTTTAGTTATGTTGGTTTTTCCACTGTTGAAAAGGAAGTTACCGATGGTCAGTCTTTATCCCTTACCATGCAGGAAGATGCGGGCAAGCTCGATGAAGTGGTGGTCACCGCTTTCGGGCAGCAGAAGAAAAAAGCGGATCTTATTGGCGCCGTCACTTCCATTAAACCCGAAGAACTCCGTATGCCCATGAGCAACCTCACAGGAGCCATGCAGGGGCGGGTTGCCGGTATGATATCCTTTCAGCGCAGCGGGGAACCCGGTCTGGACAATGCGGATTTCTTCATTCGCGGGGTGGGCACCTTCGGGGTGAATAAAAGGCCATTGATCTTAATCGATAATATGGAAGTATCCGCTGATGACCTGGCCCGTATCCCCGTCGATGATATTGCCAGCTTTACGATTCTGAAAGACGCTACCTCCTCGGCTGTATACGGTTCACGGGGAGCCAACGGTGTTATCCTGGTCACGACCAAATTAGGTACTGAAGGACGTCCGCGGATCACGGTACGCGCAGAACAGCGTTATTCTGCACCTACACGAATGCCCGAAATAGCAGATCCGATAACCTTTATGAAACTGCATAATGAGGCCATCCTGACCCGCGATCCGCTGGCCCTTACCTTGTATTCCGAAGAAAAAATAGCGAGAACATTAGCCGGAGACGACCCCATAAGATACCCTTCGGTAGACTGGCTTCGGGAAGTAACCAAGCCGGGTACTCATACCCAAAACTATAACCTGAGCATACGCGGAGGCGGACAGGTAGCTACATACCTGGTGAGCGGTAACCTGACACAGGATAATGGTCTGATCCGCGTAAACCCTATAAATAATTTCAACAACAATGTGGATTTTAAGGTGTATAACCTGAGGAGCAATATTAATATCAACGTCACCCCTACCACCCAGCTTATGGTAAGGGCTATCGTTAGTTCCCGTAACTACAGCGGTCCTCCCGAAGGGGGGAGTTCATCGTTCCGCAATGCGCTCCGTGCCAACCCCGTATTGTTCCAGCCTATTTACGAACCGGGACCGCAACAGTCCTATATCGGTCATCCGATGTTCGGGAATTTTGACGATGGCAGCGGTAACCTCTATCTGAATCCTTACGCTGAAATTGTAAGAGGATATTCCGAATGGACAGATAGCAGAATGCAGGTACAGGTAGAGCTCAGCCAGGATTTCTCACAATGGGTGGAAGGACTTAGTTTCCGAGGGCTGGCCAATACTTCCCGCAAAGCCGTTATGCGCTACCGCAGACAGTACAACCCTTTCTACTACATGCCTACAAGTACAGATCCGGCCACCGGGAAATACTCATTTCTCAATCTCAACCCGCTTGACGGAACAGAACACCTGGATTACAGGGATGACGGAAGGGGACAGGAATCCACTTTCTACATGCAAAACGCACTCCACTATGACCGTACGTTCAATGAAAAGCACAAGGTGACCGGTATGTTTATTAATACTCTCCGGAGCAGCGTAGAACTCCCGCGCGACCAGGGAGGCTCCGTACTCAATACCCTACCGTACAGAAATGTTAGTTTTTCCGGGAATTTCACTTATGCTTTCGATGAAAGATACCATGCACAGTTTACCTTTGGTTACAACGGTTCCGAAGTATTTGCCAGAAATCACCGCTGGGGCTTCTTCCCGTCCGCCGGTATAGCATGGACCATACATAACGAATCGTTTATGGACCCCCTCAAGGATGTCATCAGTACGGCCCGACTGCGACTGACGCATGGTTTGGTGGGGAATGATAACATCAGTGACATCCGGTTTTTTTACCTCTCTGACATGAGCCTGAACGAAGGAGGCCGGAACCACGTCTTCGGAATAGGCCAGGGAGACGAAAACTATAAAAGAAATGGTATAAAGGTCAACCGCTATGCCAACCCTTATGTAACCTGGGAAGTTTCCAGACAGACCAACCTGGGGATAGACCTGGGCTTCTTCAACGGTAAACTTACCTTTACCGGGGATATTTTCCGGCAGATACGAAGCAAAATTGTACAAGAGCGTGAACATTTACCATCCATCATGGGCCTCGCAACAGAAGTACGGGCTAATATAGGTAAATACAAGAGTTACGGGTTTGACGGTGAGCTGGTATACAATCACAGTATCAATGAGAATCTATGGCTCCAGGGCCGGGGGACATTTACTTTTGCCCGCGGTGAATACCTGGCTTATGAAGAACCCAACTACGAGTATGATTACCTCAGTCTTATCGGCCAGGATGCCAACCAACGTCATGGTTATATCGCAGAACGCCTGTTTATAGACGATGAAGAAGTTTTTAACAGTCCGAGACAATCCTTTGCCGGTATGGTCATGGGCGGGGACATCAAGTACCTGGATGTCAATGGTGATGGCGTTGTCGATGATAACGACGTTGTACCTATCGGTTACCCGACCGTCCCGGAGATCAACTACGGTTTCGGGCTTACTTCCGGTTATAAAAACCTTGAAGTTTCTTTCTTTTTCACCGGCGCGGCACGGACCTCCCTGTTTATTAATCCCACGACCGGGGATGCCAATAACAGCGGGTCTGCTCCCTTCGGAAGTATAACTCATCCAAATGCACTTTTACAGCCCTGGGCAGACAGCCATTGGTCTGAGGATAACCGCGATGTCTATGCCTTATGGCCGAGGTTAAGCCAAAACCCGCTTTCCAACAATACGGTAAACAGTACCCATTGGATGCGTAACGGTGCATTTCTTCGGCTGAAACAAGCGGAGATCGCTTACACTTTGAACCAGGATTTTACACGTAAGTACAAAATTGACAGATTCAGGATCTATGTCAGCGGGACCAACCTGTTTAACATCAGTTCTTTTAAACTATGGGATCCGGAAATGGGCGGATCGGGATTGAGGTATCCGATACAACGGGTACTTAACCTCGGCGTACTCATGTCCTTATAACCCATCGAAATATTAACCAAACCAAATGATTATAACCATAAAATAGTTCCAATGAAGAAGATTTTAAGTATCATACTGTTAGCAGTCTTACTGGTTTTTCCGGGGGGATGTAACAAATACATCGATATTGTTCCGGACAATATCGCGGAGTTGAGGATGGCTTTTGCCTCAAGGACTATGGCCGAAAGATATTTACATACCTGCTATAGCTGGATACCGAAAGGGTTCAATCTTTCTACAAACGCGGCCTTACTCGCCGGGGACGAGTTCTGGATGAATTCCACTACAAATTTCGGCCAGGGAGGCTGGCCTAACTGGTATATTGCCATGAGCGGACAAAACAGTAACAGCCCCCTGCTCAATTACTGGGACGGGCATGACGGTGGCTTTAGTTTGTGGGAGGGTATCAGGGACTGTAACATCTTTATCGAAAACATCCAGGGAGTAGAAGAAATGGATCAGCAGGAAAAAGACCGCTGGGCGGCAGAAGCCGGTTTTCTGAAAGCCTATTACCATTATTACCTGCTTCGTATGTATGGTCCTCTTCCTATTGTAGATGTCAATACCGACACGTTCGAAGATCCTGAAAATATCCACTACGAACGGCAATCTACAGATGAAGTTTTTGCTTATATCGTCAATACCATAGACGAAGCGATCCCGGCCCTTATGGAAGATGTCATGCAACCTGCAGAAGAAAACGGACGCGTAACCCAGGTTGTAGCTAAAGCGATGAAAGCAGAAATTCTTGTTACCGCCGCAAGCCCCTTGTTTAACGGAAATACCGATTATCCCGGTTATATCAACGCCGGTGGAGCGCCCTTGTTCAATGCTTCGTATGATCCTGAAAAATGGAAACTGGCGGCAGATGCCTGCCGGGAAGCCATAGAGGCTGCGGAGGGTTCGGGTAAATCACTCTACAAATGGGTACCACCTACCAATATGGCCCAGGCACCGCAGCAGAGCACAATTAATCAGATGAGTATTCGCGGCGCCGTTACCGCACGACAGGACCTCAACCATGAGGCTATATGGGTAAACAACAGTAGTATGGCCACACAATCTGAGCAGGGACATGCCTTTATGGTACGAAGCCCCGATCCCTCAAAAATTGCCAATACTTCTACCGGGGGTTTTATGTCCCCCACCCTGAATATCGTAGAAAAATTCTATTCCAAAAACGGTGTTCCCATTGAAGAAGATTATACTTACGACTATGCCAACCGGTATGATCTCCGCGAGGTGCCCCTGGGTGAATCGCCTTACCAGTACGATCTCACCCCGGGTTATACGACCATAAATCTGCACTTTGACAGGGAAGACCGCTTTTACGGTTCCGTTTCATTTGACGGGGGCCGTTATTTTATGAGCAACCACGGTAGCGATACGGAAGCCTGGTCTACCAGTTACAGGCCGGGCGGGAACTGTGCGGCCACAAACTCCCCTACCCGGTACAGCGGTACCGGATACACACCTAAAAAACTGGTGAGTTACCGCTCTGTGATCGGTAGCGATAACAATTATACAGCCTATCAGTATCCGTTTACCATGATGCGCCTCGGCAATCTTTACCTGCTTTATGCGGAAGCGCTCAACGAAGTAAATGGTCCCTCTGAGGAAGTATTCCGATACCTGGACGCGATCCGGGAACGCAGCGGACTACGGGGTGTCCGGGAATCCTGGCTGGACTATTCCGTACACCCCGACAAACCCAATTCGCAGGACGGGCTCCGGGAGATTATACGCCGGGAACGGACCATAGAACTCGCTTTTGAATCCCAGCGCTTCTGGGACCTCAGACGGTGGAAAACCGCACAATTCGAGCTGAACACACCGATTTACGGTTGGGACATCCTGCAAAGCGATCCGCAAACCTATTACAGAAGAAGAGTTATTTATTCCAGATCTTTTACGCTACGTGAATATTTCTGGCCAATCAGTAACAATGAAATACGAAGAAATGACGGACTGTTGCAATCTCCGCTATGGTAATAATCTAAAACAGAAACAATGATCACAAACTATATACAGAAACTGGTACATGCAACAGTATGGTGCTTCATTTGTACCCTGCCCTTCGGTTGCTCCGATGAACTCGAACCTTCTCCCTCAAGGCAGGGCGATAAACCCGATCCGATTACCTCCTACAATGTGGAGAGTATTGCCGGGGGAGCTGTTATTTCATACGAACTGCCCAATAACAGTGACCTGCGTTATGTAAAAGCCGTTTATAACCTGTCTGACGGAAGTATCCGTGAAAACAAGGCATCCGTGTACCACAATTCCCTAACAGTAGACGGTTTTGCCGAAGCGGGAGAATACGGGGTAGACCTTATCTCGGTAGGCGTCGGGGAAGTCTATTCGGACCCCACGGTATTGAAGATAACCACACTGACCCCTCCTTACCTCAAAACCCTGGAATCCATTACAAAAGAAGGAAATATGAAAGCTACCTTCGGTGGTGTGCAACTGCGTTTCGAGAATGAGACAGAAGCTCCCCTTGTCCTTCATGTTGTCACGAAAGACAGTGTCGGCAAATGGGCCCCGGAACGGGATTTCTATACGCAGCTCCCCACCGGAACATTCAATGTCCGCGGCTTTCCTTCGGTAGAGCGGGAATTCGGAGTATATATAACAGACCGCTGGAATAACCGTTCGGATACCCTTTCTAAAGTATTTCTCCCGATTTTTGAAGAGCAGATGGATAAATCCCTGTTCAGTGAGTATAACCTGCCTACGGACACCTGGGAAGCGCATAGTGGTTTCAAAACCCCGAAAGTATTATGGGACGGGGCTGACCGGGTTTCTTCCACCATCTTCCATACCACACCGGGAACAGGGATACCTCAGCATTTTACATTTGATATGGGTGTGGCTGCTACCCTGAGCCGTTTTTTGATGTACTCCAGGCTCAATCACGAATACCGCTGGAATCATCCCAAAGTATTCGAATTATGGGGATCTAATGCGCCGGATTCCGATGGTAGCTGGGATTCCTGGACACTGGTGGGCACCTATACTTCAATAAAGCCATCCGGGTCACCAGGTACAGAATACACATCAGACGACATTAACTATGCCCGGGCGGGTGAGGAATTTAATGTGGAAAACCAGGAAGAGCCTTACCGCTACTGGCGTTGGCGGACATTGGATACCTGGGGTGGAAATTCGGACGTAGCCCTTGGAGAACTTACATTTTTCGGTACGGTAGCCGATTAGCCCCGATAGCTGCGGGAATGTTTAAACATCATTATTAAATTGACATGAAGATGAAACACAACAGAATCAACATACAAGCGCTCTTTCTGGTCCTGGCCACCCTATTACTTGCCCGGTGCACACCGATAGACCATCATTACAGTGATTATCTCGAAAACTCTGAAAAAGCCTACCCGGGCCGGGTAGATTCCCTGCTTTTTATGCCGGGCAATAACCGGGCGGGTATCCGGTCACTGATCAGTACAGATGCACGGGTACAACGAATGCGGATCACCTGGGGACAGGACGGCAGTTTCGAGACCGATATCCTCCCGGAAGATATTGCCCGTTACAAAGACGTCATCATCCCGGAAATCGATGAAGGTGTCTATACATTTGATGTCCGGACCCTTGATAAAGAAGGCAACCAGTCTATGCGCGCCGAAATATTCGGCCAGGTGTTAGGTGAAGCTTATATTGCCGATCTCAACAACAGGATTATTGAGAATATCACCAAAAAAAGTGATAGCCTCGTTGTCAACTGGTTTTCAGAATCTACGTCCGATACCACCTTGCTGGGAACCGTAGTTTCCTACCAGACGGAAGCAGGTGAAAGTAAGGAAATATTTGCCGCTACTGCCGTGGATTCTACGGTACTCCTGCACTACAAAACAAGTTCTACATTCAGTTACAGTACCTTGTACAAGCCCGGAAGCATGGCCATTGATACTTTTTATGCAGCTTCCCGGATCATCGATCCGGCAGATTATATCGCACCCGAACGCACACTTTACCCCAGGGAAAACTGGTCTATCGCCGGCGTTAGCGCCGAGGAGACAAGAGGAGATCGCTTAGCGGTCAAGGTATTGGATGGCGATGTCGGAACATTCTGGATTGCCAACTGGTCCGGCGATAGCGGTCCGATCCCGAGTTATCCTGACCACTGGCTTACCGTAGACATGGGTGAGGCACGGAATGTGGACGGATTCTTCTTCGCCCAGAAAAACGGGGACCGAAAGATCCGTGAAATGGAGATCCATATCAGTGATGATAACGAATCGTGGGAAAACCTGGGCTTATTCGGGCTGGCTGATATTGACAGGGAGTATCAATACCTGGATATCGAAGAACGAAAGACATTCCGCTATTTTAAGATCGTGCCCACAGCCGGACACGACTCCCAGCAACAACCGGGATTAGCCGAAGCAGGTACCTATTACTATTAAAACCTTTTAAAATGTATAGTTATGTATAAAAAAGCATTGATGTTATTATTCCTCTCTTTTCAATTTTCACCTGCACAGAAAAGTATGCTGGATGACTTTCCGGAAGGATACGCTCCTGAAGAAGTAGGAAAACTTATCGCATATCGTTTCGTGTATGCCAAACATGCCCTTCATGCGGGAAAATGGATTAGTTACCCGGAAACATTTTACTGGAACGGAACACTACGGTTTGCCGAACTGACGGACGATACGTTACTTATCAAATTTATGCAGAACAGGTTCGAACCCTTGTTTACGACAGAGAAAGCATTGTTGCCCATTATGAACCATGTCGACCTGAATATGTTTGGCAGCCTGCCTTTAACGCTTTACCGGATCACCAAAGATAAGCGTTACAAAGAACTCGGAATCCCTTATGCGGATACGCAATGGGAAGTTCCCGAAGATGCGAAACCTGAAGAAAAATCCTGGGCAGAAAAAGGGTATACCTGGCAAACACGCCTGTGGATTGACGATATGTATATGATTACTATCGTACAGACGAATGCCTATAAAGTGACCGGGGACCCGAAATACCTCGATCGGGCAGCCGAAGAAATGGTAATGTACCTGGATGAGCTTCAGCGACCCAACGGTCTCTTTTACCATGCTCCCGATGTTCCTTACTACTGGGCCCGGGGCAATGGCTGGATGGCGGCAGGAGTAACGGAATTGCTCCGTTACCTGCCGGACGATCATAAAGATAAACCGCGCATTATGAAGGGTTATCAGAAAATGATGAAAAGCCTGAAGGATTTTCAAACCCCCGAAGGCATGTGGAACCAACTGATCGATGAACCTGATTACTGGGCGGAGACCTCCGGATCGGCCATGTTTGCATACGCTTTTATTACAGGGGTTAAACAAGGATGGCTGGATGCCCGGACATATGCCCCTGCAGCCCGGAAAGCATGGATGGCCCTGGTACCTTATGTCAACGCGCAAGGCGCGGTATCTGAAGTTTGTGTCGGTACCAATAAAAAGAATGACAAGCAGTACTACTATGACCGTCCGCGCCGAACAGGTGATTATCACGGTCAGGCACCTTACCTGTGGTGTATCACTGCCCTGCTGGAAAAATAATTTAACCTTAAATCAATAATAACATGAAACGATCAATCTTTTATGCATGTGTACTCAGTAGTGCATTCCTGTTGAATGCATGTGACAAGTTACCGGGATGGTCCGAAGAACCGGAGACTCCGGTGGACCTTACCGGATTAGAAGCAGACAGTACATTTACCAATCCTGTATTGCCCGGGGGACCAGACCCCTGGATTGTTCAGAAAAACGGTAAGTATTATTACACCTATACCCAGGGTGGTAAACTCGTGATCCTGGAGACCGAAAACGTGTCGGAACTCGCATCATCCACCCGGTACGAAGTCTGGACGCCCCCTTCCGGGACACTCTATTCCAAGAACCTATGGGCACCCGAACTCCATGAGATTGATGGCAAATGGTATTTTTACTTCGCTGCGGATGACGGACAAAACGCCAACCATCGCATGTACGTCCTTGAAAATACTTCGCCAAGCCCGGTAGAGGGAAACTGGGTGATGAAAGGAAAAGTTGCCGATGCCACAGATCAATGGGCTATTGACGGTACGGTCCTGGAACGCAACGGCCAGCTCTACATGCTGTGGTCCGGGGGGAATGCCGGGGCACCGCCACAGGAGATCTACATCGCTGAAATGAGCGACCCCTGGACCATATCCGGTGAAAAAGTCGTCATTTCCTCCCCTACCTACAACTGGGAAAAGAACGGAAACCCGATAAACGAAGGTCCGCAGGTACTCATCAATCCCAACGGGCAGGTATTTATCGTGTATTCTGGTAGCGGTTATTGGGTGGACATGTATTGCCTGGGACTGCTGACACTCAGTGAAAACGGCGATCCTATGAATCCGGCAGACTGGACCAAGACACCCGAACCCGTTTTGTCCATGAAAGCGGAGAGCAACGCCTACGGTCCGGGACACAATGGCTTCTTCACATCCCCCGACGGTACGGAAGACTGGATCATCTACCACGCCCGGAGCCAGGCCGGAGGTGGTGGCAGAAATCCGCGTATTCAGCGCTTTACCTGGAATGCCGATGGTACACCTCATTTCGGCGAGCCCGTACCTATAAACACACCGATAAGCAGACCATCTGGCGAAATATTGCGGTACAGGCATCTTAAAGACAACTGGTCTATCGCCGGGTTTAGTTCCGAAGAGGTAAACAACAGCCGGCTGGCCATCCGTCTGATCGACGATGAAGCTTCCACCTATTGGATCACCCGGTATTCTTCCGATCCTACCAACTACCCGGACCACTGGATTACTGTAGACATGGGAGAAGTTTCTACGGTAGACGGCTTTATCATTGCACAGAAAAACGGTGACCGGAAAGTGAAGGAACTGGAAATCCTGGTCGGCAATGACAACGAAAACTGGGAAAGCCTCGGATTCTTCGAATTAAACAATATTAACCTTATGGATCAGTACCTGGATTTACCGCAGCAAAAGCAGTTCCGGTATTTCAAGATCGTCCCCAGGGAAGGTTATGACAACCAGCCCCAACCCGGACTTGCAGAGGTAGGAACTTATATAATTGATTAGCAATGTGATGACCTTGAAAAACCCGCGATTAAAAAACGGGATAGGTATCAGGATTTTCACTAAAACAAAGAAGGGGGCGGCAAAAACCGCCCCCTTTATAATATTTGACTTGCTCGTTTATGGAAACAAATTGAACGGCTGGATCATTAAACCCATTCGTTGGTATGATTACCTCCACCGCAGTCGAGCATTCTGCACGATACCGTAAAGGTTTCCGTCAAGGGATTATCTCCGGATGCATCAAAGTTCTCCTTGTATTTTACCAGGTAGCCTTCGGTGAAATTCACCTCTTTCAGCTTGGCATCCGTATCGCGTTTTAAATAGGTAATGGTCCCGTTTTTACGCTCGAAGTTGTTAGTCATCCACTCAAAGAAGAATGAATCTCCTGTGGACTCTACTGTGAAATAAATCCGTCCTCCGCGGGTTACCGAAGAAGGACGTCCTGTGGCATCCACTTCCTGTGCCAGATCGTAATTGACGTTCAAGACATTTACTTTCTTGCCGCCAACAGATAATGTTGCTTTAAATGACATAATACTAAAAAATTAAGGTTAAATAAATAAAAATACCAAATCAAATATCGAATAAATACAGTACGCAATATATTAAAATTTAGCCTCTTACACAATAACCTATATAAAAATACCGGTTTTCAGGGAGTTATGAGAAGTATCTGTCCCATGCCCTTAACATATAAATACCATGGAATAAAAGTGATGTAAATCCTTATCTTACGAAGGAAAATCCTATACCGGGTTTCCCGGAAAAATCAGTTTACCTCCGAAACGGATACCTGAAAAATAACAAAAATTTCATCCCGGATCTTTCGGATAAGCCGGGAAGTTACCGCATTTTTGCACAAAACGATTTCCGCATCACGATAATAGCACCATGAAACACCGTATTCTTCTTTCGCTTCTGGTATCACTGGTCGTTACCATACCTAGCTTTTCACAGCCTTCTCCCGATAACATTAAAATAGCCTTCCTGGCCGATGTGCACCTCCAGGACCTCTACGGCACTTTTACAGATACAGATTACCGGGGTGTCCGCAATCCGGGAACCGGGAAATACACGCTTCTCCGGACCATGGGTTCACAACTGCACTCCACTCGTATATTTAACGAGAACTATTTTGCCTTCCTCACGGCCCTGGATGATATCGCAGGGAGAGGTATTCGCCTGGTAGCGCTTCCCGGGGATTACTCAGATGACGGACAGCCTATACATATACGCGGCCTGCAACGCATCCTGAAAAAATACAGTGACCGGTACGGTATGCAATTCTTTATCACTACCGGAAATCACGATCCTGTAGGTCCATTCCGCCAGGAAGCCGGCAAAAACGATTTTCTGGGTCAAGGCGGACAAAACCAGGTAATAACCAGCAGGAAAGATCTGGTAAAGAATACGGGGGAATATGAATTGCCTGTAGTTGTTTCCAAGGATATTGCCAAGTCAGGCTACAAAGACATTATGGAAAGCCTGAAAGATTTCGGTTTTTCTCCTTCCCCGGAATATCTCTACTGGGCAACACCCTTCAGCAATTACACTCCTGGCACCTATTCTTTCGAAAAGGCAGAGAAAGCCGCCCTCTTGCAAAACCGTATGTATGATGTGATTCCAGGCTTTACGATACCGGATGCCAGTTATATCGTTGAGCCGGTACCCGGTATATGGTTGTTAGCTATAGACGGGGATGTTCATATTCCGAAAGACGCTTCTGCCGATCCGGCCATAGCACACAACTACTCTGGTGCAGGGACAGGATATAAAAACGTACTCACACATAAAAAACACCTTATCCGCTGGGTAGAACAAATAGCTTCGCAAGCCAGGGAAAAGAACAAAACACTTATCGCCTTCAGCCATTTTCCAATGATCGATTTTAATGACGATGCTTCTGCCCTACTGGAAAGGCTTTTCGGCGGTAAAAAATGGCAGCTCGAACGCGTTCCGCCTGAAAACGTGGCCAAGACCTTTGCCACAGCAGGGCTTCGTATACATGTGGGGGGACATATGCACATCAACGATACCGGGATAAGAACGTATGAGGACGGGAACTGGCTGGTCAATATACAGTCTCCCTCCCCCGCCGCTTATATGCCCGGGTATAAAATACTGACCATAAGGGAAGGACAACCGTTGGAAGTAGAAACTGTTTCCCTGCTCAAAGTCCCGGAATTCCGGACACTTTTTCCCTTGTATTCCCTGGAATATGATTACCTGCAGGAGGACCAGCGGAAACCTGTTTGGAACAAGTCCATTCTCCAGACAGAACAGTACTCCGATTTCACACTGTGGCATCTTAAAGAACTGGTAAGGCTCCGTTTTGCAAAAGACTGGCCCGAAAAGCTCTACGACTCCATACGGATGCGAAAGGGTACAGATTTCCTGTCCGTACTGCCCGGAACAGCGACTTTTACAGAAAAGGAAATATATCTGCAATTACAAAAAGCCGGTTTAAAGTCTGAAGATTTCCGAAAGTGGGACGGGAATGACCTTTTGCTTGATTTCTATAAATTACGCAATGCGGATATGCTTGCACTTAAAGACATTCCGGAAGAGCGTATTGCGCATTATAATTTTATCGCCGAAAAATACAGGGAATTACCCGGCAATACGGAATTGCAGAACCAATTAAAGACCGTATTCGAATGTCTTTATCATTTTACACACGGCGCTCCCTCCGATCATTTTGAGATAGACCTGGATTCGGGAGAACTAAAGGAAATAAAATAAGCTTTCCTTCTTTCTGTTCTGCCGGAAGGAATCAGAGTTCACTGGAAAATAGCGGATTTACCCTAAAATAAGTTCCACCTTCGAACAGTATTTTATAGGATGAATCAAAAAGACTACTGCGCAGGTAATAATCGGTAGTAATAATTTGTGCTCCCGATCGCTGCGCTGCTTCAAAACGGGTATAATCATTTTGTCTGGCTTCCTTTGTATTGGCATCGGCCCTGGTACGTATAATATATCCCTTTTTTACCAGTTCCCGGATACGGTTATCATAAGGATCGTTGATTATCATTGTTGCTGCTTCGGGAGTTCCGGGTTCTGCATTAATGAATAATACACGACCTTGCAGGGCATAGTGCCCCTTTTTATAAAGGTCCCTTTTTCTCCCTTTATCGTCCAGTATAAAAAGAAACTTTCCTTTTGCCTCCTTCAGGGAAGGCCACTGTTGTTTCAGAACAGCTTCTTCCAGGGTGGCCTTGCTTCTCCTTACATCATCCGGTACAATCAGATGGTCCTCCAGGCGTTTCAGTAGTACGCTGTCTAACCGATCGAAAGCGGCCTCATCGAAAGGTTCGGGAGTTGTTCCGAAACGATTGGCATTTCCATCCTTGGCTTCAAGAGTAATAAATACGGGAGTGTGACCGGAATGTTCTTCCGACCATTTGCGTAAAGCTTCCAAACAGTCTTCCAGCGTGAAATATTCGCTGCGGAAATCTATATCCGGTACGTGCAACATTTTAAATCCGGGCAGTTTCATTTTACCCTTCGGATCATATGCAGGCTGATCATCAACCAGTTCTAATCCCTTCGGATGGGCATATTTTCCTCCCTCATCGTCGATATATACATCCAGTTCCAGATTGCGCAGTCCCATATCCAGTTGCCGGATTATACTTATATGTTCGTATTCCAGTCCCCCTATGCCGCCTGTGGTATCTTTTTCCTCAAGAAAACGGAATAAGGACGGGGCTATGGCCTGTTTATAACTGTTATGCGATCCGATAAGTTGTATTTTATTAATGCCTAAAGCATTTGTCTGTCCATAGGAAACAAAGCTTATGGCTATCCAGGTGAAAACGGTCTTAAAAAAGTATTTCATGATACCAGGAGAGGAAATTAGATTTACAAAACAAGTTTGGCAATAATACAGAGCTTAAATTAAGAAAAGGTAAAGTAAAAAATATCTTTCCGTGAAACTGTTACCGGCTACTCCGGCCGAAGGTTCTTCCGGGCCTGTCCGAATGTAAAATTAAGCTTAATTCCCAGGAGCCGAATTTTAATAACAGGTAAATAAACCTTGCAGAAATTAATTATAATATAACGATTTCAAAATGTTTGTCATCCGGGGCTTTTTTTACTTAGCGCATCGATATTCCGAAACGCCCCTACGTACCGAACTCCCAAACTACCTTGCGGTAATAACCCTGTATTTCCTTAAATTTAAAAACCGATCGTATAAAAAAACAACTCTATGTAACCAAAAACAAAGCCATTTTTTGATCCGGAAAGCCATGATTATTATACATAATTGTGGAGTAAGATGAATTATCATACAACTAATAACTAAAAATTGATGTATTCTAAAACTACTTTTTCAAAATTAAAGAGCATACTTGTTTTGGGCTTTCTTGCTTTATCGCCAAGGACAGGACAAGCTGGTGAATTCTATACATTTACCGGAAATATGCGCATCGTTCCACAACAAACCATAAACGGTATTATTGTTGATGAAAACAACATCCCTTTGGGCGGAGCTAACATTGTGGTAAAAGGTACTTCTATTGGAGCCACAACAAACTTTGACGGAGAATTTGAAATACGTGCCGAAAACGGGCAGGTTTTACAAGTCTCCTACCTTGGTTATAAGACAAAGGAAGTTACTGTTGAAAATACTTCCATGACCATTCAACTGGAACCTGATGCTTCGGAACTGGGAGAAGTTGTGGTAGTAGGGTACGGTAACCAGGTAAAAAAAGACATTACCGGGTCCGTAAGCCAGATATCCAGTGAAGATTTCAAACAGGGCGTCAATATTTCCCCGGATAATCTCATCCAGGGGAAAGTAGCCGGGGTCCGTATTGTTAACTCCAGCGGCGAACCCGGGGCGGGTATTGACGTTTCCATACGGGGTATAGGCTCTATACGAAGTGGTAGTACGCCACTCTTTGTAGTAGACGGTATACCTTTGAGTAATGAAAACGTAAGTGCCGGTGGCGCCAACTTCGGGCTGGGAAGCTCCTCTCCCAAAAACCCCTTAAATTTTCTCAACACCAGCGATATCGAATCTATTACCGTCCTTAAGGATGCCTCGGCTGCTGCCATTTACGGGGCCAGGGGATCCAACGGGGTGGTCCTTATCACTACGCGTCAGGGAAAAAAGGGAGATGCTCTTCTTACCTATGATACCTATGCGGGTTTTTCCCAGGTCATAAAAAAAATGGACCTGATGAGCGCAAACCAATACCGTGAAGCAATTACCGATCCTTCCTACGATCACGGAGGGAATACTGACTGGCAGGACGCATTGTTCCGCACCGCAATGACCCAAAACCACAACCTTTCTTTCTCCAAGCAAACCGATTCCGGAAATTACTACGCATCATTGTCTTATATGGAACAGGAAGGTATCGTGGAAACCAATGACTTTAAAAGGACCACGGCCAGGGTAAACGCAGAAGAATCTTTTCTGGATGACAAAAGGCTTAAAGTGCAGATGAACCTTACCGCCAGTGAAATCAGGGAAAACGGTATCCCGAACGGGGCGGATGCCGGTTCGGACGGACAGGTGATCGTCCATGCCCTGATGGCAAACCCTACCCGAAACGTGTTTGACGAGAACGGGCAATATACCAACTTCAACATGAATGCACACTACAATCCCCTGTACCTGCTCGACGTGTTTGAAGATAAAACCAAAACCCTACGGGTACTGGGAAATATCCAGGCCACATTTCGCATTCTGCCGGGACTGGAATACAAGTTCAATTACGGTATTGACCGTTCTACATCAGAGCGTAACTCTACAATGTACCCGAACGTAACAGACAGGACCCCGCTGGGAGCTTATATACAGAATAACCTGGAATCGCAAAGCACGTTGCTTGAGCACTACCTGACCTATAACCTGGAAACGGGGAAAAACAAATTTGAGCTCCTGGGCGGTTTCTCTTATCAGAAATTCTACTTTTCAGGTACTTCATTTTCTATCCAGAATATAGATCCGAAAGGAGAAGGCGTACCACCGGCCAATAATCCCGGGTATTCCGGGGTACAATCCGGCGTAAGCGGATATGCCCAGGAGAACGAACTGCAATCCTATTTCGGAAGGGTGAACTACAATTACGACGGCAAATACTTTGTAACCGCTTCCTTACGGGCAGACGGTTCTACGCGTTTCGGAGAAAACAATAAATACGGATACTTCCCTTCCTTTGCCCTGGCCTGGGCTTTGGACCAGGAGGATTTCCTTGTGGATACCGACATGCTGGATCAGTTAAAACTACGAACAAGCTGGGGACAAACAGGCAACCAGGAAGTACAGAACAAAATTACACAGGCAAGTTATTCCCAATCAGCTGCCGGAGGGTATTACCTGTATGACGACCTGGAACTCGTGAACGGTATTGTTATCAACCGCACGGCCAATCCGGACCTTAAATGGGAAGTAGTGACCCAATACAACATTGGGGTTGATTTCAGCCTGTGGAACAGTAAACTCTACGGATCGCTCGATTACTATAACAAAACCACGACCGATGCCATTCTGAATATTCCGTCCGAACCTCTTAGCCCGACAACAAATGTCTGGAAGAACATAGATGGCAAGATCATTAACAAGGGACTGGAGTTCACATTGGGATCGCAACTGGTAAAAACCGATGAATTTACCTGGACAGCCGATATTAACGGGGCAACGCTGGACAATGTCATAGAAGATCTCCCGATATCAGAAGTATATTCCGGAAGTATTGCCGGACCGGGATTATCGGGTGTAAGAGCCAATATCTATAAAAGCGGATACGAAGCCGGTTCTTTTTTCATGCTGAAACATCTCGGATACGATGAACAGGGGAACGATATTTTTGAAGACATCAATAACGATGGGGTTATTAACAGTGATGACAGACAAATATTCGAAGGGGCATTGCCAAACTTTACCTTTGGTATCAATACGGCCGTGAAATATAAGAGATTCGACCTTTCCATGTCGTTCATCGGACAAACAGGCGGATACCTTGTAAACAACACCAACCTGGCCCTGAATATCAACAACCTGGCTTCCGACCGTAACCTGCTGGCCAAATACTACAATGACGGAGCCAACCCGGAAAATACTCCACAACTCTCTACCTTGTATATGGAGAAATCCGATTTCCTCCGGTTAAATAATCTCCGTCTCGGATATACTTTTAATGTGGAGCAGCTGAACTGGATCAAGGGACTTAACATTTACGTAAGTGCCCAGAACCTGTTTACCCTGAGCGGATACTCCGGTTACGATCCTTTGGTTAACAGTCCGCGGTCCAGCGACGGTAACCAATCCATAGGAGTTGATTACACTACCTATCCTTCCAACAAAACCTATATGCTCGGTGCAACTTTAAAACTATAATGATGAAGAATTTAATATATCTATCAAGAATATTCTTTTTGTCCCTGTTTATCTTTAACCTGTCCGGCTGTACGGATCTGGATGAAGAGGTGATCGATGAAGTACTGGGCAATGAGAGTGCCGATCCTGAAAGTTCTCTGGCGGCAGCATACGGAAAGCTCGGTGATGCCACTTTTGTAGATCATGGGAACGTTTTTGCACTCCAGGAATACTCCACGGACGAAGCCTTGCTCCCTACCCGGGGAAGCGACTGGGGAGACGGCGGAAAATGGCGGGCCATGCATGAATTTACATGGAAACCCGATAATGATGTGGTAACCTCAACCTGGAACAACCTCGTAAGTGGTATTACCAAATCCCTGACAGCCATTCAGGCCATAAACGCAGATGAGGGTTTTGGAGATCGGGACCTCTTTATGGCAGAAGCCAAAGGGTTGTGGGCATTTTACACTTATCACACCCTGGATCTTTTCAACCAGGCCCCATTCCGCAATCCGTTCGAGCCTGATGCCGAACTTCAGATATTGGAGGCAGGGACAGCCGTAGACAGTCTTATTACGGAAATCGAAGGTCTGATCCCGGAACTTGCCGAACTCGGGGCGCAATCCACACATAACGGGAGGTTCACCAAGCAGGCCGCCTATGCTTTACTGGCCGATATGTACCTTAATCGTGCGGTTTACAAAGATAGGTACAATACTTCTTCACAGTTTAATTTCCGCGAAACTGCTGTTGATAACGACGGGACGGACCTGGATAAAGTAATTCACTATACTTCTCTTCTTATAGACGGGAATTTTCAACTGGAAAGTAATTATTTTGACAATTTCTCGATAAATAATTCGGGGGGATCTGAATTGATTTTTGTAGTGGTCCAGGAGAATGATAACATGCGGAACAGCGATAACGATTTTGCCTATATGTCCGCCGGAAGAAACCAGAAACCCTCTCCGAATAACAGGGGTACGAACGCTTCCTGTATAACCGAAGAATTCTATAATACCTGGGAAGATAATTTTGACGATCCCCGTTTTCACCGGTATTACCAGTACGGTGACGGTACCTGGTTTATGAATGATGGTACCACGGGCAGCGTACCCGCAGAAGATGTTGTTCCCGGAAGTAACGGGTTGCCCTGGTTTCACTTTAACCGCGGTTTACTTGCAGGGCAGCAATACGGGCCTACGCTTACGGAAGACGGAGATTTTGCAATGACCCCGGACGGAAGGATACAGCTAAGCATGCTTTATATGGAGAAAACCACAACATTGCCTATGGATTTTACTCCGGCACTCAATTTTTCCAACCCGTCACAGGCTGTTTTTTCACAAACGGAAATTAACCAGGGTGTCAGGGTTTTCAAATATGAGTTTGACCCGGAAAACGGTAATGGCAATAGCAATGTAGATATCCCCTTATATCGTCTCGGCGGTATTTACTGTATGCGGGCGGAAGCATACTTCCGCAATGGTGAAAATGCAGCAGCCCTGGCGGATATCAATATGCTTAAAACGAGCAGAACAAGGGAAGCCTTATTTAACAATGAACCCGGAAAGCCCGTTACATCTCTTACGGAAGAGGTCCTGTATAATGAAATAGGGTATGAAATGTACTGGGAAATGTATCGTAGGAAACAGATGATACGGTTTGGTACATTTGACGACCCCTACACGGCGAAACCACAAACTGAACCGTACCTGAGAATTTTTCCTGTTCCCCAGGAGACCATCGATGTCACCGAAGAGTTTTCGCAAAACCAGGGATATTGATTTTCCCGAAATAGTAACATAAGACAACAGGAGGCTTTGCCTCCTGTTTCTGTTTTATATAAAAAGCGTAGACTAACTAACGCTTAATATCTATTTCATAAGTAAAACTGTCCGCCCGGTAATATCCAAGATTGTACTCTATGGGCCGGTCTCCCGGATCACACACAAGACGCCTTCGGAACAACAAGGGGCTTCCCGGTTTGACATCCAGTAATTCTGCCAGTTTTTTGGTTGCGGGGATCGCATTGATACGTTCTTTGGATACGGACGGAATGGTAGCGTAATCTCTTTCCAGTATTTCGTATAGGTGCCGGGAAAAATCTTCTTTTCCGGTTAGACCGATACGGGGATGAAAAAATGAAATAAAGTTAACAAAAGGTCCTTTATCCAGTCCCCGGAGACGTTCCATACGGAGCACTTCCCTGCCTTCTTCTATCTGTAAAGCAGCGGCCACTTCCTGGTCTGCTTCTGTCCACGATACGTTGATCTGGTAATTTACAAATTCCACTCCTTTACTGTGCATTTCCTCGCTGAAACTAGCCCAGTTGCTCAGTTTTGTACTGAGTGTTTGTTTTACCACCCGTGTTCCCACTCCTTTTTTGCGTATCAAAAGCTTTTCATGTTCCAGCTTATTGGTAGCCTGCCGCACTGTATTACGGGAAATTCCAAGCATTTTAGCCAGTTCCACTTCTTTGGGAAGCAGTTTTCCTTCTTTGTATTCGGTCTTTTCAATAAGTTCTCTCAACAACTGCTCCACCTGTAAATGCAGGGGTATCCCGTTGTGATGATCCACTTTAAATTCAATAGGTCTCTCTTTTTGCATTGTTGCTCTTTTCCCTTGGAATTTATGAAGAAACAAAGATACTAATTTTATATATCCAAATGTTCCAACATATTTGACCGCAATTGTTATACAATCCCCTTTAAAACCGGGGTGCCTTATTATCGAATAATATGCCATCGGTACTGAGTTCCCGGTCGTCACTTCGAAAGGGTTCTGCCGGGAGGCCGTTCTGATCCGTGAGATCCAAAGGTCCCGGATTATCACTCCAGGCATATCGCACCTCCACCGGATCTTTTAATTCCGGGCTGTATACCACTACGGTATTCTCACGTAAAAAAGCTTTGGCCCAATAAAATTTCCCGTCTTTACCGGCCAGTTGGAAACCGCGTATATATCCGTATTTGTCTTTAGTTTTCAGGGAATCCGTTGCCAGGGTAAAATGCACCAGGAGACTGTCTCCCTTTTTCTCCGTTTCTTTAAACCGGGGGGCCTGTGCCGGGTATTTTCCGCCATAACCGAGGTTCATAGCCAAGGCACCGAGACGTTTACCTACATCCACCTTATTCCGGGGATGGATATCTTCTGCCTCTCCTATATCTATCGTTACCGCCATGCCCGTATTCGGCAAGGCCCGTGCCATGGCCTGGGCTTCCCGGAGTTCCGCCCAGGACGACGGGCCCGGAATTTCGGGTTCTTTACCGTAGTTTGCGAGCTGTACCCACAGAAAAGGCATTTCATTATTGAAATGATTTCGCCAGTCGCGAATAAGAGCCGGGAATAACTCCCGGTACTCCGCTGCCCTTTCGGCATTGGATTCTCCCTGGTACCAGATCGTTCCCTTTACACGCAATCTTGTAAGGGGTGCCACATTAGCATTGTATAGCACCCCCGGGGAAGAAAACGGAGTAACGTTTACCAGTTCCTGTTCCGGGAATCTACCGGTATCGAGCTGTAATCCTTTCCTGTAGTGCCACTTTCCCCACAGTATATCGTTCCCCCAGAAAGCAGAAGTTGTAAAACCTCCTATTCCCCCGGCATCAAAAACACGTATGACCAGTACATTGCCTTTCTTTTTAAGAATACCGGCAGGTACCTGGTAATTTCTGTGATTATGCCTGCCAAACGTTTCACCGATACGGTGTCCGTTTACCCAGCTAATATCATAATCGTCGATTTGCAGCAATTGTAAATGCAGGGAATCTCCTTTAAACCCTTCCGGAAGGTCAAAACTCTTCCTAAGCCATATGGCGCCGTCAAAATCTTTCAGGTCTTCCTCTTCTTCCCAGGTATTACCGGCAACTTCCAGGGTATCCCAGGAAGAGATATCTGTTTCCGGCAGGTACCATTTTCCGGTTACCCCGGGTCCGGTATAATAGTACTTGTTATACCAATGCTTTTTGCTTTTCTCAAATGCCTTCCGGACATCGGCAAAACTTCCCGTATGTTTTATTTCCTCTTTAAACTGGGGAAATGCCTCCAGGGCTTCGTTACTCATCCATGTTTCCACGGCTGTTGCCCCGAGATTTACGCTGATCAGGCCTATCGGGATGCCACTTTCCTGCTGAACAAATTTCCCGAAATGATACCCTACGGCAGAAAATCCGGCAATATTGTCCGGGTCAGCAACCATCCAGCCGGAAGAACTTATATCTTCTCTCGGCCGGTAATCCGTTTCCGGGTTTACTTTTAAGAGCCTTATTTGTCCTTTTTCAAGCCATGCAGTATCGGACTCCCGGTAAGGTGTTTGTTTTAAGGGCCATTCCATATTGGACTGGCCACCGCAAAGCCATACGTCTCCCGTCAAAACGTTCTCCAATTCTATACTCGACTCCCCGTCACTTATGCTGACGGAATACGGTCCTCCTGCCGGTAGAGCGGGTAATTGCAGTTTCCATTTTCCTTCCTTATTTGTCCTGGTACTCTGCTGCACCCTAGCTATTTCTACCTTTATTTCCTGCCCGGGAGTACTCCATCCCCATAAGGTTACCGGAGCATCGCGTTGCAATACCATATTATCGGTAAAAAATGCGGGCAATCGAAGTTCCTGGGCATAAGCGGTAAAATAAATACCCAGGATAAACTGCAATAACAATAGGGATCTCATCATCGGTCTTTTAAAATCTATTCATGCTGTTATTCTCTCACAAAAGCTTTCAGCGTAGCGCATTCTTCACCTTCGGACTCTCCGTGGGGGCGTATGGTATAATCCCCGACTTCGGCGGGAATTATAAAAGTCTCCGCATAATGCACCACAAAAGGCTCGAATTTCCCTTCAGGACTTTCCACGATGGCTTCCCGTCCTTCCACCAGGTTGATCACATTAACACTGCCGTTGGTGTTATGGGCCACGCTCCCGGTAAACCAATGCCGTCGCGTTTCGATAAAATCAGAAACGTACAGGCCGGTCTTTTCTTCTTTCCAGCCTTCTCCTTGTGTTATTTCTTCGATACGGTTTACCAGGTTGTCCTTTGTCCACTGCTTTCTCCGGCTCCAGTCGATAACATTTTCGCCGTGAAACAGGTGTATCGGTCTCGGCTTTCCATCCAGTCCCAACCGGCCCCAGTCCCACAGTTTAAAGGTAAAAATATACGGGGTAGCACTGATTTCGAGTACTACGCTGTTTGCTCCCGAACAGTGCACCGTTCCCGAGGGGATCAGGTAGTGATCGTGTTTCTTTACAGGCCATTTATTGACATAGGCTCCCGCATCAAAAGTTCCGCCCTGCTCCCGGGCATTCTTCAAGTCTGCGATCATTTTTTCCGGATCGGTCTCATCCCGGATACCCAGGTACACTTCGGCACCTTCCCCGGCATCGAGGATATAATAACTTTCATCCTGGGTATAAGCCATCCCGAACTGTTCTTTTATATATGCTTTGGTCGGGTGTACCTGTAAACTGAGGTTTCCACCTTCCATCGTATCCAGGAAATCGAACCGTATGGGGAACTCGGCGCCGAATTTTTCATAGACCTGCCGCCCCAGTAGCGGTTCCGGACGGGTGAGCACCAGGTTTATGGAAGGCGTTTCGAAAGTAATTCCCCCGAAATCAAAAAGCAGGCTGTTCTCTTCCGGAACACAGTCGAATCCCCAGGCGAAATTCACCTTGTCCCTGTCGAGATCGATGACCTCTTTCAGCCATTGTCCTCCCCAGGGGCCCGGATCGAAAAACGGGACAACGCGAAAAGGTTGCCTGCTGGCTGTTTCCAGTGCATACTTCAGCGCTTCACCGGAAATCATCTTAGGATCTGAGGACCGGACGGTATCGACAAAAAAATCTGTTTTTTCAAAAAGGGCTGTTTTATGCCTGTCCAACACTCTCCAATCTACAAAAAAGGATTGTTTGACACGTAAGGCAAATTCCGTTTCCTTATTGAACACCCCGAGATTATTCACCTCATGCCTGCGCATACGAAGCTGCAATTCCCACCGGGGCATATCCATATATACCAGGAGATGATTTTTGTCACAACAAAAGCTCGCTCCCGGCCCCAGTACAACCTGTATCTCTTCATTTGTTCTTCCGGTCTCTTCCCGTAACTTCCGGCAATTCTCAGGATCGAAAAAATCTTTAAGATCCAGGTCTGTCATATACCCGAAGACCCTGTCGTCCGTAACATAGGGATAGACCATTTTCTCAATCTCCGGGGCAGATTTCATCGCATCGGTACTGTCGTATATCTTACAGGAACCGAATACTTTTTTAAGAGCAGTCTTTATCTCTTCGGTATCGACACCCTGGTAGGTTTCGATAACGATCTTCCCCTTGTCTCCTGCTTTGTCTTTTATAGCACGGCATATGGCTTCCCAGCCACGTATACATTCGTATTTGCCTCCACTAACCCGTATTCTGGGATACTTGTCGTAATTAGATGTTATTTTTTTTCCTTTCATTGTTTAATATGTAACTTGTTCCTAATATTCCTGCTGTTTCCTTTTTGCTGGCAACCACTATAGGCAGACTTCCGGATGGTATCCAGCTGTGTTTTTCCACTATTTTTTCTATTCCCGGAAGTATATCTTCTTTACTTTTCATAATGCCTCCCCCGATAATTATTTTTTCCGGATCGTAAGCGTGAATGAGATTTACAATCCCTGTACCCCATGCCTTTATACTTTTGTCCCGCACCTCCATAGCCATCCTGTCCCCGGAACGTGCAAAACGGAAAATACTTTCGTAATCCGGGTTTTCTTCACAGTACAGGGCGCTCCCTGCATAATCCTTACTTTTTTCCAGGTGTTTTTTCAATGCCCAGGTAGACGCCAGGCTTTCCACGCATCCGATGTTGCCGCAATTGCATTCCGGCCCGTTATAATCTATACTCATATGTCCGCCCAGGTTCCCCGCGAGGAAGTTTTTGCCCCGCAACAATCTTCCTTCTATAAGTACTGCCGATCCGACTCCCGTTCCCAGGGTGATCATTACGAGATTGTCACAACCCTTTCCCGCGCCATATTGCCATTCTCCTAACAGAGCTGCACGGGCATCGTTTTCCAGGGCTACGGGTAATCCCCAGTTTTCCTTTCCCCAGCTTTCAAAATCCGTCTGCCCTGCTCCGGGGTATTTTACGTAATCCGATAGCACCGTGTTCTTCCCGGCATCCACTATTCCGGGAAAGGCTATACCTATACCTTTTACACGGTATTCCTTATCGTTACAAAGTTCGTTTACCGGAACTGACAGGTCTTTCAGCACATGGTACAGGCTACGTCCTGATCTGGCATCGAAAGACCGGCTTTCCCGGATATTCCCTTCTTCGTCTGCCAGTCCCATTTTTATACGGGTTCCTCCCATATCGATGCCGATATTCACACTTATCATCTGTTAATTTTTTAATTCGTTTTTCATAAGTCGGGCCTTATTCTGTTAAGAATAATCAGAACGGTATTATGAAACTTATGTTAATAGGCATTTCATAAACTATTCTTCATCGGATTCGATCCAGCCTTTTTCTATCTGTTCCAGGCTTTTCCCTTTGGTCTCGGGGACAAATTTCCAGGTAAAGAGCAGCAGGAATACGGAATTAACCATAAATATCCAGAAAGTAAAGGCTCCTCCCAGGCTGTCCAGCATCACCGGGGTAAGCTGGGTAATGAGTATGACGCCTATCCACAGAATTAATGTGCAGAACGACATGGCTATCCCCCTGATCTTAGTGGGAAATATCTCGGCGATCATCACCCAGGGGATAGGTCCGAGCGAAGATGCAAAACACGCTATAAAACCGAGAACAAACAGTATAAGCCAGGGGCCTTTGGTGATTTCGAAATAAAAACAAATACCTATAGCAAACAGGCATAGTACCATTCCGGATACACCCCACAATAACAGTTTTTTACGTCCCGTTTTGTCAATAAGCCACAGGGCGACAAAAGTGAAAGCCGTGTTGATTATCCCGATAAAAATAGTCTGGTAGAATGCCGATTCCACTGCGAAACCTATGCTTTTGAATATCTCGGGAGCGAAATAGATAACGGCATTGATCCCCGTAATCTGTGAAAACAGGGCCAGGACAACGCCAACGATAAGGGCCAGTCGTAATCCTTTGCCGAAAAGGTCGCTCCACCTGCCGGATTCCATATTGAGGGTGCTTCGGATCTCTTTCCGGATAGCTTCTGCCTTATCTCCGTTTATCCGGTAAAGTATTTCTCCGGCCTTTGTATCCTTACCTTTTTTCATAAGCCATCTCGGGCTTTCGGGTACGGTGAACAGCAGTACGAAAAAGATTATGGCCGGTATAACCTCCGAGCCTATCATGTATCGCCACCCGTATTCCACATTCCATGCATTGCTTCCGGAAACGGAGATCAGGTAATTGACTATGTAAATAATATTGATACCGAATACAATGGCCAGTTGATATACACTCACCAACCGCCCCCTGAACTTTGCCGGGGCGACTTCCGAAATGTATAGCGGGGACAACATGGAAGCTGCCCCCACTCCTATTCCGCCGACAAGCCGCGCTATAATAAAACCATTCAGGTCCGAAGCAACGGCAGATCCGAGGGCCGAAATAAAAAATAACAGCCCGGTGATAATAAGTACTTTCTTTCTGCCGAAACGGTCGCTGACGTAACCGGCTACTGCCGCACCCAGGATACATCCCCAAATGGCGCTACTGGCCGCCCAGCCCACAAGGGCCGGACTTAGGGAAAATTTCTCCTGGAGATAGCCGATCGCCCCTGCTATCACCGCCGTATCATACCCGAATAACAATCCGCCCAGGGCTGCCACTACGGTTATGCGGATAATATATCTTCGGGATGTTCCCCCATTATTATTTTGATCCTTCATGTATCTTATTTTAGTTCCCGGAGTCGAATTTAATACGGATAAACCTCGGTCTGTACAGGTGTGGGTTATCTCCGATAACATCGAAAAACTTAAAACTGTTGACATTGTAACTTACGAGTAATTCTCCTTCCGCGGAAATTGCCGGGTGAGCTTTGGCATTGTATGTAAAAAGGTCCGGATCGCTTATGTCCTCCGTAGTATTCCATATTTCTTTTACTTCTCCGAACGGGCCATAGGGAGTTTCCCCGGTTTGCATATATATATTCGGATAAATTCCCCCGTACTGGTAAATAAGGGCATAACGGCCATTGGGCAGCCGGGATACGCTAAGCTCGTTAGATACGCTGTCCGCAAGAGCAGTCATTTGCTCCCTGTCTTGGGTCCAGCCGTCTGTCTTCCGGAATTCCCAGGCGTTGAAATCTTCTATTTCCTCATATTTTACCCGGGCACATACGAGTTCTTTATGCTGTCCCCGAACACCGTATACATACACATATTCTTCTCCCTCACCATCATATATTCCCACCCCGAAAGATATCTTATCCGAATCATCCCCGGAAGTAAAAAAGGGTATCTCCGAGGAACGGGGCTTTTGAAAAGGTATTTTGCTTTTATCATCTATTACCAGGAGGTCGTTCCCCACTTCTTCAAACGGCAACAGGTCGTCCGTATGGGTATTGCGGATGCGATAGGCAAATACATATAGCTTTCCTCCTGCTTTCCTGTTTACAAAACCGTCGCCCAGCCAGTAGTATTCTTCATTCTCCGTATCCGGCAGCAACATAGTCGTAGCTTTTCCTTCACTGTCTTTAGCCAGGAAAAACGATGTGCTTGCCGGGACATCTCCTTTGCGGTACAGCGCCATGGAATTATTCACCATGCTGTAACCCGGCACCAGGGAATCCCCCATGATTTCCCCGACCATAGTGTCACTGAACAAAAAAACAATACTATCTGCTTCTTTACTGTTGTCTTCCCCGGAATAAGGTATGGCAAAAATACCGTCCCCGCCGAACCAGCCGGAATCTCTTTTAAATACCGCCGTCCATTCCGGCGCCCGTTCTACGGTAAAGGTGATTTCTTCCGGAGAAGGATCATCTTCTGCATTTTTATCCCGGGTATCGTCTTTACAGGAAGTAAAGAGAACGGTAAATATCCCGCCGAAAATGCTTATATATTTTCTTTTTTTAAGGTTCATTATATGCGTTGTTTTTGGTTTTCATCCTTTGGTTTAATCATTCCTTTGGGCGGCTTCGAACGTATACAGGAAAACCTCTTCTTCCCGGAGTCCCAGTTCGGACAGATCCACCGTAAGTTCCAAAGCCAGTTTTTCTACGGTAAGTGTCTTTATTGCAAACGTATCGGCCACAATGGTATTGGGCGTAAAAACATTGTATTTTTCCATGATAAAATGTTGTTCGTCTTCGGTAATGTACCAGCCGCTAAAAACATTCAGCCCGTCAAAGGCGCAGGCCCCGGCGCCGGTATCGGCACCGTATTCCAGGCTCATGCTACCATCCGCATTGAAAAGATAGGCATTGTCTTTTTCACAATCTTCTATGACTTCAGCATTCGGATCGTCTTCATTATTGACATGCAGAATGGATTTCCACTCCCACCTGCGGCGCGGAAGGTTATCCCGCGGACTAAGGGTTACATTCGCAGTTAGGTCACTGGTTCTTTCTTTCCCTCCGGATGTAGCGGCTTTAAAACTAAACCCTACCAGTTTATCCACATCTTCCACCGGGGGAATATAGATAAACGTATAACTGAATTCTTTTCCCGAAGCATCTACCCGCAATACTCCTTCCTGTCCGAATGAAGTATCTTTCTGCAGGTTTATCGTCTTGGTTATTTCGAGTTTCTCCAGGTCTTCTGGTGCTTCCACAAGCACTGCAAGGTTCAGGGTGTCCCCGGATTCCAGGCGGCTGCGGTACTGGCCTTGGCCGGGTATTTTTTCGGCTCCCAGGCTAACCAGGAAGTTTCCCTGATCGTAATAATCCTCCGGGCCTTGCTCGTCTTCGTTACAACTTACCAGCAATCCAAGGATCACAGGAAAAATCAGGTGATATATTCTGGTTTTCATATACAGTATTTTTGGTTGAACAATAGGTTGGCATACCGGTACTAAAAGCCGGGGTTTTGTGGTAAATTGGGATTTACCAGTCTTTCGCGTTGCGGAATGGGGAACCGGTTATATTGTTCTCCTACCGAAATCCCCTTTATGGCTTCCACACGTTGTCTGAGCCTGCCCAGCCTGGTAAGATCAAACCATCGTTGTCCTTCGCCTGCAAACTCCTTACCTCTTTCTTCTGCCAGCAGGTCTACAAAGCCTTCGATATTGTCCGCTTCCGCTTCTCCCAGGTTAGCTCTCTGCCTTATGTCGTTCAGGTAATCATTGGCTACATCAAAATTTCCGAGCCTGGCCTGTGCTTCGGCATAGGAAAGCACTACATCGGAATAACGGATCACGGGGAAATCATTGAAAGATCCCCCTGCGGTCGGGTCTGCGTCCATGTCCCAGTATTTATCGATGTACACGTGGTCCAGGTTTACGGTAGAATTATCGGAAGCAATAAAACTGGTCATAAATGTATCCTCGCGACGTTCGTCGGAAGCGGCGAAAGTGTTATACATATTCGCATTGGCTATCTGCCAGCCCTGTGTATTGGAAATCCCGTCTACTTCGGCGCTCAGGGCTGCCGGTAACAGCCTTACGTTAAACTGTCCTACTTCCCAGAAAGAAATGGCTCCGCCCGCGTCTCCGAACCCTACGGAGAAAACGGCTTCCTTTCCCCCGCGGTTCTCAATACGAAAAGCATCCTTAAAACGGTTCCAAAGCCCATACAACCCGGAATCCATGACATCAAGGGCTTTCTCCGAAGCAAGCTGGTACTCTCCTGTACGCAGATATACCTTTGCCAGCAATGCCTGTGCCGCTCCTTGTGTGGCTCGTCCTTCCTGTATTTCGCCATCCGGAGGCAGGGCTTCCGCATCGGTAAGGTCTTGAATTATCCAGGCATAGACCTCATCTGCCGGAGCGGCTTCCGGGTTTAGCGGCGCTTCTTCGGTAATAATCAAGGGAATATCTCCAAACATACGTACCAGGTTGAAATAGAGCAATCCCCGGAGGAATTTGGCTTCGTTAATAAAACGGTTTTTAAGGGTTTCATCCATTTCGATAGCAGGAATACGGTCTATAGCCACATTGGCAAGATAAATGGTCTTGTAATGTACCTGCCATATTTCCTGCAGGGCAGCATTATCGGCATTATGTGTAAAAGTGGCAAGCTGATCGTACTGCGGTGCTCCCAACTGGTTGTTGTCCATTTCGTCAGATGCCAGTCCCTGTGTTACCCAGAAGGTACTGTGATATATCCCGGCGGTATTACCCCGCGAAGCATCGTAAGAACCGAGATTGGCGTATATGGAGTTTACCGCCGCAAGGGCATCCTGTTCTGTGGTATAATAATTACTGGTTCCTACCTGGTTTTTCGGATTTTCTTCCAGGAAATCACTACAGGAAAAAAGGAGTAATACACACAGTACACTGCTCCATACCTTTACCGGAAAATTATTTGTTGATTTCATCATCATGTCTTTTTGTGTTAAAATCCAAGGTTAATTCCAAAGGTGTACATTCTCGTCTGGGGATAGTTACCGTCATCTACTCCAACAATATTGGTGGTTCCGCCATAGGCATTACCTTCCGGATCGTAACCGCTGTAGTTCGTCCAGGTGAACAGGTTGGTAGCACTGGCATATATACGCAGGTTACTCACCCCGATATATTCCATCCATTTTTGGGAGAAATTATACCCAAACGTTACATTTTTGACCCTTACATAAGAAGCATCCTCTACAAAAGCAGAAGAGAAAGTGCTGTTAAAGGAATCATTTCCGGATGCCCGGGGATAAACATTACCCGGATTATCGGGTGTCCACCGGTTTTTGCCAGCTTTTGCCAATACGTTCTGCTGGCCGTTCATATTTTCCAGGTTGAGCAGGTTCATGTTTGCCATGTCGTTCCCCTGGCTTCCCTGTATAAAGACACTGAGACTAAAATTCTTAAAGGAGAACTCGTTATTTAATCCCCAGGTAAAATCGGGTTGAGCGGTTCCTATGATAGCCAGGTCATATTCGTCTATAAATCCGTCGGGGCTACCGTCCGGACCGCTTATGTCTTTGTATTTACGATCTCCCGCAACCGGTGCCTGTCCACGTAGAGCCGGACCCGTGGCAGCTTCTTCATTGGTCTGATAGATGCCGTCAAAAACATAACCTTCGAAAGTCCCTATGGGTTTCCCTTCCCTCAGTATGCTACCGGCTACCAGGAGGTTGATATCTTCGTCCCTGGCCAGGTTGGTCACTTTATTCCGGTTGACGGAAAAGTTTCCGGAAGCATTCCAGGAGAACGGTCCGTTAAGGATATCCGCACCTACTTCCAGCCCGAAACCCCGGTTCTGTACATTTCCTACATTCAACAACGTATTCTGAAACCCGGTGGTAAAGGGAATGGGGGTTCCCAATAAGAGGTCGGAGGTTTTCTTATCGTATACCTCGGCAGTAAACCGCAGCTTGCCGTTCCAGAATGCCATATCGAGTCCCAGGTTGGCCTGCCGTGTGGTTTCCCATTTCAGGTCACTATTGGGATAGCTGCTGGGTTCCTGTCCGTAAAATACTTCCGGGCTTCCGGGACCATTGTTAAAAACACCTTCACCGAAAGGCGCTACCAGGGCAAGCGAATTATACGGCCCTATGGATTGGTTACCGATAACCCCGTAACTCAACCGCAACTTCAGATCACTGAAAAGTTGCGAGTCTTTCATAAAATCTTCATTGATCACCCGCCAGGCAAATGCCCCGGAGGGAAAGAAACCGTATTGGTTTCCCTTTGCGAATTTGGACGATCCGTCTACCCTTCCGGAAAGAGTAAAGAGATATTTATTATCCATAACGTAATTTACCCGTGCGAGATAAGACACCAATGCCCACCGGGATTCGCTATTGACAGGCGGCTGCGGGTTTTCTGCTGCGGAAAGGTTGTGATACCCTGTCCGGCCATCGGGAAAACCGAAAGCTATACTGGTAAGGGACTCGTTTTGAAATTCCTGCAATGTAAACCCTAAAAGAGCCGTAAGGTTATCCCCGCCTTCAAAGGTTTTGTTATAGGTAAGCGTATTTTCATTCAGCCAGGTAAGTGCATCCAGCGTAGAGATCGAGGCTTCGCCACGGCTGCTCTCCGTACGTTTCAGAAAGTTAGGTCCGAAAGCGCTGTTTTTGGTGTGTAACAGGTCTATACCGAAACTGGTCCGGAAATCGAGGTTCTCGGTCAGGGCATATTCGGCAAACACATTCCCCAAAAGCCTGGAAGTTACGGTTTTCGATTCGTATTCCCTGGCTTCCGCCACCGGGTTGGCCACGGCATCTTTGCGGTCGTGTTCAAAGGTATAACCTCCCGGTTCGTTCGGGTTGTATACCGGCAGGACTGGATTGATCTGCAAGGCATTGGCAATTACCCCCGGTACGATCTGTCCTGGCCCTGTAAGTACCCCGTTGGATGTAATTCTCGCATAGGAAAGATTGTTCCCTACTTTCAGTTTGTCCGTTACATTCCGTTCCAGGTTTACCCGGAAAGAATATCTTTGGAAATCGGAGCCTGTGACTATACCGTCCTGTGTAAATAATCCCCCGGAAAGCGCATACCTGGTCTTGGCATCTCCTCCCGAAAAACTGAGCTGGTAATCGGATATCTGTGCTGCCCTGAAAAGTTCTTCCTGCCAGTCGGTGCCTTTACCAAGTGATGCCGGATTTACGTAAACGGGGTTTCTGCCGGCATTCATCTCCGCCTCATTTACAAGTTCCGCATATTCCCGCGCGTTGAGGAGATTGAGCTTATTAGCCACTTGCTGTACGCCGTGATAGGCATTAAAACTTATGGTTTCTCTCCCCTCTTTTCCTTTTTTGGTCGTTATCAATACGACCCCGTTGGCTCCCCTGGAACCGTAAATGGCTGTTGCGGAAGCATCTTTCAGTATTTCGATTGATTCTATATCATTGGGATTAATAGAAGAAAGCGGACTCGTCCCCGGCCCTCTGTTACCGGCCGACGTTTCATTAGCGTCACTGTTTACGAGCATTCCGTCTATAACATACAATGGTTCGCTACTGGCGTTTACGGAGCTCGTTCCCCGTATCCGGATGTTGGTCCCTCCCCCGGGTACTCCGGAAGCCTGGGTTACCTGTACGCCGGCAGCCCTGCCCTGCAGGGCCTGCTCGAAACTGGAAGCCGGGACCGCCTGGAGTTCTTTGGCGCTTATAGATGAAACCGCTCCGGTAACGTCCGATTTACGCTGACTACCATACCCGATGACAATAACTTCAGAGAGTTTTCCCATGTCGGGTTCCAGTTCCACCTGAATTGTGGTCTGCATCCCCACTTTCACTTCTCTGGAAGCAAATCCTACATAACTGAATACCAATATGGCATCACTGTCGGGAACTTCAATTTCAAAATTCCCGTCAAAGTCCGCAATGGTACCGGTATTGGTTCCCTTTACCACAATATTACTCCCCGGCAGGACCTCTCCTTCGGCAGACCGGACCGTTCCGGTGACCCTTATTCCTTCCTGCTGCGGAAGAGCATAGGCCTGCAGGGATAATCCGAAACAAAGCAGGGGCAGATACAGGACACACGCCCTTATTAATCGGTATATTTCCATAAGAAACAGATTTTTGGTTGATACTAATTTTCGGTTTTAATCCTTAGTTCCCCATTGCATATTAGGTTCTGGTCCGAGGTAAAGTTCGAGGCTTCCTCCCTTTTGAAAAACCTGGTGCGGAAACCGGAACTTCGTATGTTCTTTTCCGTTCAAAAGGGCTTTTTGGATATACATATTATCCGTACTGTTATTATGGGTAATGATCCTGAATTCGGTTCCGCTGTAGTAATCCGGATCGAGTTTAATGACCACTTCATCAAAAACGGGACTGGTGATATCGTACACCGGGTTTTCGGAAACATTGCCGTCCAGGCTGAAAAGCCCTATAGCCATCAGGGCGCTGACGCCTCCCATTTGTCCCTGGTCTTCATCGTGGCCGCCATAGCCCAGGTCCGGTGTAGTGCCTCCGTATGCCTGTTCCTTGACCTTCCGTACCCAGTATTGGGTAAGCCACGGTTTCCCGGCATGATTAAAAACATGGGCATTGGAACAACCGGGCTGGTTGGCATAACTCACATAACCATCATTGTAAGCAAAGACAAAATCATCATTTTCTGCCATTTCAAAAGCGTGATTGAGCTTTTCGCACAGAACATCTTCTCCGCCCATAAGTGAAGCCAGTTCGTCGATCTGGTGCGATACCGACCAGGTAGCCTGCCAGGCATTGGCTTCTATCCAGCCTTCGCCGGAAAGAGGATCGTTATGCATAAAATTTCCATCCCGGTCTTTGGGAAAAATGAGTTTCTGTTCCCGGTTAAAAAGGGTTTTCCATCCGGCTGCTCTTTGGCTGAAAAAACTGTAATCCTTTTTCTTCCCAAGCGCTTTTGCCATCTGTGACAGGGCATAATCCTGAAAAGCCGCTTCCAGGGTAATGCCTGCGTTTCCGGGCCAGTAGCCATTTTCCGTGTAAAACCGGATATCGTCGGCATCTCCGAGCATCCCGCCGGGCAGGAGGTTTTCTTTTACCTTATCATAAGCCGTTTGTTTATCTATTTTGGTAAGTAAGCCTTTCTGAAAAGTTGCGGCAATGAGGTTGGTCGCGGGAGACCCGGTCATGATATAGGAATAACCGCCACCGGAAGGGCCCCGGGGGAGAAGGCCCCCGTTGACGGCATATTGTACCATGGAAGCGGACATTTCGTCCATGACCTCAGGCCACGCAAGCCCCCACAGCACATTTAAATTCCATTGTGTAAGCCACCAGGCATCGGAATTGTACATATTAAATTTAAGGTTCCCGTTTTTATCCTTCGGTAACGTCTTTATTTTGAATTCAGCATCCGTAAAGGAGCCTTCCCGGGTTCCGGAAGTACGATCCGGATAATCGCCGGAGACATCATTGATCTTTTGCCTGCCGAGAAGCACATGCCACAGATCGGTATAAAATTTAACCTTTTGTTCCCTGCTTCCTCCTTTTACCTCTATTTTTCCGAGCCAATCGTTCCATATCTTTACAGATTCGCTGTGAACCTTATCGAAGTCCCAATGCGGACATTCCGTATCCAGGTTATTCCTGGCGTTCTCTACACTGGTATAGGAAATAGCGATCTTCATTTGCAGCTCGTCCCCGGCAACAGCGTTATAGATCGCCGTAATCCCGGTACTGTCCCCTTCTATCTCCCGAATATCTTTGATTCGCTTCGTACCCGTCCAGCCATCCAACCTTTGAAAAGGTTTATCGAATTCGGCTACAAAAAACACCTTAACATCTTTCGGGCCGCCCCAAAAACGTTTTGTGGTGCTGAAATATCCTTCAATTCCCGTATCTGACACACGCGAGACACGGGCATTTTCCATCTGTACATTACTGACATATCCGCCGAGATTGGTCAATACCTGGGCTTCCATATCCCGGGTAAAACGAAAACGGTAAAAACTCACCCGTTCGGTAGCGGTTAGTTCAGTCCATATGTGGTGATCGCTTAAATAGACCCGTTGGTATCCGGGCTGTACGACCTCATCTTCATGACGGAATGCCGACTTCCATCCCTCCTGCCCTTGGGTAGGATCTATAACCGCCGGGGCCGGCATAATCTCCAGGCCGCCCAGCATCCAGCTGTGTATCTGTTCAAACCCCAGGATGTATTCGTCGTTATAGTTATAGCCACCCCCGTTCTGGTTCTTGTTGCGGGTTAAAGGAGCTGCCCCTACCATACCGAACGGCCTGGACCCGGTAATAAAAAACAGGTACCGCCCGCGATTGGTCTCTATATAAGGATCTACCCATGAGACAAAATCATTATTATCTTCCGGGGCTGCGAACACCTCTATTTCAGACAGCCCGAGATCTTTACCGTTGCCATCCGTCACCCGGAACTTCACCCAGTCCACGGTTTTGGTATCGAACTTTACTTCTTTGCCTTCCCCGTTATCCGGTATACGGTTGACCCAAATAAGGCTTCCGTCGCTGAAAACCAGTTTTCCCCCTGCAGTAAATTCGCTTTCGGAAGGACGGTCGTATAAAACGATACGATTTATTTTCCTGGGTTTGTCCCACCGAAGTTCTATCCATGGAAAACGTATATAACCCCAATCCGTAGTAACACCTTCACAAGCCCACTCCCCTGTTCCCGGAATTCCAATGATCCCGTCCGCTACATTTTCGGGAAGAAACATTTCGGATAAAGCGGTAGAAGCGGATATTTTTGCCTCACCCGCTATGTTTCCCGTCTGCCCCTTTGCGAAATGAACCAGACAGAAAAATAAACCGATACTCCAAAGCCTGATTTTATATGGTGTCATTGTGAAAAAGTTATAGGTTGATGTTAATATGTTCATACATATGAACATTATACAAATGTAAATAAAAAACAATACAATAATTACCGATTACATATTTTTTTCTGCTATTTATTGAATTATTATGTTTTTGAGAGAATTTATTTTCATGAAACAGCACCATCTTCCGATAAAGACATGAAATTTAGCATGAAAACAGAAACGGGTTACTTCCCCTTCTTCTCTATGTAAAAAGAAGTAATCCGGAGAATGCTCCTTAAATGTATATCTCTACGGTTCAAAAATTAAAACTTGAATATCAAACAGTTACGCAACGCCATTATTTTTGGCACAACCTTTGGTATACCATTGCTGTGAAGTAATTGTGGCCACAACAAACAATTACTAACCCTTTAAAAATTGACGTTATGAAAAATATATTTATACTATTGGCTTCTATGCTCCTGGGTACGGGTATAAAAGCAGCGACAGAAACCTCAGATAATTTTCGTTCGTATACCGGCGATTCCTTTATTTTCGTAGAGGGTAATATAGAGTTTTCCGTTTTTCCGGACGGACAATTCGATTTTGCCTACCTGGGTGGCGGGGGAACACAGATAAGTATCGGTTCTCCCGGTGTAGCCATAAATTTTAATTCGGGCTATAACTACGATCCGTATGTTCAATACGATAACTACGGAGCCGTGATCCAGATAGAAAATGTCCCTGTTTACTATGACGATTACGGTCGTATTATGAGGGCCGGGAATGTATTTATCCGTTATAACGACCGTTATCTTACTCAGATAGGCGGACTGGTGGTACATTATGACAATTTCGGTCACTATACGCATTATACCGGATACATAAACGCGCTTAACAGAACGTATGTTTACAGACCGTGGCATACCTATTACACGATTCCTTACTATACATATAGTGTGGTTTACACCACTCCGTACCGAAGATATTACACCCCGGTACGATATAATTATACCTATCATAAGTCCCATTACGCAAACAGCAGGTCCTATTCCAACAGCCGAAGGGATTTTTACCTGCCGGGGAGCAGGATGCACTATCAGGACGGAAGGGTTGCTATAAACAAGTCGTATAGCAATACGGAGAGAAGAAATAGCACTAATAGCACTACCTACAGAAGAGATGATACGGTTTTGAGGAACAATGCTTCCGCCACAAGGAGGACTTCTGCCACTGCAAATACCAATAGCAACACTGCGAGACGAAACTCTGCTACCGGAGCCGAAGCAAGTAGGAGCAGTATGGAAAATAACACTGCGCCTACCACAAAGCGTAACAGTTCCGCTACGACCGGGAACAGTACAAACCGTAGCAGTACAACCGCTGCTACCGAAAGAAGGAACAGTACTTCCTCAAGCACATCGGGAAGTACCGGTACCACTGCACGGCAGAGCCGTTCGACAAACAGTGTAAACAGCAATGCGAGCAGAAACAATACAACACCCCGAAGCAAGACCAAGGCTGCTTCACAAAATACGACGAGAGTACAAACCGGCACTCCGGCCAGCAGACAGAGCAATGCTGCAACACGGACTTCCGGTAGCACCGGCAGACAAACCACAACGTCGCGCAGCAGGAATTAAATAAAGTATGGTTTTATAAAGTAACCCTCCCGGATATAATCATCCCGGAGGGTTTCTATTGGTAGATACCCGCGGAGAAAGATCATCAAAATGTATGCGCCCCTCGCTTGGGTTATCCTGCAAAAAGCAATACTTTTGAAACTGAGAAGATGGACCTGTACATTACATCTAATTGACCGCTTATCATGTTCAAAAACAAAAAAACATCTCAGATCATCATGCTTATAGCTGCGGCCCTGACCATTATCGGCGTGGTGACCGGCAAGTTTTTCTTTCTTTTTTTAATTCTGCCCCTGGGGTTTCTTTTCAACCGGGGAAAGGATTGAGGAGCTTTTTTAGTCCTGGAGTTGATCAGCTTAGGGGTTGTTGGCTGGCGCCCACTTATGGGAGTTTGATTTTCATATATTTACACTTGTGTTCTTTGAGATAATGGTAGTCTGTATTTCCAAGCAGTTCTTTTTACAGCTACTTTGTCCGGTAGCGAGGTATCCGGAGTTAGTACTGTTTCGTAAGTTAAACGATCCACTCTCCGGTTATCATGTATTATTACTGTTGAGTAATAGGCTATTATCACCTTGGAAATCCGGATACGGAATGTACTCCTTCTGGTATTGCGAATATCTCTGACTTCCCAGTCCCCGTTCGGTAAAACCCCCGGGCTACAACCAAAAGCATCGCTGCCGGTGGGATGCCGGTAGGGATATAACTGTCAAACGGATGGCACCACCGCCGGTTTCCCGGCAACTTCGGGACGGGTAGCCTGCCTGTAAAGATATGCCTGCCTTTGCCGCCCGACCGTCATATCGTATCCCCGGCCGGATAATCCGGAGCCGGTTTTTGCCATTTAAGGGATTGTGTTTACACCGAACCGGTTTGCTTATGATATCACAAGCAAACCGGTAAGCGGTCAACGGAACTGCGTATGTTGCAAACAGGATCCCCTACGATTTCATATCCATTACCCTAAGCCGTAAACACAACCCGGTTAGTTGCCTAAGCAATTGCTTGTGATTTCACAAGCTAGGGGGTAAACGGTCAACGCAACTGTGTATGCCGCAAACGAAATCTCTTAGGCCGCGTACCCATTCCCTTACGCCGCAAACAAAACCCGGTTAGCCGCCTGAGCAATTGCGTATGATTTCACAGGTAACCCGGTAAACAGTCAACGGAACTGTGTATGCCGCAAACCGGATCCCTTAGGATTTCACACCCGTTCCCTTAAGCCGTAAATATAACCCGGTTAGCGACTAAAGCAGTTGTATATGATATCATAAGTAACCCGGTAAGCGGTTAAAAGAAACAGATAAGCCGCATACCGGACCCGGTTCGGCATATACACAATCCCTTAAATGACCGTTTTCCGGCCTTTAAAGCGGAAAGAAACGGAGCGTTTTTCTGTGGGTCCCGGTACAGGAGGGTATGGAAAAGAAATACGCTTATGATGAGTACCCCGGTCTTCTGAAGATGGGCAGAGTTTTGAAAACCTGTCCGTACCTGGTGAAGTAGCAAGGGAAGTGCCATTCATACAATTCAAATCGTCACGTCATAAAAAAGGATGGAAAGCTATGGCGTACAAGGAGTGCAAAGAACGCATATTCATTTTTAGTAGACATTAGTGGGAGTCGTTAGTTAATCAACTTTATAACAATCGATTAAGCATTCGGAGAATCAAATAAATGTGTTGTAAAAATTACGCTACAAAACTCCGAATATCAAGACTCATCAACTCCTGCTCCCTTGTCTCCGGAATTCACTTAAAAGTATAGCTGTGGCTGTAGCTACGTTAAGACTTTCGGTCTCCTGTATACGACCAAAACGGGGAATGGAGACCATACGATCTGCCAGAGACCGGATCTCTCCCGATATCCCGTTAGCTTCGTTTCCCATCACCAGGATACCTTTTTGCGGGAGAGCTGCTTCATAGATGTTTTCCCCGTTCATATCGGCAACAAAAACCGGTAGTCCGGATTCACCAATATAGGTTTCCAGTTCAGTATAAACAATATTCACCCTGGCCAGTGATCCCATAGTCGCCTGTACCACCTTGGCATTATAGCAATCTACGGTAGTCATACTACATACCAGGTCTTCAATCCCGAACCAGTCACACAACCGGATAATGGTCCCCAGGTTACCGGGGTCGCGTATATCGTTCAAAGCCAGTACAAGACCGGAATTTCCTGCCTTTCTTGCTTCAGGGATCTCAAAAAGCGCCAGCGCCTTATTAGGGGTTTTCAACTGGCTTATTTTTTTCAGTTCCTGGTCCGAAATCTCCCGGACAAAGTCTGCCGCAAAGGCAAAACGACCGGCATCTGTCGTATACAACTCCCTCATTGTCACTCCGGCCTCATATAGTTCTGTAATGACTTTTACTCCTTCCGCCACAAACATTCCGTTTATACTGCGGTACTTTTTTTGGTGTAAACCCGTTATTAGTTTAATTTCGCTCTTGCTAACCATCCGTTATCGTGTATTTTTCCCTATAAAGCCGGAACCGACTTCAGGTTATTCGGTAAAAATTAGGCTGTGACCCTATTTTCCGGGAGGAATTCACACAAAATTTTTTCATCTTTGTTTTTGCTTAATTGCAAAGGCATGTATTTTATGTGTTTTGGATCGATAATCTGTTAAACCTTTCTTTTTTCCATTGAAAACTCTGATCACAAAAATAGCGGTAATCTTTTTAATACTGTCTATAGCATCGTGTAATGCGGTAAAAAGAGTGAATGACGATCAACTGCTTTTGACCAAAAACAATATTTATGTAAACGGGGAAAAGGAAACAGATGAAACGCTTCGCAATCTTATTTTACAGCATTCCAACAGTTCACTGCTGGGATTTAACCTGAAACTCCATATTTACAACATGGCCACGCCCAAATCCGATTCGGCTTACCTGGCATGGTTGCACCGAAAGGAAAAAAGAGAAAAACACCTGACTCGCCTATTGTCTGAAAAGCAGGTACTGGAACTGGGGAGGTCCGTATCCGGGTTTAACAAATGGCTGAAAGAAACCGGCGAAGCCCCCGTGATTATCAACGAATCGAAAGCAATCAAGTCGAAAGAACGGCTCAATCTGTATTACAACAGTAAAGGCTATTTCAACAATAAGGTGACCTATTCCGTTGATTCCGTACCCAAAAAGAAAAAACGAGGGGAAGTAAGTTACCACGTTGCTACCGGGAAACCGTATTTTGTAGACAGCATAACCAAGAAAATAAAATCGAAGGACGTAGATTCCATTTATGCCCGGTACGATGCCCGAAAGCTGATAAAAAAAGGGGAGCAATTTGACCTGACCCATTTTGAAGCGGAAAGGGAACGTATAAATTCTATTCTCATCAATTCCGGAATATACCAGTTCCAGCCCAATTCTTCCATTCGCTTTAATGTGCTCCGCGATACTTTGGTAGCTAATGACGATTACAAAATGCCGGTAGAAATACAGATTGATAACCGCCATGAGAGAGACGGGGATTCCCTGCGGGAGATCCCGTATAAAATACACCGCATCAAGAACGTAAATATTTATGCAGACTATACTTTTGGCATAGACCGGGATTCGCTCGACTCCATCTCCTATGATAAATTCACCATTTACTTTCGTGATAAGCTTCGCTATAAACCGAAAGCACTTGCAGATGCTATTGGCATATCTCCCGGGAATATATACCGCGAAATAGACCGTACGCGTACCTACAGGCAAATAAGTAACTTAAACACTTTTAAATACCCTAACATAGAATACCTGTATGTCTCCGGAAAAGACGACCAGCTAAATACCAATATCTACCTGACACACCGGCCTAAATTCTCACTTGGTCTCAATACGGACATATCGCACTCCAACATCCAGGATATCGGTGTTTCTTTCAGCACGTCACTCATAAGCCGGAATGTTTTCCGGGGAGCGGAGACCCTGGAGGTCTCTGTTAGGGGTACCGTGGGATCATCAAGAGAAGCCAGCAATCCCAATGACAGGTTTTTCAATATTTCCGAATTCGGCGGCGACATCCGGCTCAATTTTCCCAGGATATTTTTCCTGTTCGACACCAGGAAATTTATTCCGAAATATATGTTGCCCCAAACACGCATATCCGTAGGTAGCTCCTTTCAGAAAAACATAGGACTCGACAAACAGAGTTTTAATACCATATTGAGGTATAACTGGACACCATCCTTCCAGAAGAAACACATCTTCGAGCTGATGAACATAGAGTTTATACGGAATCTGAACATAGACCGTTATTTCACGGTATACCAGAATAGCTACGAGAGGCTAAACAATATATCCGAGAGGTACACAGTAGACCCCGCCTACTATGACGATAGCGGAAATCTCCTCATTCCGGAAGGGACAAATCAGTTTACCCAGGATGCCCTGTCCGGACAGGTCACCGGGCTGACTCCCAACTCAGATGATTACCGGACCATATCGAGTATAGACGAACGAAGAAGAAGGCTCAGCGCCAATAACCTTATTTTTGCCTCCAATTTCACCTATACCAAAAACACACGCCGGGGGACCAGTGACAATACTTTTTCCCAGTTTAAAGTCAAACTGGAGACTGCGGGTAACTTCTTGTCCGCCGTTTCTAAAATCATTGAGTTCAACAAAAACGAAAACGGTAAGAAACTTGTGTTTGATGTACAGTACTCCCAATACGTAAAAACAGAGCTCGATTTTATAAAACACATGCAGATATCCAGGGAAGGTATCCTCGCATTCCGGAGTTTCTTCGGCTTTGCCATTCCCTACGGCAATGCCACCAACATTCCCTTTTCCAGGAGTTATTTTGCCGGGGGGACCAACGATAACCGGGCATGGCAGCCTTACTCTTTAGGTCCCGGAAGAACTGATGCCCGGAATGATTTTAACGAAGCTAACCTCAAAATAGCCATAAACCTGGAATACCGCTTTAATATTATGGGAAGCCTTAACGGCGCCCTGTTTGCCGATTCGGGAAATATATGGAATGCCCTGGATGATGTTGCGGATGAAGAAGCCATTTTTTCCGGCATCTCTTCTTTAAAAGACATCGCTCTCGGAACCGGCTTCGGTTTGCGATACGATTTCGGTTTCTTTGTTATTCGTCTCGATACCGGATTCAAGACTTATAATCCGGCCGAACAAATGTCCAGACGCTGGTTCAGGGACTACAACTTTGGTAATGCCGTTTATAATATAGGTATCAATTATCCTTTCTGAGCAGTATATTTCTTCCTTACATATCCCATAGACCTTCCAGGTGCTAATTTAGAATCCTATTTTGGGTTTTAGCCGTTGAAATTTATTATTTTTGCCTTTTACTAATTTCAAATTCTGGAAAACTTAAAAACTATGAGTCATAACATTAAGCCCGGGGTAGCTACCGGAGATGAGGTACAGGAGATTTTTGCCTATGCAAAAAGTAAAGGGTTCGCTTTGCCTGCCGTAAACGTAATAGGTTCGGATAGCATAAACGGCGTACTGGAAACCGCAGCAACACTGAACTCTCCGGTCATTCTGCAATTTTCGAACGGAGGGGCCCAGTTCAATGCCGGAAAAGGACTTTCCAATGACGGGCAAAAAGCCGCGATACTCGGGGCTGTTGCCGGGGCTAAACATGTACACGAACTTGCGGAAGCTTACGGGGCTACCGTTATACTGCATACGGACCACTGTGCAAAAAAACTGTTGCCGTGGATCGACGGGCTGCTGGATGCCAGTGAAAAACACTACGCAGAAACAGGAAAACCACTTTTCAGTTCTCACATGATAGATCTTTCGGAAGAACCTATCGAAGAGAATATTGAAACCTGTAAAAAATACCTGGAGCGCATGAGCAAAATGGGTATGACTCTGGAGATCGAACTCGGTGTTACCGGTGGTGAAGAAGACGGTGTGGACAACACGGACGTGGATTCTTCCAAACTCTATACACAACCTGAAGAAGTAGCCTACGCTTATGAAGAACTGATGAAAGTAAGTCCTAAATTTACCATAGCCGCTGCTTTTGGTAATGTTCACGGCGTATACAAACCGGGGAATGTAAAACTTACTCCCAAAATACTGAAAAACTCTCAGGAGTTCGTATCCGAAAAATACAATGTACCTGCAAACAGCATAGACTTTGTATTCCATGGAGGTTCCGGGTCTACCCTGGAAGAGATCCGTGAGGCTATCGGTTATGGTGTTATTAAAATGAATATTGATACCGACCTTCAGTATGCATTCCTGGAAGGTATAAGAGATTATATCCAGGGTAAAAAAGATTATCTGCAAGCCCAGATAGGAAACCCGGAAGGAGACGATCAACCCAACAAAAAATTCTACGATCCGAGGGTATGGTTACGTGAAGGAGAAAAAACCTTTATTGCCAGGCTGAAAAAGGCATTCGAAGACCTGAATAATGTAAATACCTTATAAGAGCATGTTTAAAAAGGATTGATTGTAGCGAAAAATGATGATTTTTGTTCCATATGAAGGCTTTTTTGATCCCGATGATTATCGGGAGCATAGCCGTAGCTATGGGGCGAGAAAAAGACAAAATATGGGGCAAAAAGGGCATTTTTTTAGCCAATTGAATTCTTTTTAAACATGCTCTAAACAAGCTGACGAGTACAGCCGCTTACCGGGTTTAATGTATTGTCGTGCAGATTTTATAACTTGCACCACAGAAAAGCCCGGTAAACGGACAACTCAACAATACTTACATAACGAAAAATAAAAACATGGCTTGGTTCAAACGAAAAGAAAAAGGTATCCAGACCACAACGGAAGAAAAAAAAGACACTCCCAAAGGACTTTGGTATAAGTCCCCCACAGGAAAAATTGTCGGAGCCGAGGAACTGGAGAAAAACTTTTACGTCAGCCCGGAAGACGATTATCACGTAAGAATAGGTAGTAAAGAGTATTTTTCCATTCTTTTTGACGGTAATAAATTCGAAGAACTGGACCCTAACCTGACTTCCAAGGATCCGTTGAAGTTTGTCGATACCAAAAAATATACGGACCGCCTTAAGGAAGCCCAGGAAAAGACAAACCTGAAAGACGCCGTTCGTACCGCAGTCGGAAAATCGATGGGTAAGGACCTTGTTATTGCCTGTATGGACTTTGCATTTATAGGAGGCTCTATGGGGAGTGTGGTCGGAGAAAAGATCGCGAGGGCCATAGACTATTCCATTAAGAACAATGTACCTTTCCTGATGATCTCCAAATCCGGAGGAGCACGGATGATGGAAGCAGCCCTGTCACTGATGCAGCTGGCCAAAACATCCGCTAAACTGGCACAACTTGCCGAAGCCCGGATCCCATACATTTCGCTTTGTACGGACCCCACTACCGGGGGTACAACAGCGTCGTATGCCATGCTGGGTGATATTAACATCGCCGAACCTGGAGCGCTTATCGGTTTTGCAGGTCCCAGAGTGGTAAAAGAAGCTACCGGTCAGGATCTGCCCCAGGGATTTCAAACATCCGAATTTCTTCAGGAACACGGTTTCCTCGACTTTATAACCCATCGCAAAGACCTGAAGAAAAACATCAATCTCTACCTGGATCTTATTCTTAACCAGGAGGTACGGTCGTAATTACTATCGCAATACAGGTAAGAAATACGAAATAGAGACGCAATGTACTGCGTCTCTACTTTTTTATTACAAAACATAAATATTACAACTATTTACCCTATATTTGCGCCCTGATAGACGAGCTATCTCAATACATAAGAATCATTTAAATAATATTGGCATGTATTTAAGCAAAGAAGTAAAAGAAGACATTTTTAAAAAACACGGAGGTTCCGGAAATAACACCGGTTCGGCAGAAGGCCAGATAGCCCTGTTCACTTTCAGGATATCTCACCTTACGGAACACCTGAAAAGAAACCGTAAAGACTTTAACACCGAAAGGGCATTGGTTAGCCTGGTAGGTAAAAGAAGAAGCCTGCTTGATTACCTCAAGAAAAAAGATATCGAAAGATATCGTGCAATTGTAAAAGAATTAGGACTTAGAAAATAATTCCGGGAGAGGCCTTAGTGCCTCTTTTTTGTTTTATTATACCCGGTTTTATCCGGGACATTTCTCAGGGCAAAGTAATTTTCATTGGGTTAACTACAACAACACAACTACCCCGTTACAAACGGGAACCCTTTGTATAATTAATTAAAAAGAATTTATGATTCCTGAAGTAAAAAAAGAAATTATTGATTTAGGAGATGGCAGGACCATTTCCATAGAAACAGGAAAGCTGGCAAAACAAGCCCATGGGTCTGTTGTTGTACAAATGGGCGATGCAATGTTACTTTGTACCGTAGTATCGTCTTACAATGAAAGTACAATGGATTTCTTTCCGTTAACCGTTGACTACAGAGAAAAATTTGCAGCCGCAGGTCGTTATCCGGGTGGTTTCTTTAAAAGAGAAGCGAGACCCAGCGACAGGGAGATCCTGACAATGCGGATCGTGGATCGTGTATTACGTCCATTATTCCCATCCGATTACAGAACGGAAACCCAGGTGATGATCCAGTTGATGTCACATGACGAAGAAGTTATGCCAGATGCCTTAGTCGGTTTGGCTGCATCTGCTGCTATTCAATTGTCTGATATTCCTTTTGAATGTGCTATTTCTGAAGCACGTGTGGGCAGGATAAACGGCAAGTTTGTCCTTAACCCGAGCCGTAGTCAATTATTAGAATCTGATATTGACATGATCATCGGTGCCTCTGCGGATTCTGTAATGATGGTGGAAGGCGAAATGAAAGAGATATCCGAAGAAGAAATGGCAGAAGCCATTCAGTTTGCTCACGACGCCATCAAAGTTCAGTGTGAAGCCCAATTACGACTGGCAGAAGCTTTCGGCAAAAAACCGGTCAGGGAATACACTCTTCAGAAGACTGACGATGCAATCGCTGAAAAAGTTCACGAAGCAGCATACCGGAAAATATACGATATTGCAAAAAGCGGCTATGGCAAAAAAGAACGTAGTGAAGCATTTTCTGCAGTAAAAGACGAAGTATTAGCCCTCTTTAGTGAAGAGGAACTGGAAGAGAACGAAAGCTTGATCAAGAGCTATTTCAAAAAAACCGAAAAAGAAGCCGTAAGAGAACTTACGCTTTCCGAAGGCATTCGTTTAGACGGAAGAAAGACCAATGAGATCCGCCCTATCTGGTGTGAAGTAAATTATCTGCCTTCCGTACACGGTTCGGCGATTTTTACTCGGGGAGAAACACAAGCGCTGGCAACGGTAACACTCGGAACTTCCAGGGAGGCGAATATTATCGATCTGCCGACACAACAGGGAGAAGAAAACTTTTATTTGCATTATAATTTTCCCCCGTTCTGTACCGGTGAGGCTTACCCGATAAGGGGTACTTCCCGTCGTGAGATCGGTCATGGAAACCTGGCGCAACGCGCATTAAAAGGAATGATCCCGGAAGAGAACCCTTACACCGTTCGGATAGTATCAGAAGTACTCGAATCCAACGGTTCTTCTTCTATGGCAACCGTATGTGCCGGAACTATGGCGCTTATGGATGCAGGTATCCAGATGACAAAGCCGGTATCCGGTATTGCTATGGGACTTATTTCAGACGGTGAACGCCATGCGGTATTGTCCGATATACTGGGAGATGAAGATCATCTGGGAGATATGGACTTTAAAGTGACCGGAACCGCAGATGGAATTACTGCCTGCCAGATGGACATTAAAATAAAAGGTTTGCCTTATGAAATTTTGGTACAAGCCTTAAAGCAAGCCCGTGAAGGACGTTTACACATCCTGGAAAAACTAACGGATACCATTGCTCAGCCTAATGCAGAAGTAAAACCTCACGCTCCAAAAATTGTTACCAGAACAATTCCGGGAGACTTTATCGGTGCCCTGATCGGCCCTGGTGGAAAAGTGATACAGGAATTACAGAAAACTACGGATACGACCATCGTTATCAACGAAGTGGATGAGCAAGGTATTGTTGAGATCCTGGGAACCAACCAGGAAGGCATCGATGCCGTTCTGGCAAAAATTGATTCTTTGTTGTTCAAACCGGAAGTCGGCAAGGTTTATGAAGTAAAGGTGATCAAAATGCTCGATTTCGGTGCTGTAGTTGAATTTACTGAAGCTCCCGGAAACGAAGTGTTACTGCACGTATCTGAACTTGCCTGGGAACGTACGGAAAATGTATCTGATGTAGTTAACATGGGAGATGTCTTCGAAGTAAAATACTTTGGCCTCGACCCGAGGACAAAAAAACCCAAAGTATCCAGAAAAGCGTTACTGCCAAGACCGGAAAGATCCGAAAGACCGGAACGAAGAGAAACTAAACACAGATCTTAATCAAGCGTTATATATATTTTTCAATGTAGCGTCCTAAAAAAGCGTTACAGGATTAACAGGATTAAAAATACTAAATATCCCATCAAACGATCGTTTGATGGGATATTTTCTTTTTGTACGATTTTATTTTTACTTCATTTTGTTTGTGCATGTCTTCTGGCGTGTTCATAGCACATGACAGATGTGGTCTTTTTGCGTTGTAAATAGCGATACTTTGTTTCACGATTTGTTTCACGGTATTGATATCTAACTTTTGGATATCGATCAAGAACTCCTGCTTTAAAATACCATTGATACGTTCGGCAACAGCATTTTGATAAGGGTCATAGGATTCAGTCATACTGCATTTTATGTGGTTTTTCGCCAATATTTTCTGGTACTCTTTACTGCAATATTGAAAACCTCTGTCGGAATGATGTATTAATCGCTTTTTAGGGTAACTTCTGTTTTTAATAGCAAATTTTAATGCTTTAACAGAGCTATCTGTTTCCAAGGTATTGGATAGGGAGTATCCAACAATCTTTTTGGAATATGCATCTGTGATAAGCGATAAATACATGGGGTTTTGCCTGGTTCCTATATAGGTAATATCCGCTACCCATAGTTGTTCTGGTCTATCAATAACCTTATCTTCGATCAGGTTTTTATGCTTTTTGAAGCGATGGTGCGAGTTGGTGGTTATATGGTAACTTCGCTTGTGCTTTATCAACAAATGATTAGCCTTAAGTATAGCAAATAAACGATCCCTCCCTACGGACAGATCTTGTAAGGGGTCTTGTAAGATATGGTACAGCTTCCTTGTTCCAACCTTAGGAAGTTCCATACGGACCTCTTTGACCAGTTCGAGGACTTTTTCGGCCGTGGCTTGCCGTTTTTTTCTGGATGTAATTGCTCTGTAATACACCTGCCTGCTGACCCCAAGTAACTCACAGGTCGATGAGATACTTTCATCATAATATGCCCTAAACATATCGATTACTTGGGTTTGGAGTTTTTTCTGATAGGAATGTTATATTCTTTTTCAGCAAGCTCTATCATCATATCGAACAAAATAGCCTTTTTGTCTGCTCGTTCGGCGATATGCTCTGCACGGGCTTTCTGTTTTTCTAAGAGCTTTATTTTTTGCTCTAACTCGATGATTCGTTGTTCTGGACTCTTGGGCATGGGGTTATAACTTTGATTATCCCAATCAAAATTACCATATTTTTTCAACCAATCCACTATAGTCGATTTAGCCTGAATCCCATATTTGCTTAACGCTTGTGATCGGGTAAGCTCTCCGCGCTCTATTTCGCCCACTACTCGAAGTTTAAAAGACATCGTATAGTCTTTCTGTGTGCGCTTTACATAAGTCGTCTGTGGTTCTTTTTTCATTACACTTTCATTTTAGTGTAACGCTATTTCAGGACGAGACA